>VBKY01000268.1:0-10495 GCA_005879255.1 Deltaproteobacteria bacterium
ACAGTTATTGCTATTTGGTTCCTATTCCTCGACGCAGTCACTCGCCTACCTCTTTACACGCCTACCGTGCTGGGAGAAGGACTCTTCCTGGGAGAACAAAGTCTTGCCTCGAATGCGGGAGGGCAGGTTTCTTTGAAACTAACACTGATGTACTCAGGGGTTCACGGGTTAGTTTTTATGGTGCTGGGTGTGATTGCGGCGTATTTGGTTTTGTTGCCTAAAAGGAATCTTCATCTTGGCATATCGCTCTTACTGCTTTTTGCGATTCTGGAACTTGGCTTTGTCGGCACGGCGTTTGTTATTGCAAAGCCAGTTTTGGATGAGCTCACCTGGCCAATAGTATTGATCGGAAATTTCCTGGCAGCAGCTGGGATGGCGTGTTATTTGTGGCTCCGCCGCACGAATTAGGCATTTAGCTTCGAATACGCCGCTCACGATAAAATGCGTTACGCTGCGAAAGCCTAGCAACGTGGCAATGTCACTGAGCATAACTTCGATACCGGCGTGGTCGGCAGCAACTGGGGTGAGGGACCACGAGCTAGGCCGGCTGTCAGCGAAGTACGTCCAGCGCATTCTTGCTGGTGTCAAACCCAAGGACTTGCCAGTCGAGGCGGCCCGTGGGATCGATCTCGTCATTAATCTTCAGACAGCCAAGTAAATCGGCCTCACGATTCCGCCGAATGTGCTGGCGAGAGCCGACAAGGTGATTCGGTAGTTGTGTGAATGGTGAGGCGAAAAGCGTTTGCGATGAAGTAACCAACGATTTGAAAGGCGAGGGGATGATATGACGAGAGACGAAGAGTTTTACAACATAAAATATAAAGAAGGTTCGCTCGAACCCAAAACACGGGAGTTGATTTTTTTTGCCGCCTCTATCGCTATCGGCCATGAGAATGGCGCCAAAATCCATCTCGGCAAGGCGCGCGAGTGCGGCGCGAGCGAAGAGGAAATCACCGAGTCCATGGTTTACGCGATGCAAAGGGCCACGGCTAAGGTGCGCTATCTTGGTCGAAATCTGATCGAAAAGTAGTTGGCTATTTCGGACCAGGAATAATAACGGCTCAGCATTTTGATCGGGTGATTCGATAAGGCCTGAGTCGTGAGCAAACAATTGAAAAACGGCCGCGTTGTCTGGCTATTGCCAATTCTGTTTTTGGCGATTGCCCTCCCCGTTAGGGCACAGCAACAAGCAAAGATACCCAAGATCGGGTTTCTTGGAGTCCGGTCCGCAGCCGGGCCGGGCGGCGGCTCGGATACAATTAGGCGTATGCTCCGTGAGCTTGGTTACGTCGAGGGCAAGAATATCGCTATCGAGTTTCGATTCGCTAATGACAATCTCGACCGACTCCCCGCCTTGGCTGATGAACTGGTCCGGCTCAAAGTCGGCCTGCTTCTCACGCCGGCGCCACCGGCTGCTCTCGCCGCGAAGAACTCGACCCGGATAATCCCAATTGTTTTCTATAATGTCGGTGACCCGGTCGCGGATGGTTTGGTTGATAGCCTGGCGCGGCCTGGAGGAAACATCACAGGTGTCACTACCTTTGCGACCGTGTTGGTCGGCAAACAACTGGAGCTACTAAAAGAAACCATTCCCAAATTATCCCGCGTAGCTGTGCTGTGGAATCCGCAGGATGAAAGCTCTACCCAGCAATGGAAAGAAACCCTACACCCGGCGCGAGAACTGCGTTTGCAACTTGATTCCATGGAGGTCGGCACTGCCGACAAATACGAAACAGCCTTTAAGGAGGCGCTTAGCACCCATAGTGCTGCTTTCGTACTGACGCTGCACGCGCTGGCCAATTCCAACCAGAAACGGATCACGGAGCTGGCGGCAAAAAATCGATTGCCAGGGATATATCCGCGTAGTGACTTTGTCACCAGCGGTGGCCTTATGTCCTACGGCGCTGATCGGTCTGAACCGTTGAGGCGCGTCGCCGTTTTCATAGACAAAATTCTAAAAGGGGCTAGACCTGCCGACCTCCCGGTCGAGCAGCCGACGAAGTTTGAACTGGTAATCAATCTCAAGACCGCCAAGCAGATTGGTCTGACGATTCCGCCGAACGTGCTGGCGCGGGCGGATCGGGTAATTCGATGAACGTAGTCAGTTGGCAGTGGTCGGTAGTCGGCAAGAGCGTCTTCTGGTTGGCGATTGGCGCTTGGCTCAATGCGCTTTGTGTTGTGGCCGAAGCACAGCAGGCGAAGAAGGTCCCACTGATAGGTTTACTCGACACCGGAACCGCTTCTTCTTCCTCGGGCCGTATCGAAGCATTTCGCCAAGGTTTGCGCGAGCTGGGTTACGTTGAAGGTCAGAACATCAGCATAGACTACCGTTATTCCGAACTTGCCGTCGAGCTGGCCCGCGTCAAGGTGGATATCTTGGTCGCATCGGGAGGCAATTCAACAACGCGCGCACTAAACCAAGCATCGAAGACGATTCCAATTGTAATGACCTCGGGCAGCGACGCTGTTGACGGGGCCGTAGTTTCAAGCCTCGCCCGTCCCGGAGGAAATATCACCGGTCTAACTTCGCTGAACGACGACCTAGGTGGAAAGCGGCTGCAGTTACTCAAGGAGACCGTTCCCAAGGTCTCCCGCGTCGGTGTGCTTTGGGAGGGAGGCGGTAATCAGTGGCGCGCGATCCAAGCTGCAGCACGAGAACTGCGCCTACAGGTTCATTCCGTGGAGATACGCAGTGGTGACGATTTCGAGGGCGCATTCAAAGAAGCAATTAATGCGCACATCGGCGCACTCACTGTAACGGCGAGCACGCTATTCAGTGCTCACCAAAGACGGATCGCTGCCCTTGTGACAAAGAATCGGCTACCGGCCATGTATGCAAGCCAAGCGTACGTGGACGCTGGAGGCCTGATGTACTACGGCCCTAACACGTCCGATTTGTATCGGCGCGCCGCTGTGTACGTCGATAAAATACTGAAAGGCGCCAAGCCCGCCGATCTTCCCGTTGAGCAACCAAAGAAGTTCGAGTTCATCGTCAATCTCAAAGCCGCGAAACAGATCGGCCTGAAGATTCCGCCTAATGTGCTGGCGCGGGCGGATAAGGTGATCAAGTAGTCGACAACGAAGCGATGACGCTAGGATTGAACTGAATTCTCCAACGATTTAACTTAATCCAAAGTGTCTCCCTCCGTGCCGCGTGACTGCGAAAATCGCTCTCGGATTACAAAACGCGGAGTAAATACGGATCGTCCGCGATTGGCGCGCGACCAGTATGGAACTGATCACTCGAACGACACCAACCTTGATTTCCCCGGTTCCGTCAAATATCGTTAAAAGATATTTTGCGGAGGTAAAATTCGGATGATCATCGAATACAAAGGCAAGCAACCGAAAATTTCCCCTACGGCCTTCATCGCGCCGACCGCCGTGATTATCGGCGACGTCACGATCGGCGACGAAGCGAGCGTGTGGTGGGGTGCGGTCATCCGATCGGATCAGAATCAGAATCCCATCATCGTCGGCGCCCGCACCAGTATCCAGGATAACTGCGTGCTTCATTCGGGCGAAGCGCCGACGATCATTGAAGACGACTGCACCATAGGCCACGGCGCTATCATGGAAGGTCCGCTCATCAAACGCGGCGCCATCATCGGCATGAATGTCACTCTTTTGGAAAACGTCGAGATCGGCGAAGAGGCGCTGATCGCCGCCGGCAGCGTCGTCGTACCCCACACGAAAATCCCGCCAAGAGTCCTCGCTGCCGGTGCGCCGGCGAAAGTCAAAAAGGAGCTTGCCGGCGAAGCTCTGCATTGGATCAAAATGGGCTCTTCGACTTATGTGAATCTCTGCAAGAGCTATATGGGCGGCGATTACAAAGTCATCGGTTGACAGCACACCGCACGGAAGGAGAACGACAATCTTGCGAATCATCTTGATCGGACAAGCGGCGTTCGCGGAAAAGACTCTAGAAAAACTTCTCGACAAAGGCGAAGAAATCCTCGCGGTCTATTGTCCGCCCGATATCCCCGGCGGCAAACCTGATCCGGTTAAACAGAAGGCGCTGCAACTCGGAATTCCGGTGCGCCAGCACATATCTTTCAAAGCGCCCGAGGTGCGTGAAGAGTTTCTAGCTCTCAATGCCGACTTGGCTATTCTAGCCTTTGTCGCCTATATCGTCCCGCAGCAAGTGTTCAGTGTGCCGCGGCTCGGAAGTATCTGCTTCCATCCTTCGCTGCTACCGAAATATCGCGGCGCCAATGCACTCAATTGGGCTTTGATCAAAGGCGAAAGCATAACCGGCCTTACACTTTTTTGGGTCGACAAAGGCATCGATACGGGCCCGATACTTTTGCAAAAACAAGTGAAGGTCGAGCCAGATGACACGACCGGGTCGCTCTATTTCAACAAGATTTTCCCGCTTGGCATCGAAGCGATCAGCGAAGCCGTCGACTTGATCAAAGCCGGTAACCCGCCGCGCATCGTGCAGGACGAATCGAAAGCGACCTATGATCCGCCCTGCGGCGACGAACATGGGAAGATCGATTGGTCGAAGCCGGCGCAGGAAATTTACAATCTAATCCGCGGCTGCGATCCGCAACCGGGCGCGCACACGACGTGGCAGGGGAAAATGGTCCGCATCTTCGACGCCCGTCTCTCGCTGGAAAGTGATTCGGCTCGCCCGGGGCAAGTGACGGCAATCGGCGCAGATGATCTGACTATCGCCGCAAACGATGGGACCTTAACCGTGAAAAGAATGCGCGGCGGCTCGGGAAAAATAGCCGCCGCGGAATTTGCCAAACAATTTGGATTGAAAACAGGCGACCGCCTCGGATAACGATCAAGGTCGCTAAGCAACTTTCTTTTGCTCGAATCACACCCACAGCCTAGCGTTCAGCGCATCGGCAATTCGCTCTGCCAGCGCTAATTCAGCTCTCGTAGAGAATAGTAAATACTCCGAAAGCACACACACCCATGAGATTGTCAGTACTCGATCAATCGACGGCGTCCAACGGTAGAGCGCAGGACGCTGCGATCCGTGAAACCCTCGAACTCGCCCGCCATTGCGACTCGCTGGGTTATCATCGCTACTGGGTCTCGGAGCACCACAACTCCGGCAGTATCGTCGGCACCGCGCCCGAGGTGCTTATGGCTGCGATCGCCGCCACCACGCCGCGTATCCGTGTCGGCAGCGCGGGCGTCATGCTGCCGCACTATGCCGCGCTAAAAGTTGCCGAGCAGTTTCGTGTCCTGGAGGCCATTGCCCCGGGCCGCATCGATCTCGGTGTTGGACGTGCGCCGGGATCCGACCAGATGACGTCATACGCGCTCAATCCAAATCCGCAGAACGTCCTTGACCAATTTCCCCGGCAAGTACAGGAGCTGCAACACTGGGTGTCGGGAACTCCGCTGCCTGAGGGTCATCCCTTCAGGACAGTCGTTGCCCAACCGACGGGGCCGAGCACTCCGAAATTATGGATTCTCGGCAGCTCGGACTACGGCGCTCAACTCGCAGCCTATTTTGGTTTGCCCTACGCGTTCGCATATTTTTTCAGCGAAGGCACCGGTGTGGAACAGGCGCTGGATCTTTACCGCAAGAACTATCGCCCTAGCGAAAATAATCCCAAACCGATCGCGACAATTTGCGTCTGGGCGCTGGCGGCCGACACGGAAGAAGAGGCACTGCACCAGTTCAAAACTCGCGAGCGCGCCATCATCGATCGCCGACAAGGCATCCGCCTGCCGCTCATGCCGCCCGAGGAAGCCGAGCGTCCGTACTCTCCCGCGGAGATCGCGACTGCTGAAAAGCTGCGCCGCAAAGCGATTGTCGGTTCTTCAGAACAGGTCGCTGCGCGGCTGAAAGAACTAGCAAAAAATTTAGAGCTCGACGAGCTGGTCGTGGTCACCTGGACCTACGATCCCGCTCCGCGCCATCGGTCTTACGAAATGCTGGCGGAAGCGTTTGGGCTGGGAAAATCGGCGGTCCATTCGACGTAATCGATATTCGCTATACGGAGGGTTAGCAATCAGTGTCCGCCAGACGGTGCGGATTCATCCGCGGTTCTCACACCGAAAGAACTCGTTTCCGCTTCTGAGGGTGTGTAAGCTAATCACCAAGCAAAAACCATGTGGGCATATACCGGCCAGCAGCGGCCGCCTTTTGCCGAAACACCGGGGCCCGGACAGGAGTCCGTGTGGGATTATCCTCGGCCGCCAAAACTTGTTGCAGACCATCGGCGCATCATCGTACGACGCGGCGATCTGCTCATCGCCGAGTCGCGTGGAAGTTATCGCATCCTGGAGACCGCGGGACCGCCGACGTTCTACATTTCACCACGAGATGTCCGCGTGGAACTGCTGAAACCGTTTTCCGGTACGTCAATTTGCGAGTGGAAAGGCGCGGCGAAACACTGGACATTCGAAACGTCCACACTAGCGCGAGAAGCAATCGCCTGGAGTTATCCGAGCGCGCAAGCTCCGTACGGCGCGATTTCAGACTACTTTTCCTTCTATCCCGGTCGCGTCGAGTGTTTCGTCGATAGCGAGCGCGTGCGCCCGCAGCCAGGTTATTTCTATGGCGGTTGGATCACCAGCGAAATCGCCGGCCCGTGGAAAGGCGACCCGGGAACAGAATCGTGGTAGCCGGCTCTCAGGCAAACGAATGCCGTGCCGTTCCAGTCGTTCCAAACGTTCAATCGCTTCGCTCCGTTCAAATCGTTTAAAGAACCAAAACGGGGAACTTCGAAATTCGGGAATTCTCGGGATGAAGGCTGAGTCATGGCAACACTGAACCAAATGACAATTCACCCTGGTAGAGTATCGGATCCTTAAACGTTGCGTGTTCGCTCTAGTCGATCGTAGGTACCTGGTGCCGGAGAGAGGCTTCCTTACGCGTCCTGCCCGACTTTTCGATCGCCAGGAGCACTTCCAGGGTGGCCATTCCCCAAGCGCCGTCGGCGGGCAGCGGCCGGTCGCGCACGATCGCATCGTAGAATGTGTTGACGCGCCCGTCGCGCCCGTCCTCCCCTTTGACGCCGAGCTCGATCTCGTGCAACTCGTCATCGCCATACACCGTGAGACCGCCGGGAGTCATGCGTACGTCGCCCCTATCGAAGCTTGCGATCAACGGCCCGCCCATAATCCACCCCAAAGGCGGTTGTGCTGGTCGGGCCTCGTTGCTCCTCGTGCGCGCGCCGCCGTAGCGTTCCGCGCGCGCGGCCCGCGCCTCCCAATCAACGTCGGGCGCCGCGCGCAATTCGCGCCGCGCCTTGGCGTGGTTTGCGAGATCAACCGAAAACCCCCGTTGCACAAACTCCCTGGAGTCAAAGTGGTCGTAGCCGCTATTGATCGCGGTGGCCAGTGTCCCATCTTCGAAATCGAAGTATGCGGCATAGCAGCCGGGAACGCCTCGGTTTGGGTCCCAGACGTCGGCGCTGCCGCGCAGGCTGCGCACCATTCCGCCGGCGATCGTTCTGATGAAGTCGAAGTGGTGCGCTCCCTGGCGCCACAAGATGCCGCCGCCGAATTCGGGCGTCAGCTCTTCGGCAGTGCGTGGGCGGAAGAGCCAATCGTTGAAACGCCAGCTGTTGATCATGCGGAGCCTGCCAAGCTCGCCGCTGCGCGTCATCTCGCGCAAGCGCAGCACGCGCGGCTCGAAGCTGTGTTTAACGTTGACGCCCAGCAACACGCCGTTGCGCTTCGCAGTGGCGATCATTTGCTCGGCTCCCGCGATATCGATCGTCATCGGCTTCTCGATGAGAACGTGCTTCTTGTTCTCCAAGGCCATGCGCGCGTGGTCGGCGTGGAAGCGGTTCGGCGTCGCAATGTAGGCCAGGTCGACGTTACGGCTCGCGCACAGCCTGGCAGCATCGTCATAGGACTCGGCATCCGGAAAGTCCTTGCGGAAGCGGTCCATGATCTCGGCATCGATATCCGCCGCCGCGGCAATGCGCAAGTTGGGATTCTGAACAAACTTTGGGATCATGGCGAGGGACGCCCCGCCGAGGCCGATTACGCCGACACCTAAAACCCGTTCACTTGCTGCCATCTATTTCCTCCTATCGCGGGACAGCCGCGCCTGGCACACTCGTGTTTTCGATGACTATCCAAGCTAAGAGGAATTGTCCAGGTCTGCCGGTCGCTCCCAGTCGGCGGCGGGGTATACCCTTGTTGCGGGCAGACCTGCTGATCTAAGATGGTAATACGCACCGCGGAGGCGCGGAGATCGCAGAGTCAAGAGTTTTTGATCAAAGAACACTCCGAACTCCGCGTACTCAGCGCCTCCGCGGTGAATTCTCTTCTTTCTGTCGGTTGCGGCATAGCCGCGCTAGATTTGGCTATAGGAAATTTGCCCAAGCCACGAAAACGTTTAACGATAGTAGTTACAAAGCGAGGAAGCCATGCTGACCGAGGAACAAAACAAGCAGTTGACTCGAGTGGGACCCGGAACGCCTATGGGGGAGCTGTTTCGCCGTTATTGGCATCCTGT
The DNA here is from genome assembly GCA_005879255.1 of Deltaproteobacteria bacterium. Next base: position 8,444 of record VBKY01000268.1, read on the forward strand.
AGCGGCGGTCTCCCAGATGAAGGAGAGAAACACGTTCCAAGTAAAAATCCTCGGAGAAGATTTGGTGCTCTACAAGGATCGCTCCGGCGGCTATGGGCTTGTCGAACCGCACTGCCCGCATCGGAAGATGTCCATGATGTACGGCATCCCGGACGAGGACGGGATAAGATGCGCGTATCACGGTTGGCGGTTTGACAAACAAGGGCGCTGCACCGAGCAGCCCTACGACGATACGGAGGATCCGGAAGGGCGCTTCAAGCAAAAAGTAAAAATCAGGGCCTACCCTATCCAAGAGTTAGGCGGTCTCCTGCTCGCGTACCTGGGTCCTCTGCCCGAACCGCTTCTGCCACGCTGGGACCTGTACGTGATGGAAGATGTTCTGCGCGACGTCGGCTATGCAGTCGTTCCCTGCAACTGGCTCCAGATCATGGAGAATTCGCTGGACCCGGTGCACGTGGAGTGGCTCCATCAGAACTTTTACAATTACGTCGTGGAGCAGATGGGAACCGGACATCTCCAGCGCTCGCGCCAGAAGCACGCGAAGATCGGCTTTGATCGATTCGAGTACGGGATCGTGAAGCGGCGTATTATCGAAGGCGAGACCGAAGAGGATGACGACTGGAAAGTAGGGCACCCGGTCGTCTTCCCTAATATGTTGAGACAGGGAGTGGTCAGCAAGAAAAACGGCGCTGGATTTCAAATCCGAGTTCCGATTGACGACACGCACACGGCTCATTGGTGGTATCGTTGCTATCGCAAAGTCGGAAGCGAACGAATGCATCAAGGCGAGGAGATCCCTTTTTATGACGTGCCGGTGCCGCAGCTTGCTGACAACGGGCAACCTCAATGGCAGTTCCTGGATAATAACAGCGGCCAGGACATCGCAGCTTGGATGACTCAGGGATCGATCGCCGACCGTTCGACAGAAGCGCTGGGCCGTTCAGACAAAGGGATCATCCTCTACCGTCAACTGTTGGAGGAACAGGTAGGGATGATAGAAAGCGGTAGGGATCCGATGAACGTGTTTCGCGACCCGACGAAAAACATCTACCTGCATCTGCAAACGGAGGACAACTTTCTCGCGGGTCGCGCCAATTCGTCAGACCGGCGAACAGGAGCATCAACAAAGTACAGCCCGATACTGGACAGCAGGAAAGCCGAACGGGATCGCTAGACCGAAGCTGGCAGAGGACTGGGCGACGAACCAAGAAAGCTTATCGCGATTGAAATAGACGCGAAGATTTCCCCTCTGTGCGAAAACGTTGATTCCGAACGGCTTGAACGATTTGAACGCTCAATGTCGCTCAGGCGTTCGCTACTGACAACGGCGTCTTCAGTCCAAGCTCATTGGCCACCGTTTGCTCGACGACGGTGTCCTTGAAGAAGTCTGGGTTGTTACGCGTGTGCAGACGCGCAGCGTTGGTGAACGTGAACTCCCGGAAATCCTGCTCCGTCACGAAGCCCCTCTCCACCATCTCAAACGCTTCAGGAATCACCTCCCTGAAATCGGGCACGTCGAAATGCGTGAAGTCGGAGCTGAAGACCGGCCGAAGCCGAACGCCCATACGGGGATCGAAGGCCCACATCGTTGTCCGGTCGTCCGCCTCGCAGCCAAAGTAAAAGTTGCCGGAGAAGACCGCCCGGACATCCTCTTTTGAGTTAATTCCTGCTGACTCAAAATCGTCCGAGACATGCTCTGGCCGCCCGAGTTCTTCAAGACTGCACTCCGGGCGGAATGCGTCCAGGTTGTTCATGATCGCGTCGGCGTTGGCTTTCAGTCTTTGATCGCCATACCGGTCGATCAGCTGATGCATCTCGGCGACGCTGGTTGCGTTCGGATACTGCAACCCGGCGCGGCGGCGCTTCTCCCAGTGTTCGATCAAGTCGAGGCACATCTGACAGGCCCAGCTCACTCCCCCTTCCATGAAGCCAAAATTGAGGCTTGGGTAGCGGCGCACGAGACCACCGAGGAAAACGCCCCGCGCGAAGGCGTGGTTCGATTCGGCGAAGTGGCCGACGTGGTTGTAGGTGAAGTTGCTGATGGAGGCGCGA
>VBKY01000268.1:10536-25233 GCA_005879255.1 Deltaproteobacteria bacterium
ACGGCCACGCCGAGGTCGACGCAGCGCTGCCAGAACGGCTCGTAGTCATAGGGGCTGTCGAGAGCGATGGTATCGCAGTACCAGGCGGCCTTCTGTCGATCGATTCCCTCCGCCGCGCCTGGGATCGGTCGCTCCTGATTTCCCCGCAGCATGATCGCTTTGAAGCCCCGCTGCTTTACCGCGTATTCCAGCTCCTCAATAGCTTCGTCCGGCGTACGGGCGGGCAGGATAGCTACTGGCGCAAACCTTGCGGCAAACGGCGCGAACATGTCGGCCGTCATCATGTTGTAGGCACGGACCGCGGCCCGGTGCAGGTCATCCTGGGCTATGCCGTTGATGGTGAGCCCGAAGCTCGGATAGATCAGCGCGAAGTCGATACCCAATTCGGGCAGCCGCTCGTTCAGCAAGGGCGGCAGCAGCGCTGTTGCCTTGTCGAGCGTATTGCTGGTCACACCCCACCAGATCGTGCGACGCATGCGGTTGTGCTGGCGTTCCGGCCAGGTGGCCCGGTACCACGCTTGATTCCGGCGCCAGAGCGTTCTCATCTGATCGACAGATCCAGCACCGCCCACTTCGCGGAGGTACTCTAGGAAAATCGGAATCGGCTCCATCCAGTGGCCGTCGCCGTCGATCACCGGGTGTTTCAGTTCATCGTGAATTTCTGCGGCTCGATGCTCCATGGGTCAGCGCTCCTCTCGCTAATCTACTTCCTCTGTAACGCTAAGCCAGTGAGTCGTCAATCGCAATCGATCGTATGAATGCTTGATGAAAATTGGGAAGGGGCAGTGAAGGGGGGAACGGCCGGACCGGCGTATTTAACTGAGACAAGCGGTTGAACGTTTTGAACGGAGCGGAACGATTGAACGGCTGGAACGATTGGAACCTCTGGAACCCTTGGAACTTCTGGAACGAGCCCAGCGATTCTGACCTTGAACTTTTGAACATTGAACCTTTGAACCGCCGTCAGGCCAACACAATTTTCTGCCGTTGCCCCGTCTGTGAAGCGCGCACAATGGCATCCAACGTTCGGTGGCGGCGCGCCGCGTGATCGAAGTCGGGCTCGATGTTCGAGCCGGTGCGTATCGCTTCGGCAAACTTAATCCACATCTGGCCCACGTCGTACGCGGGACCGTTGCGCAAGGCCTCCGGCACCCACTTGAATTGCTCCGGCACGGGCAACTCTTGCAACGCCTTGGCGCCGGCGCTCCTCGCCGCCCTCGCCGCCGCCGATCATCGACAGCGTGCCGTCCCTGCCGTAAATCTCGAAGCGGTGGCCGCTGCCGTGGTACGGATGTGCGCCGCAGTATGCATTGACGATAGCGCCGTTTTCGAGCCGACCCTGAACCATGATGTTGTCGGGTGAGGTGACATCCACGTATTTTTTCGTGTCGGTCTCGAACCACTGCGGCACCTGCGTGGCGACGATCGCGGACACTTCGGTCAGCTCGCCGACCACCATGCACATGGCGTCAAACACGTGGCCGAACGTAATCGTCAGCGTGTTCGCGCCCAGCGTCACATCGCGCTGCCAGGTGCGATCCGAGGGGCGGGTCAATACGCCGCTGTTCATCAGCATCAGGTTCACCGCTAGCACCTGGCCGACGTAACCTTGCTGGATGAGCTCGCGCATGAACAGATACGCGGGCGACGCACGGCGCTGCAAGCCGACCATGGTGCGCACGTTTTTCTTGTGCGCCAGCGCCGCGAGCTCTTCGGCCTCTTTCGTATTCGCGCCGAGGGGCCATTCGCAGTAGACGTGCTTGCCCGCTTCAATGGCGTTTTTGCTAAGCTCATAGTGCGCCGGCACGCGCACCGCGACCACCACTGCTTCAACCTCTCGATCGGCATGCAGCGCTTTGTCGTTGCCGTACGCGCCCGTCACGCCGAACTTATCGGCCGCTGCCTGCGCGGTATCCGCATGCGCCGTGCACACGGCATAGAGCTCGGCTTCGGACACGCCCTTCAGCGCCGGCACATGCGCCCGCGGCCCCCATCTGCCGCCTGCTCCGATAAGGCCTACGCGTAATGGATTGGATTGCGTCATTGTTTTCCTCTTCCGGGGTGAGTTTCAGCTCTGGCGCGGTTGCGACGAAAATGGCGGAAGGGTCAGAGCGCCGGGTCAGACTTTTACGTTACAACAATCTGAAAGGAAAGTCTGGAAATAAAAGTCTGACTCTTCTCCTTCTCCTTAACGATTCTACCTATGCTTCACTCAATCGTCGCGCATTGACAGCAAGATGAAAGACCGGACCATCAAGACTCAAGAGGCTAAATATCAAAGAACCAAAGCCTGACACCGCACCCGCAGAGACAGGCCGCGGCAATCGCTCTGACTATCTACTTCAAAACATTGCTCGCATCCGCCGCCGCAATCAGCGCATCGGCATCCTTCTGCAACAGAAACTTCTGCGCCACCGCATTGGCTGCAGCTTTTCGAACCGCCGCGACGTAACCCGCGTGATCGGTATAACGCTCTTCCAGTGACAATCGCGGGTCGCTTTTAGCCATGCGTTCGGCTCTGGTTTTTGTGAACGATCTTGTCCTGGTGAAACGGCAACGCGCCGCCGGCGGTAATGTTCCACCCGAGATAAGTGCCGAGCGGCGCATCGCGCAGCACGACAGGTACCCCGCCGATTTCGTTGCCGTCGGCGTCGACTTTCGGCACCAGCATTTTGATGATCTGCTTGATGGGTGGCAGCGCGTTGCTGGGCACGCCTGATGTGTCGTTCGGATCGAAGCCGGGGCCCCAGTCGTAATCGAGCACGGCATTGATGAATCCGGGCTCCGGCGCGGTCGGCCGCAATCCCGGTATCGTGGGGAAATTCATCGCGGCCTTGTTTGCTTCGACGAGCTGGCGTTCGCGCAGCGTCGGATAGCGGCTGTCGGGCGGCGGCGTGTTGCGCATGACCCAATTGCGAAAATGCACCGTCAGCGCATTGTATGTCTCGGTGTGCGGCAGCGGATTCGCGGGCAGAACGCCGAGGCCGGAGTTGTTGCCAGGGCAATCGACCGGCTTGGTCGGCAGGCCGACGCCGGGCAGGCTGCTGTCGAAGCCGCCCACACCACCGCCATGCGTGGTGCTCGCGATGTAATAGCGGCGCACATTGTCGGGCAGCGCGATGTCTTCGGTGGGACTCGTGCCCACCCATTCCGGTCCCAGTTTCAGCCCCCAGATTTCGGCGGCGCCGAAATGCTCGATGACTTTCGGGCAGGTTTTGGTCGCGTTACAGCGGTCGAGTACGCTGCGTGTCGGTAGCGCGCGCGCCTGATCGGGATACGGCACCCACCATTGCGGCCCTTCGCTGCCGACCTGGTAGAGCTCCATCACGCCGTCGGGTTGCGCCCAGCGGAAGTTGAGCGCGATGCGGCGACCGGCGATGATGGGCCACAAGCCGTCGTGCACCTGGCGCTTGGCTTCGTCCTGATTGAAACCCAGATGCAGCCAACCTCTCAAGTAATTGCCGGCTTGCGAGCGGCCGCGCGTAATGCTGCGCGAGATGCGTCCCGCCAGCGGATTCGCCGTGCCGAAATCATCTTTGTCCGCATATTTGAAAAACGATGCGAGATCGCGCCAGGCGGCGAAACCGATGCCGAGGATGTACGGATCTTTCGCGGTGTATACCACTTGATAGAGCTTCGCCGGATTGAAGCCGCCCTTGAGGCAGATCTGCACCGGCAATTTCGTCAGCGGCAGCGGCGCGTCAAACGTGCCGCCGCCGCAGAATTTCCAGTCGGCGCTTGCGATCGGCGTTTCGCCGGTGACCGCGCCTTGTTGCGATTCGTGATCGCGCGAGACCAGCGTCGCTTTCGTCGTATCCAGGCTCGCCGGCAGATAGGGCAGCGGGTTGGTCTGCACGATCAACGGCTGCGCGCCAAGTCCTGAGCGGTTAATGATGCGGCCGAGCACGGCACCGGTGATCGGCGAGCCGTCCGCGTTCTTTGCGACCGGAACCTGCAGCCAGTGATTCGCACCCACCGTCATCGTCGCGCGCACGGTAGTGCCGAGTGCGGCGCTCATCCCGGCGTTGTCGCCCTGCCACGCGCTCGCGAGTCCGATGTCGCCGAAGCCGCGCTCCATGTTGGCGATAATGGCCGGCCGGCCGCGATTGGGCACGTCATGCCACAGGAGGCCACTCGCCTTGGCCATGTCGATCGGCTTGGTGATGACGAAGCTCGCGACATAGCGCACCTGGCCGTCAGCGTCTTTGCCGAGTTCGATGTCCTGAATAATTTTGTTGGGCGGATCGCCGGGATCAAGCTCGCCAAACGCGCGGCCGGAAAGCTGCTCATATTGTCCGGCGTCGCCGTAAGAGGCGCACGACGCGCCTTTACAAAAAGCCGGCGAGATTTTTTCGTCGATGACGATTTTGGTGACGCGCGCGTGCAGCGGCGCAGCACAAACCAGAATCCCCGCAGCGACTGCAAGCGCGGTCGTTAACGATTTGCGTATGCGTTTAGACATCCGACGGACTCCTCCAGTAGTTACTACTTGAACCGCGACGGACGCAAGGGGCGCGAAGGAAAGGTTCATAGTCCATTGAAAGTCCCAGTTTAGAAATTCGACGGCGTATTATTTATTACTTTCCAATCCTGAACCAAGAAAAACCCCTTTGTCAGACTTGCCCAACTCTACTAACTTGCTTTCGTCACAGTCGTCCAAGTTTGGTAAGCGCATGATCGCTCGTGATGCCGAGTTGGGAACAATCCAAAGGAACACGCTACTTTTCCAATTTCTGAGTCCTAAAGAATCAACCTGTTCCCTTTTCCCTCAGTCCTTAACGCAGAGTAATATAGGCGAATTGATTATGAGCTGTCCAATAAGAAATCCTCACGGGGGAATGTCAGGAAGTTTTCAGGCTTCAAGAAAGCGGCTGAGCGTAAGCTGGTCATGCTGGACAGCGCGGTGAAGCTCGGAGATCTGGCTTCGACTCCGGGAAACAGATTTGAGAAGCTGTCAGGAGACAGGGCGGGGCAATCCAGTATCCGGATCAACGACCAATGGCGGATTTGTTTTACGTGGAAGGATGACGGTCCCCACGACGTTGAAATTGTGGACTATCATTAAGAGGTGACAAGATGAAGAAAAATAGAAGGCGCCCGGTGCCGCCGGGTGAAATTCTCAATGAGGAATTCCTCAAGCCGCTGGGCCTGACGGCGAACGCGCTCGCGAAGGCGATAGGGGTACCGCCCAACCGGATCACCGCGATTCTGAAGGACGAAAGAGGCATCACCGGAGATACCGCGATCCGCCTGGGGACGTTTTTCAAGACCTCGGCGGAATTCTGGATGAACCTGCAAATGACTTATGACCTGCGTAACGCTGAGAAATCGCTCCCGGCAAAGGTTAGAAAAAGCATAGAGGATAACCGGAGCATCCTGGCATGATACTGCTTCAGCGGAGGATGAACCTGATGGCTGCGTGTTAGTTGCGCAATTTGAAACCATGACTGTTTTCAAGTTGATCCTTACTAGGTTCTTCCAGAAGCTTGGCCCGTCGCTACTATGGTTCGTACTGGTTCCAATCGGGGTTGTAGTGCTCTTTAACGTTTTAATGTGGATTACCGCTTACGTGGAATGCCTTACTCTTGATAAACCAGCGTATTGGGATCGGATGCCTGGTCCGAACAAGCCTATATGCCGTTGAGAGTTCACTACCTAACCTGGTGATCGAAACTTGGCAGCGGAATATCAACAGCAGTTAAAGCAAACAACCGCCCCTCTACTCTACAATCAGCCGAATACTCGCGATCGCGGGCCGGGACAGCAAAAGTAAAAGACCCGACCTTCCATTCATCGACCATCCGTTCATGCGACCCTACGTTCACGACCCCGTTCTGCCCCAGCTGTTAGCTTCAATCGGCGCTCCATTGCCGGTCGAAGCAACGCGGAATCTGGAGCGTTGTGTCACGTTCCTACCATCTCACCGATTATCTTGCGCTTGGGAAATGCGATTTGGGGCGAAAGCGGTAGATATTTCGGGCACACCGAGATCCAGTACGAGCAGCAACCCTTTGTCACCACGGCAATTCTACAATGTAAAATTCCACCAGGCGTCATTTAGCATGAGGCGATTCTGATTCTGACTCCTCGCGACTCGGTTTTTTAGCTGGTTTGGCGCGGCCGCGTCAGCCGCTCCAATATTAACAAGGCCATCACCAGGCTGAGCTGCATCATGGCGATCACAGCGGTGATGTTGCGATATCCTTCTTCGTAATAGTAGAGAAGCGCGATGGTCAGAGTTTCCGTGCCGTAGGAGTACAGCAGCAGAGGAATGGTCAGGCTGCGCGCCGAGAGCGCAAAGACGATCACAAAAGCGGCGGCGATGCCAATGCGCAGAAGCGGCAAGACAATCCGAGTCATGGTCTGAAGCCACGAAGCGCCGTGCACCATCGAGCATTCTTCCAGGTCCTTGCTTACTTGCATGATCGCCGATTGCATCGTGCGGGTGCCGAGCGGCAAGCCATTCACCACCAAACCGAAAATCACGATCATTGAAGTGCCGTAGAGATTGATCGCCTGGGGAAGAGATATCCACGCCCAGAGCAAAGCCAGGCCGAGGACGATCCCCGGCATGGTCCACGGCAGCCAGGCCGTGAGCTCCATCACCGGCCCCAGCCAATGGCGCGTGCGGATGCGGATGTAGCCGATCAGGCCGCCCAAAGTGATGACACCCGCAGCCGCCGCACAGGAAAAGACAATCGTGTTGCGCAAACCTCCCATCGTGCGCGGGTCGTGGAAAACCTTGAGCCAGTTATCGAAGGTAAAGTGCTCTACCTTGTACAGACCGAAAACCTTGAAGAATGAGCTGGCGCAGATCTGCGTCAAGGGGATCAAGATGGCCAGAGTAAAATAGATTAGAAAGAGCGCAAAGATGCCCCAGCGAACCAAGGGACCTGGCGTGACGCGACGGGGTTGATAACCCTTGCCGCTGATCGTCGTGAATTCGCGCCTGCCCAGTATCCGCCACTGCACGGAAACCATGACAAAAGTGATGATCATGAGAATAACGGCCAGCGCCGTGGCAGTACTGTACTGCGGCGGATGACGGTGTCTGAGCACCCGATAGATTTCATTGGCGAAAACATAGACGCCGCCCGGAGTGCCGAACAGGTAGGGGTCCTCGAAGGATTCCAGCGCGCGAATAAACGATAGGATCGAGACGCCCAGGATCGCCGGCAAGATCATGGGCAGCGTAACTCGCAAGGTCGTCTGAGAATTGGTCGCGCCCGCTGCCGCGGACGCTTCTTCGTAGGAGGGATCCATGTTGTAGAAGAAGCCGACCAGCAGGAGGTAAAGAAAGGACGTGGTGCTCAAGACAGAATGAAAAAGCAAGCCACCCCAACCATAAATGTTGACCACGGGACCACGCGCGCCGAAAACCTGGATGAAGAGTTGGTTGATAAGTCCATTTTGCGGGTTGCCGAGCATGACCCAGGAGATGGCCGTGAGAAGGTCCGGGATGAAGAAGGGAATCGGGATCAGCAACTCCATCAGGCCGCGGCCCGGAACATGGGCGCGCGCCACCGCCCACGCAAAGGTCAGGGCCAGAACGAGACTGATTGCCGTCCGGGCCGTCGCATAGACAACGCTATTGAAAAAAATCTCGCCGATGCCTTCAGTGTTTAATAATTCTCGGTAGCCGTCGAGGGTGAACTTTCCCCAGGCGCCCGGCTGCCCGGTAAAAAAGCTCGCCGCGAGCAGCATCAGGGTCGGGTAGAGAACGAGGATAATTAAAACAGCAAACAGGAGATAGTAGAGGAGCGTGACCCGCTGCAATGCGCGCAAAGCACGCTCTAACTTGGAGAGCATCGAAGATCAAAGCTCAAGCAGCCGTGAGCCAGGAAAAAAGCGCGAGCTCAACTGACGAAATACTCGAATAGGAAATTCCTGCCCGTGCTCGCGCACGACAACGTTCCATCGGTCACAGGCGCTTGGGAACGCGCTCAGCGCCTCCCGAAAATCTTTTCCATTTCCTTGAAGAAGAATCCCGGCTCGGCAAGCTGCTGCGAAGGTATCCCTTCCATCATGATGTTATTTGACAGATCCATTTCGGGAATAGGCATTTTGATCTTGGGATGAGGGATCATACGCCCGCCTTCTTTAGCCAGGAGCTGCAGATTGGGGAGCTCGTAGAACCAGGTCAGCGCAACTTTGGCCGCATTCGGATGCGGCGCGTTTTTGACCAGCGCCGTGGAGTGGGGCAGCCACGTGACCCCTTCTTGAGGGACGAGATAGGCCAACGGCGAGCCTTTCGGAACATCAGTGAGGAATTCCGGTCGGCCGCTGAAGCCGAGCGGAAATTGCCCGAGCAACACCGCATCGCGCATCTCGCGACTGCCACCGGGAACGATAAAGGGATCGACGACTTCTTTCAGCTTGCGAATATATTCGATGCCCAACTTGGGGTGGTTATAGATCTGCAGGAACTGCCAGCCACCACCTCCCGCGCTGCGTGGATCGCGCGTGGCCAACCTGCCCTTCCATTTAGGATTTAAAATGTCCAGATAGGATTTGGGATACTCATCTTTCTTGACCATGTTGGTGTTGACGATCAGGGCTTGCGCGCTTATGAAAAGCGGCGTCCAGAAACCGACCGGATCCTTGGTAAAGACGGATTTGTCGTAACCGTCCAGCGTCGTGATCGGGGGTGTAAACTTCTCGAGGGCGCCGTAGCGGTGCAACTCCATCAAGTACTGGTCAACCCCATCGAAAGTATCGGCATTGACTCTTCCCGCCGCCTGCTCAGCGCGCAGCCTGTCGGTGTGTTCGCGCAGACGGCCTGTCAGTGGCTCTATTATGATACCAAAACGTTTCTCGAAGGCCGCTTTTCCTCCTGCCTTGAAAAACTCGCCCGTGTTGTCGCCTGCGTACCAATGCACGCGCCCCTCTTTGAGGGCGGCGCTCATAACGGCGGGCCCCAGCGCTTTGGCGATGGGGTCATTGGCCAATTGCGCAGGCGCCGCCGCAGAAGTGGCGTCTGGCGGCTGGGGGTGCAGCAAAAACAACAGTGCAAAAAAAGCGACGATTGATTTCAAGTTCCAATTGCAATCCGCTAGGGCCATGTCTTCTCCTTCTACGTATCTGAATTCGCTTGACCTTCGATATCATACCGGCAAGCGGCAGTTCAAAGGTTCAAGGTAAACGATAGGAGCGCATTGGAACAATTATCGAAGTTCAAAACGTTCAAATAGCCAGCCCTGAGTACGTCGAAGGGTTCAATCCCCCGGATCTAGTCCGGGGTCAGTTCAAATCGTTTAAAGAAACAGATGTGAAATTTCGAACTTCGGAATTCTCGGAGCACGCGGAAGGGTCAAGTGTTGTATTTTGATGTTCTGGTTGGGTTACACCTATTCAAAGGGATATTCAGCAACCAAGTAACCTAATTCCTGCGGCGCCGCTGTTGCGGGTCGGATGAACTGCTGGAACGACTGGAACGTTTGGAACTGGCTTCGTTTCGGAGGCTAGGCGTCACGGATGTTCGCTTTGACGCGCTCGATCAGTTCTGGCGTCACTTGGCGAATGCCGTGTTCCTTGGCGTGCTCACCCGCTTTCTGAAGTACTTCCTCTACTGTCTCACCCCGTACGACGTGCTTACACCCGCTCGACGGGTCTACCTTGGCGCATTCCAGAATCTTTGCCATAGGCTTGCCTCCTTCTCGACTCATTTGCTCACTGAGCATTCTATACTTAACTGTTGACGAGGAGGCAATGCCTTTTTTTTGTATACAGTGTTATGTCTGTCCCAGACGTTGCTTAAGGGAGGCTCTAATGAGGAAGCGATCGATATCGAGGCCGGCAGTCGTGGCGAGTATTGCTCTGATGACCGGCGTCTTGATTACCAGCGCGGCTGTGGCCCAGATGGACCAAGGGCCCAAGACCGAAAAAACTTTTGGCATCGGACTGCCGCGGGATCACGCGTCACAATTGTTTGCCGACAAGGACTATCCCGGATTTCCGCTGAAGCCGGGGCAGGAAGCGTATAAGGACATCGACGGCGCCCGCATGAAAAAGGACGTCATCGCCCTGTCCCAGATCGCGCTGCGCTACCGCGACACCGTCAACAAGCAGTGGTGGGGTCGCTTTCCTGGCACCGATGCCGACAGGGCCGGCATGAAGTACATGACCGATGAATTCGCACGCCTGGGATTAAAGGTCGATTCCTTCCCATACGCCCTACCCAGGGACTGGCGCCCGCAAAGCTGGGCCGCCAGCTACAGCACATCCAATGGCAACAAGGTTGATCTCGCCACCGCATTCCCCGTGTCGGGCACCAAGGGCACGGGCTCCAGCGGTCTCAGTGCCGAAGCGATATGGGTTGGCATCGGTGCCGAACCCGATTTTCTTGGCCGCGACGTCAAGAGCAAGGCCGTCATCATCTACAGCACCTTCGTTCCCGGCGGCCGGAGCCATTCGGCTTCCGATCGCGCCGGATTGTTCAATGCGAACGCCCGGGCGCAGGAACTTGGCGCCGCCATGGTCATCAACATTATGGCAGTCCCCGGCAACGGCCAATTCCAGCCAGAGGGCGGTCTCGGGAACATCCCGCAGATGACCGTCAGCCAGGACGAGGGCTTCGCCCTGCGCGACCGGCTCGGCGCCGGCGAGAAGGTTACCTTCACGCTGCACCTCAACGCGCCGGAAGTGACCAATGTCGAGACGGTGTGGACGATGGCCACCCTGCCGGGCGCGTCGGACGAGCAGATCGTAGTCATGACCCACACGGACGGGTACTTCCAGGCGGCGACGGACAACAATTCAGGCATGGCCGGCACCCTGGAGCTGGCGCGCCACTACGCTGCCATACCACAGGCCCAACGTCCGCGTACTATGGTGTTCATCCAGTTTCCGGATCATCACCACGGCGAAGTCGCTCGCGGCCGTAAGGACGTTGGCATCGACGCCACCTACAGCTGGAGCAAGGTCGCGCTGAAACTCACCATGGAGCATCCATCCGAGACGCTCCTCTACATATACAACTCCGACCTGACGGCAACGAACCAGATGAGCTCTTCGCGTTGGAACGCCTTGGGCAGCCCCGAATTCGAGCGGATGGCTTTCGAGCAGCTGCGTGACTTCGGCGTGTCGGTGTACGGCGTCGAAGACGGCCCGAAGAACGGCAACTACGCACCCCTCCTTCCACATCATCAACCACGTTGTTTATCACACCAGCCTCGACACCCCAGACCTTGTTCCGGCCGAAGGCATGAGCCGGTCGATCCGCGCGTTCGCTTCGATCATCGACCACGTCAACAAGATGACGATGGCTCAGCTACGAGGCCCGAACTTCCCGCCCAAAGATGGCCGCGGCACGATTCTCGGAGCGATTGGTGAGCACAGTTCGGGGGACCAATCAGTGACGCTGGTTCCTAAATAGAGATTGTCTATTAGAGCAAAGCGTCCCTATTTCATTACTGACCGACGACGAGGTACTGGAACAGTAGCAGGAGTGTAGGCGCAGTCAGCTGCGCCCAGACGACATAGAGCGCGGTGTAAAGCGCAGGCGGGAGAATCAAGTCTTGTATTTTTATCTTCTGGTTTGGATTGTGGATTATATCTATTTGAAAGCGATGTTCAGCAGCCACGCTAACCTGATTCCCGCTTGAGCAATTCTGGTTCGTTCCAGTCTGAGGGTTCAAAACGTTCCAGCCGTCGCTGGCAAGCGGCGGCCAACCTGGTTCGGCGCTTGAGAAAGTTCCGATCATGCCGTCGTAAGTGCGCGCGGCCAATTCCCCGATTGCGTCGTTTCAGCGTGCCCCAGCCGAAGTCGCGCCCGTAAGTATGAGCTTGACGGGCTGGACAAGAGCGCCGTTGCCTGCCGAATCCCACGCGGCAAAGCGCACCCATTTCTTCCCGGTCGTATCGAACGGAATCTGGAAATGGTGCTTGCCGAACGCTGGTAGATCGGTTGTGGAGATGATCTGACGGTCGGTCTGCTGTCCGTCACCCCAGACAACCTCTACGAAATCCAGTGGGAAAGTCCACTCCACATCAGCGACGATTGTTCGTTTGTTGCCGGTTCCCTGCAACGAATACGACGGAATCAATACCTCGCCTGACGTCACAAAGTATTCTCCGCGCATCAGGGTTTTGATCACAGGACTCGGATCGTTCGGGTTTGGCAGTGCGTTCATCTTCAAATAGTTGACCGGTGCGCTCGAGTAGATCCCGTCGCCAAATGTTTGTCTCTGAACTTCGGAGATTCCCAGGAGATACTTGGGCGGAGTGGGATCGTCGGCGTACCAGTTGAGCAAGTCATCCTGCAAGGCCAGGCAACGGTATTCACACAACCGCCGTTCCGACAGGTCGAGGCCCATGCCCCAGCGAAAACCAACACCCTGAAAATGCGCGTCTTTGAAGAATTCCTTGTCCTTAAACCCGTCCGGATAACCTGCATTGTTCTTGGTCCGAGGATGAGGCATCGACATCATGATGTCCTCGCGCTTGACCATTTCCATCAAGTCATCCGCCGCACCGATATGGTAGACTTTGCCGTACTTGGGATCGTCCTCAACCAGCGGTTGTCCCGCCGTGCGTCCATAGGTCCAAAAAACCGGGTGAGAGAACAGCAGATCCGTATGACCGCCCAAAACGCTGCCGTAGAACTCCTGATCCGCCATGACAAGGAAATCCTTGTCTGAATGCCGCCTGGCGCCTTCGACCGACGCAGCGATCATTCTAAGAGTGTCGGCGGCAGGCCGGTTGCCCGCGCCGCCTCCCGTACCGACATTATCGACCGGACTCACAATATTGATGCCGACGGATTTCAAAGCTCGGAGATCCTCAATCTCGGCGTCCGGGCCGGCTTCCGCCAGCAATCGTAATCCAAACCTCATGTGATAATGGTGGGTCATTACCTGGTAGCCAGGCAATGGCTTGAAGTGATCGTCATGGGTGAATGCCATGACTGCGGTGCGCGTCGTCGGCGCCGGATCCGCACTGACATAGAAGTACACCGCCATGTGCTGCGACGTTCCCGGCCGCGCGCTGTACAACGCAAAATTCCCTTTTATGCGCGGCTCTTCTTCATTCTCGGCCTGCCGAACGCCGAACGAGAAAGACGTGTCGCTGTCCTTGCGATACCAGTTGTAACCGAGAACCTGGGCACTCTCGCGCGCCCAGAAAAAGTTGTGGGGCGGTGGGAAGGTGGCAATGGAGCCGGCCGATCCTCCTTCTGCAATTAGAAGCCGATTGCTGGTTTTGAGCGGCGTTTCCTTGTCATTCTTATGTCCACCGAATTGGTAGACCTGAATATGATTGGCGAGATCGTGCCACGTCAGCCGCGAACTGTCCCGGATGGCCAGCCCTTTGAGTCCCGCATTGTACTTATATGCAATCGATGGCGCCTCGGTCGTGGCGATGAGTTCCTGGCGAATGAGGTTCGTGCCCTTGTAAAGTGTGTATTGCAACTGCCCCGAAAAAATCCCCATGCTCACGCCGGGAAACGTAACTGCTAGACGCGTCCCGTCGGTTTTGACATCGCAGCTCTTCGCTCGATACGTGGCCGTCCCGCGTTTGACCTCTTCAGGCTTCCGTGGAAGACCGAGCGTTTGTCGCATATCCTCGGTGCCCGGGATGTTCAGCGGCGCGTCCCAAAAAGGATCCCATTTATATTTTTCGTAAACTTCCGGTGTGATCTCCTTGATGCCGTTTTCCTCCAGACCCTCTCGTGTCTCCCGGTCGATGCGGCGGATGCCGGAGACGAAACTAAATTCAGGCGTCACATTGCTGGCGAGAGTCCCCCATGACCTGCCCTTGTGCCGGACGGAGAGTTCCCGAATGGTGGGCGTGCCGTTATCAATAGCCAGGCGAAGACGGATTTCCTGATTTTTGTCACCATCCCAAGTGATAGTCAGTCCATTGCGGGCTGCGGCCGCCGACATTCCGGGCGACGCTTTGTATCCGGACATCGTGCACACTTGGGCCTGCGACGCGGAAGCCGTGAATACAAAAGCAAAAGTACACATCAGCACTAATGCGACCGACAAAATCGAATTGACCTTCATCCCCATAGTCTCCATGAACGCCCTCCTGACCGGATTTTCAGCGTTCGATCACGAACCCGGCCGATATGAATTCAGTCGCAAACGTCAGCGGCAAGTAGAAGTTTGTGGTGTCAGATTTGCCTATGTTGCGTAACTCCCGGGCAAGAGATCGACTTGGCTTAGGTCTAGCAATCCAATACCGCTTGGTAGTACATACTACCCTCTCACCAGCTAGTGTAGTGTCTCACGCTGTTTGTACTTTATGAAGGACAGTCTCAGTCGTCATTCCCACCTTCCAGAACTCCTCAGAGATCCTGGATTCCGGGTCGCGCTAGCTATCGCCAGCTTGCCCGGAATGACGGTAGAAATGATCACCTTCATTTAAGAGACACTACACTAGTTCGCTCATCTGCAATTTGCCAACGAGCAGTAGCACTCTAGTCACAAAGCGTAGAAGGTTTTGGGGTTATCGTACAGAATTTGCTCACGGCGGATTGAGTTGGTCAGGATTTGGATTTGGGGTTAAGGCCTGAGTCTGGATTCTAGCTTCGTGCGCTGGAATTGAGGATTCGGGCTATTGGTTTTTTTAGCCATTCATCATTCGTTACTATGCGAGTAGCTTAAGGTACAAACTCAGGCCTGCCCCCTTCTTGCCCATAAGAAAGATTGTGTAGAATCAAAAGTCTGGTAGACCTGAGGCCAGCCTAGACCGAAC
>VBKY01000530.1 GCA_005879255.1 Deltaproteobacteria bacterium
GGAGCTTTTTGGAGCAAACGCGATCAAAGACGATCAGCTCCGCGTGATGTTCTCCTGCTGCCACCCCCGGCTTCCCGAGGAAGCGCAGGTCGCGCTCGTGCTCCACATCTTGTGCGGCTTTAGCATGAGCGAAATCGCCAGCGCCTTCGTGAGCAGTGACGCCGCGATCGAGAAGCGCATCTCGCGGGCCAAGAAAGTTCTGGCGGGATCGAAGAGGCTGTTCGATGTAGCGGGCGCCGACGACTTCTCGGGGCGCCTTCCCGCCGTCCACCGCGCACTGTACTTGCTCTTCAACGAAGGCTACCACGGCGCATCCCCCGAGTCGGCCGTGTGCGCACCGACCTTTGCCGGGAGGCCATGCGTCTCGTAGAACTGTTGCTCGAGCACCCGCTCGCGGCGACGCCGGTGACGCACGCTCTTGCCGCGCTCATGTGTCTCCACGCGGCGCGCTTGCCATCGCGCGTCGACGCGTCCGGCAACCTGATCTCACTTTTCGACCAGGATCGATCCCGATGGGATGCGCAGCTCGTGGCCCAGGGACAGAAGTTCCTCGAACTCTCGGCCGCCGGCGCGGAGCTGACCGAGTATCACATCGAAGCGGCGATCGCATGGATTCACGCCGTGGCGCAACGTACGGAGGAAACAGACTGGGGGCAGATCGTTTCACTTTATGACAGGTTAATGACCATACGTCCTTCCCCCATCGTCGCGCTCAATCGCGCCATTGCCATCGCGCAGCAGGCGGGTGCCGAGCGCGGGCTCGAAGAAATTCGGGCGATTGTCAACAGCGACCGCCTCGCTGAATACCCTTTCTACTTCGCGGCTCTCGGCGACATGGAGCTTCGGAGCGGCCGGCTCGAGAACGCGCGCGAGCACTTCCGCCAAGCGCTCGCCCTGGCGCGCAACCCAATGGAGCGCCGCTTCCTCGAGGACCGTGTGGCTGCGTGCGAAGTTCACCGGACCATGATTTGACTGTCCGAGACGTATTTCGCGTCTGACCTGACACAATTGGTTTCAAAACCAGATAGAGGTTTGTCCCACTCAGGCGGAAGCCCCTGGGGTCAGGTTTGGGGGTCAGGCAAACCTTGTCGAGTTTTTCGTCGCCGGGCTAAGATATTTGGGGGTGTATTCCGCGCCGTGCCTGGATATCTGAATAATCTTTTGATCAATCGCCCCGACCGCATAATCGGCTGAGTCACAACTTACGCCCAGCTCGTCGGTTTAATCCACCCGCGCTTTATCTAAGTTCCGATTTTTTCCGCTTTCAACCTTGAACATTGAACGCGGAACGTTGAACCGATTGCTGCTGCTACCGCACGGTCACGCGTGAGGGCCAACCGAATCAAAGGCACTGCGACGGAGGAGGGCGCACGGCGACGCTGATCGAGTGGCGGGACTTTGAAAACAAACAAATGAGGGACGGGCCAGGCTAACCAAAAAACATCTTGTGTACGAAATCCACGGCGATTAGAATTGACGGGAAAGAGAGGTTTGTATGGCGCGGAGCATCGTTGAGATTTCCGGTCATATCATCGATTCCCTGATCCTTCCCAAGGTCCTGGACATTATCCTTAACCTCGGTGCGGAGTTTGAAATTCTTGACATCAAGGTCGGTCAGCGCCGGGCGGATCGCAGCTATGCGCGTGTCCAGATCGATGCTCCAACACCCGAACTACTTGACCATGTATTAGCCAAACTAAAGGAACATGGTGCGCTTCCCTTAAACGACGAACTGGAATCGGCGCAGCTTGAACCCGCGCCTGCGGACGGCGTCTTCCCTGATCGATTTTACTCGACGACCAATTTGTTAACCTGGGTAAGCGTCGATGGCCGTTGGGTTGAGGTTGAACGCAGCGAAATGGACTGTGGTATCGGCGTAGACATAGAAGCGCTGCGGGCTGAATGTATTCCGATCCATCGCGTCAAGAAGGGTGCTCTGGTCGTCGTCGGTCATCACGGTGTAAGAATTCAACCCGTCGAACGGCAAGTTCCGCGCGCCGGTTTCGAGTTCATGTCGAGCGCGGTTTCAACCGAGCAGCCCAAAGGATTACTCATTCAGGAAATCGCCGCAGCGATGAAGACAGTCCGGCGGGAAAGCGGCCGTATTCTCGTTGTGGCGGGCCCGGGGCTCGTGCATACCGGCGCCGCGCGCCATCTCGTCAGGTTGATCGAAGCTGATTATGTTCAGGTCTTGTTCGCAGGCAACGGCCTGGCCGTGCACGATATCGAGTCGTCTCTTTACGGCACCTCCCTCGGTGTTTATCTCGACAAAAACATTCGCGCGAGCGAAGGTCACGAGCATCATCTCTGGGCCATCAATGCCGTACGGCGGGCGGGGGGCATCAAGCAAGCGGTTGAAAGCGGCCTCATTCAGAGCGGGATATTTTATAGCTGCGTCGACAAAGGCGTTGACTTCGTCCTGGCCGGATCGATTCGTGATGACGGGCCGCTTCCCGACGTCATTACCGACACACTGCAAGCTCAAGAAATGATGCGCGAGAAAGTTCGCGGCGTGAGTCTCGCTCTGATGATGGCAACGACTCTGCACGCAATCGCCACAGGCAACTTGCTCCCGGCCACCGTTAAGACCGTGTGTGTGGATATTAATCCGGCCGTGGTCACGAAGCTCACCGACCGAGGCACATTTCAAGCGCTGGGGTTAGTCACGGATGTCGAGCCTTTTCTAAGGGAGCTTTGTCAATGTCTAGAACTGGAATTGGCCAGCGTCGAACCGCGTGCGGCGCACTAAGTAGACTGCAATGAAGCTTCTCATGTGTCCTCCCACCTATTACGGCATCGAATACGAAATCAATCCATGGATGAGCCGGAGTCAACAGAGCAATCCCCGGGAGGCGGGCGCGCAGTGGGATGGGTTACGCAGGCTGCTGCAAGAACAATTGGCCATCGACCTCCAGTTAATTGAATCGCAGCCAGGGCTCCCAGATATGGTCTTCACCGCGAACGGCGGCCTGGTCTGGGACCACAAGTTTATCGTAAGCAATTTTCGCTATGAAGTTAGGCGAGGTGAAGCCGCTCATTTCGAGGAGTGGTTCCGTAATTGGGGATTCAATGTGACCCGGTTGCCCCCGGAAATGTATTTTGAAGGCGAAGGAGATCTCTTGAAATGCGGAGACACCTGGTTCGCCGGCTATCACATTCGATCCGATATCATCGCTCATCAAAACATCGCGGAAATTATCGAGCAGGAAATCCTGTCGCTCGAATTGACCAACGACTGGTACTACCACCTTGATACTTGCTTCTGTCCGCTGCGCCAGGGACAGGCCCTATTCTATCCTCCTGCGTTCGATTCGTATGCGCGTAAAGTTCTGGAAGATAACATTCCGCGACTCATCGCCGTGCCCGACGACGAGGCCGCAAGATTTGCTTGCAACGCAATCGTTGCCGGGGACTCGATTGTAATGAACGATGGTT
>VBKY01000531.1 GCA_005879255.1 Deltaproteobacteria bacterium
CAACTCGCCCGCGAGCAGCGCGGCGACGTGGAGCGGCGTCCGCACGACGATCTTGCGCGCGTCAAGTCCTTCTTCCTGGTAGAAACCCTTGCGCTTGGAAATTTCCGTCGGGAGCTCGTAAAGACCCACGGTGGAAATCCCGATATTGACGACTTCGGCGTTCGCGTTGAAAGAGGTGGCGGCCAACGCAAGGGCGAAAACCGCGGACAAGAGTATCGGCTTCATTTTTTCGGTTCTTCCCTGATGTTCTCACACTTCCGTGCGTTCACGTCGCCCGTCGTTATCAATGTACACGACACTCTTCTGACGAACTGAGCTTCCTTTAACAAAACATTGAAACGACCGTCAACCTAAGAGCAATTGGCAGGGGAGGGGAGATGGAGGTGATTCGTCAGCCGCGGATGAAAAGATCACGTAGTCCTATAGGCGGAACACTATGATTAGAGATCTTCGATAGCCTCTACGGATGATTTTTGTCATGACGAGGTTCGTCCGAAACGTCAAAATTCAAGACGTGATCATTTTACTCTACTACGGGTGCCCGGGTTCTACGGTTCTAAGTCTCACTAAAGACTGACATTCTCTGAGTTCATTTCGCTAGGTCGGAAACAACTGTTTTTGAAATGGGGAGCAGTCAAGACTAGATAGAAGCTAAAATTTCGTGAACGTGTTGTATGTAATCCTCTACCGCCTTAAAGGACTCATCTGAATCTTGCAACGAAGGTATGGGGTGAGCAGTGGGCCCGGTATGATCTGTATGGACGAGAGCATTTCGGCGCTTACTATGCTTCATTAGTTGATCCCAAAAACGCGCTTGGGTTATTGGATCGCCTGATAGAGCTGTATAAATCTCATTAACATCGTCACGACAGATATCCTGCAAGCGTCGTATTTTTCTTTTTTCACCCGACAGCACTTTCCATAAATCTTCCACATTTTTCTTTTTAAACAGTTCTCCCAATGCCCAGACAGTAAATGCCTCACAAACCACTTCTGCAAGAACCACCATCGCGATGGGCTGTTGAGAAAAGGTCGCTTTATGATCATAAAGGCGTTTAACATGGTCCGGTAAGGATGCATACCAGAGGATTGGTGCAGGAGATCCCAATGGTTGAGTCTGGTAGTACGGATTATGCGATTGTCCCATTCGTGCCCCCTATTCTTTACAGTCTTCTGTCTCTGACTTGCCTAAGTTGCCCAATTTTAACTCGCGAAGTTTGCGGAGTCGGTTCTGGTATTACGACAATAAGTGATTGCAAGACCTGTCCACGCCTCCTTCCCCACCGGTCCGCTCGACCGCGAGTTAAATGGCGATCGAGCGATCAGGCGTATTTCTTGACCGCGTTCTCGATGGCGCCGCCGGCCTTAGCTAAATCGTCCGGTATCATGACCGGATGAATCTCGATGCTTGCGTTGAACGCAAGGAACCACGGCTCAGCGATGGCGGGGATTTGAGAGGCATCTTGCATATCAAGAAAAATATATCCCGCCCGCTGACCGTTGCTGTCGGAAAAATAGACGGCCTCCGGCTTTAAATCCGCCAGAATGGATTGGATGGTCGCGCCGAGCTTTCCGGCCTTCGCGGCCGCGTTGCCGGACTCAACGGGGATGTTGACCTTCAGTAAGAACCGCATGATTCACCTCCTGACAGTTTGGTTTCTTGGATTCACGCAGCGTCGTCTATCGAGTAGACTGCCGCAGATCCGACAGTGTATCGGGTTGTTGAAATGTTTCAACCTCATGAAAAGAACGATCGGCAACGATGCGAAGTATAGACAAAGTCTGCGAAACCATGGGTGTTGCACACTTAGCGCCGCTGAACCGCACAACTCAAGTGGTTTCTTACATGCTGGATTTCAGCTAATCTGCCGGTAATTTTCTGGTCGACAACTTCGGAACTTATACTTCATGGAGCGTAAATGGTGGCTTGTGATCGCCGGATGTATCACGCACGCGGTGAATACCGGATTCAGCTATTTCGGTATGAGTGCGTTTTTCCCGTCTTTCGAACGTGAATTCGGTTGGAGCCGGACGGCGATCTCGGGTGCGTTTTCATTGGCGCGCGTCGAGTCCGGTATCTTAGGTCCGATCGAGGGTTACCTTACCGACCGCGTTGGCGCTCATCGCATGCTCTTCGTCGGTCTCGTCATTTGCACGCTCGGATTTCTCGCACTGAGTTGGGTCGATTCGCTGCCGATGCTTTATGTCGTCATTGTCCTGGGCATCGTGCTCGGATCGAGCTTGGGCTACAACATGCCGATCAGCGTACTGATCGCAAAGGTTTTTCGCGAGCGGAGGAGTTTGGCTTTCGGCATTTTTCGGATGGGTCCGGGAATCTCCGGACCGCTCGTGCCTTTGGTCGGCTGGGTCATTGCTTTGTGGGGTTGGCGCGCGGCGGCGACCCTATCAGCAATTATTATTTTCTCGATTGGGTTTCCGATCGCTCTATTCATAAATCGAATTTACCACCGGGAAGAAGCGGCGATGGCGAAATCCGACGTCGCGAGCGCGCGCTCTCAACGGTCACGCGCACCATCGAACGATCCGCAATTCACCCTGGGCCAAGCGTTGCACCACAAAACGTTTTGGTTTCTATCGACGGCGATGGCGCTCCGCCACATGGTTACCGAAGGAGTGTCGGTTCATTTCGTCATTCTGCTGGTCGACCGGGGCTGGAGCACTGAGGCGGCGAGTAGTTTACTCGGGCTCTCGGCGCTGATCGGGGCTCCGGCCCGTGTCGGCATGGGTTGGCTGGGAGATCTACTGGACAAAAGAAGACTCATGATGGGATTGCTTCTGGCTCTGAGCTTTTCCGTATTGCTGATGGGTTACACGGCGCAAGCTGTGATCTTTACGCCGTGCATGATTATTTACTCCCTGTCATACGGCGGCCTCGCCTCGTTGCAAGATCCGATTCGCGCCGATTACTTCGGCACCAAGGCTTTTGCGACGATTCAAGGCATGAGCCGCTCGGTGCAAACGGCAGGAACATTCATCGGTCCTGTTCTCGCCGGCTTTCTCTATGACCTCACCAAGAGTTACATGATCGCATTCGGCATATTCGCCATCGCAAGTCTCGGCGCCACTTTGCTGATGTTTTTGGCCAAGGCGCCGGAAAGCAGGATCTAGTATCAACCGCAAAGAACCTAGCGCGGCCGAGCCGCAACCGAAGAGAAGAAGAGATTTAACCGCAAAGTACAAAAAAAAGGAAACCGGAAAGCGAGTTTTTCAACCGGCCTTCAACGACGTCTAGAAGGTTTGCGCAAGCCGCGAAAACTTTCGACTATCGTAATGCGAAGAGCACGAAGTTTCTGATGTTTTGCGTCCCCCGCGATTAAGCACTTCTGCAACTCTGATTGACAAGGTGGGCACGCCTCGTAATACGATCCGGCCATTTCCACTTTCGTTGTCGAGCAACCAGCGAATCCCCCGCACGCCAA
>VBKY01000540.1 GCA_005879255.1 Deltaproteobacteria bacterium
CTCGATCCTGGATCGCACTAGAGAAATCGGCGTCTTGCGCGCGATTGGCGCCACGCAGGCACAAGTGCGACGAATTGTTGTAATGGAGGCAGGCTGGATGGGACTGATTGGCGGATTGCTTGGTTTATTTGCCGGCACGGTGATGGCGTATCACCATGTCGTCTACAACACCAAAATGCTTACCGGCTGGACGTTTCAATTTTATTATCCTTACGGCATGGCGATCTTTTCGCTTATCGCGGCGGTGATTCTGTGTCTATTGGCAGGGTACGGACCAGCGAAGCAAGCGGCATCTATTCCAATTGTTGCAGCCATCGGTTACGAATAAAAAAACACGGCAAAGCTGCAACCAAAGGAACAAAGAAAATTTATAGACAATGGAGGCACGAGCCATTAGCTCGGGCAAAAGTTGCGCGTTGTCATTTCGACCGAAGGGAGAAATCTTTCTTCTAGATTCGAAATTCGAATATCGAAATACGAAACAATTTCAAAATTCGAAATAGTAGAATCCAAAACTCAAGTCCGAAACGAATTTGTTTGGAACATTGGTTTTTTTGTGATTTGAACATTGTTTCGAGCTTCGGATCCTTCGACATGCTCAGGACAGGTCTCGTGCTTCGAATTTAGCGTCTATCCTTGGCGGCCTTTGCGCCTTGCGCGAGGCAATCCGATTTGGTTCCGGCAGGTCTATGGTTAATCGATGCGATAGGGCCTATCTACGACGTCGGCACTTCCCTAAACATCACGAAGCGGGCTCGGCGGTTTTTTACGCGGCATTCTTCGGTCTGCTCGAAACAGGCAGGTGCTTCTTTACCGTAGCTGATCGTCACGAGGCGGTCATTGGTGATCCCCTGATTGACTAGAAAATCCCTTGCCATTTGGGCACGCTTGGCGCCGAGCGCCAGGTTGTACTCAGCAGACCCGATATCGTCGCAATGACCTTCGACTTCGACTCGTGCCTTTGGGTTGGCTTTCATCCACTCTGCGTTCTTCCTGAGAATCTCTTGAGCTTCGGTGGCTAACTCGACGCTATCGAACTCGTAGTATACGTCCTTCAGAGCTGCGCCGGGCGGAGTGATCGCGGCAAGACCACGGCTAATTGCTTCCATCGCCGACGGCGAGTGCGCCGAGGCAGCCATCGCCGGATTATCAAGCGACGCCGGTGCTGTGAAAAGCTTGGGTGTGGGCGCCTCCGAAGAACAGCCGGCAAGTAGAAGCATAAACAGAAGATGAGGTATCGCGCGGTAGAACTCTCTCATAGAGATCAATTGATCAGGGGAGTAACGCATGGGTTTGGCTAGGAATCTACAACGTATTTCCCTATATCCTCGCGATTTAGCAGTGAATTGTCAAGTTTTTTCCATAGGGACCCGGGGATGTCCGGCCAATTGCCTCGACGCTACATCAAGTTGTTGCGTCGATTTCGTAAATGGAACCACAGTGTTCCAAAAATGGCGCCAAAAGAATCGATCATGACGTCGACCGGGCTGGCGGTTCGACTGGGCACGAACGCTTGATGCATCTCGTCGCTCGCGGCGTAGAACGTGGCCAGCCCGATGCTCCAAAGCAACCGGCGCTTTTCGGACTGGGTCGAAAGCTCCGCGTCCAGAGCGCGCATGAGCAAGACGGCAAGTATGAAATATTCACTCCAATGGCCGAGCTTACGAATCAACAAGACGATGACTTCGATACGTGCCGCGAAGACGTCGGGAAGTAGATCGGCGAGTAAGGGTGCCAAGAATGGCGTGGTGTTCGCGGACGAAAATAATTCCGTCGATAAAATAAAAATAACCATCATCCAGAGTATGACGGGTGCCCAGTTGACGATCATGGCACTCCAGGTCTTCAATTTGAGAGGCTTCATGGCAATTGGCTATAGTATCGGATATAGCGACTTAGAGACATGGTTTATGAGAAAGGCGCAGCACTGTGAAGCATAAAATCACGTTGATACCGGGCGACGGCATCGGGCCGGAGGTCACGAAGCCGACACTCGCGATCATCAAGGCGGCTGGTGTGCGCGTTGAATGGGAGACTTACCTGGCCGGCGCCGAGGCGTTAAAAAAATACAAGACAACGCTTCCCAAACAATTGCTGGCTTCATTCGAGCACAATCGAGTCGCGCTCAAGGGGCCGGTGACAACGCCGGTGGGCGAGGGGTTCCCGAGCGTGAATGTCGAATTGCGCCAGAGCTTTAATCTTTACGCCAATCTGAGGCCGATCAAAAATCTGCCCGGCGTGCCGGCGCGCTATCAAGGAATCGATTTGATCGTGGTCAGGGAAAACACCGAAGGGCTGTACTCCGGCATCGAGCATGAAGTTGTCCCCGGAGTCGTCGAGAGTTTAAAAATCATGACGGAGAAAGCCTCCACTAGGATCGCCAAATTTGCCTTTGAATATGCACGACGCCATGGACGAAAAAAAATCGCCGCGGTGC
>VBKY01000541.1 GCA_005879255.1 Deltaproteobacteria bacterium
AAACTTTTTTTCGTTCGCTGAGACCTCATGAGAAAACTTCTCGGCCTCTTAGTCATGAGCGGCGCGGTGTTGGGTGCGCTCTTTTTCTTGACCAGCCTCGCCCGTATCAGTGGGCCAATGCCCCACGCGACGACGCTCAAGACCCTATCGGCGATCCGCGACGGCGCCGCCGTATCCATCGAATACACGCTCACCGACGACGCCGGCACGGTCATCGACAGCAATGTCGGCAAAGAACCGTTAAGCTACATCCACGGCGCGGGGCAAATTGTTAAGAGGCTGGAAAGAGAACTGACTGGATTGAAAGTTGGCGACCAGAAAAAAGTGCAAGTCAAACCCGAAGAGGCTTACGGCCCGATGAACGAAAAAGCGTTTCGTGAAATCCCGCGAGACGAAATTCCGCACGAAGCTCAGAAGGTGGGAACCCTTGTGATGACCAAAACGCCGGACGGGCGGGCCATGCCCGTGCGCGTTCAGCAAGTCAAGGAGAAAACCGTGGTCGTTGATTTCAATCATCCACTCGCCGGCAAGACGCTTAACTTTGACGTGAAGATCAAAGACATCAAAGCCGCGGAAGCAAGGTAGACGCCGAACAGATCTTTGGAGTAGTGGAGTGATGGCATGCTGGAGTATCGGAGTCTAACCGCATACACCATTACTCCAACACTCCAGTACTCCAATCCCCCCTCATGCGTCCTAAGTTCTTCTACGGCTACGTCATCCTCGCCTTATGTTTCGCCAACATGATCGTAATGCGCGGGGTCAACGGCGCATTCGGCGTTTATTATCTTGCGCTGTTGGACGAGTTTTCTTGGTCACGCAGCGACGGCGCAACGGTGGCATCGGCCAACTTCTTCGTCTATGCCATCGCGTCACCCTTAGTTGGCCTCGCCTTCGACCGATTTGGACCGCGGCTCTTAATGCCTTTCGGCGCGCTCTTGGTTGGAGTCGGCCTGGTGATTTCATCGTTCGCCAGTTCCCTTTGGGAGCTCTATGTTTCTTACGGCATTATCACTGCGCTGGGCCAAGGAGCTCTCAGTTTCGTCGGCCATAACGCACTTATTTCATTCTGGTTTGTGCGCCGGCGCGCCACGGCAATCGGCATCGCGTCGATGGGACAGGGCGTGGGCGCGTTGGTGATGGTGCCGCTGACTCAGTTGCTGATAGATCAAGTCGGCTGGCGTTGGACCTATGTCGTCACTGGAAGTCTGCTGCTGCTCGTCTTGGTGCCGGCGAACGCACTGTTCCAGCGGCGCGCTCCACAGGACGTCGGACAGTTTCCCGATGGTGACGATGCACCGCCAGCGGAAAGTCCTGGCCGACACTCGGCAAAACACGCAGCTCAGCGGGATTGGACGCTCGGAGAAGCGGCACGCTCCTTCCCCTTTTGGTGTATCACCATCGGCCATCTCGCTCTCGGAACCGCTTTGTTCTTGATCAACACCCATGTTATCGCCCACTTCGTTGCCGTCGGCTACGAGAAGCTGGCGGCGTCTTTTTATTTTGGCCTCATCGGCTTTATTCGCATCGGCGCGACCATAGTTTGGGGCTCCATCTCGGATCGCTTGGGCCGCAGCGCAGCCTACGGTGTCGCCACGCTCGTCACGGCTCTCGGCGTAGGCGGCATGATCGCTATGACAGTCGACGCGCCGTTGTGGCTCGTTTATCTGGCCATTTTGCTCTACGGCATCGGCCACAGCGCCGGTAATCCCACCTATGGCGCCGTCATCGGTGATATTTTCTCCGGCCGCAAAATCGGCCTGATCTTCGGTTTTCTGGAAATTAGTTTCGGATTGGGAAGCGCCTTTGGTTCCTGGATCGGCGGTTACTTATTCGACGCGACAGGATCTTATGCGTGGTCCTTCGGCGTTTGCCTGGTGTGTTTCATCGTCTCCGGCTTAGCCATTCACGCGTGCGTGCGCTGGCACGCGCGTCTAATGGGAGCGGGGAATTAGGATGTTCAAGACGTTCAAACCGTTCAGGTAGTTCAACTCGTATGAACGGAGATCGCGGAGCGATCGGTTGAACGGAGCAAAGCGATTGAACGATTGGAACGTTTTGAACTAAGAGCCCAATGCTAGTATGAAGAGGTTATGAATTTCTGTCTGCACGGCTCCGCGCGCACGATTCGCGAAGCGGTGGAGCGCGCCAAGCGCGCCGAAGAGCTCGGCTTCGAAGCGATTTTTTTCGCCGATAGTCAGATGGGCAATGTCGATCCCTATCAGGTCATGGCCATGTGTGCCGTGCAGACGAAAAAAATTCGCGTCGGCACAGCTGTCACGAACATGGTCTATCGCGACCCGACGGTCACTGCGAATTCCTTTGCGACGCTGAATGAAATTTCGCAAGGTCGCGCCATCATCGGCTTGGGCACCGGCGACGGACCGGTTTACAGCTTGGGACGAACAGCAACGAAACTCGTCGACTTCGAAAAGGGTCTGCGCATGATTCGCGATTTGCTGCACGACCGCGGCATCGATGTGCCAGAGGGCAAAGAACGCGCCGGAGGCAATGTGCAACTCAAAGTCGGCAAGCGCCCCGTGCCGATTTACATCTCCGCCGAGGGACCGAAAACGCTCCGCGTCGCCGGACAGACCTGCGACGGCGTTATCCTCGGCACCGGCTTTGATAAACAAGTCACGGACTGGGCACGTCAGCGCATCAACGAAGGCGCAAAAGACGCAGGCCGCAGGTTAGAGGAAATCGACATCATGCCCG
>VBKY01000269.1:0-13332 GCA_005879255.1 Deltaproteobacteria bacterium
TCTTTCCGGGCTGCTCAATCACTGCAGGTTTGATTCCCCGCAGCTTGCTGGGTAAAGGGCTATTCCCAGACTCTCAGAGTCCGTCATTCCCGAATGCTTCTATCGGGAATCCAGGCGAGACCGGAACTGGACCCCCGATTAAAACATTCGGGGGTGACGCCTTTGGGATAAATTCTCATCGCCATCTTCTGATACCCCGTCAGCTTGCTGCGGGGTAGTTCATTAAAATTAATCTCACTGAAAACGTCCGTTCGTGTTCAACGGAGACGCTAGTGTTAGCTCCTAACCCGAGTTGCTCGGTCTGCCACTCTCTAATTCACTTTTCAAACAATCTTCGGAACCTCGAGCTTCAAGTAACTCAACTTGCCATCGCGACATGCTTCGAATAAACGAAGGTAGAATATTGAGAGTCCAAAAGGTTGATTTTTGCTTGGGTGGCCGTACAATCCCGCCCGGATGGACCCAACTCAGCCAAAACGGATTTTGGGCTGCGCGTTTCGATCCTTGTGCTGGTTAGCCGCTTACGCGATTTGCGCGATAATTGGCTTGACGGCGGCGATTAAGCTCCACGGCGCGGATGGCGCCGAAGAATGGCGTGCCAAACGCGTGTTGATCATTTCGACGGGAAGCCGGCTTGCGCCCGGCTTCATACTCGCCGATCGGCAGTTGCTTCAATCATTGGAGAACATTCCATCGGTGCGGATCGAGACCTATGCCGAGAATCTCGATCTGGTTCGCTTCCCGAGCGAAGGTTATCGGAAGATTTTGACCGAGTATTTAACCGCGAAATTTGCAGAGAGCCCTCCCGATCTGGTCATATTAGTCTACGTCGGCAACCTGGGGATCGCCGGAAAGTTGCTGCCGCAACTGTTTCCAGGCACGCCGATCATTGTCGCCGGCTTGACAGAAGAGGAACTGAGAACCGATCAGTTCGGTCCTTTTGTGAGTGGCTTAGCGCAACGTGTTGATCCGCGCGCGAATCTCGAATTAATTCTCCGTCTACAACCCGAACTGCGCCGTATCGTCGTCATTGGTGGCACGGCAGAAATCGATCGTCAGGTACTCCAGCGCGTTAAAGAGGCAGCGCAGTCGATCAAGGGTCACATCCAAATCGATTTCTGGGACAACCTGACGATGGCCGAGTTGCGAAAGGCGGTAATCGCAATGCCACAAGACACTGCGATCCTGTATGCCAGGATGTTTCGGGACGCAGCCGGTCAAGCCGTTATTTCTTCGGAGGTGGGCCAGTGGATCGCTCAGTCCGCTAACGTGCCCGTCTATGTGATGACGGATGCGAGTTTCGGCACGGGCGCTGTCGGTGGCTCATTGGCAAGTATCGAGGCTTTTGGGAAACGGGCTGGCGAACTGGCACGTCAGATCTTAACCGGCACAGCTCCGGCATCGCTGCCATTCGAAATCCGCAGCGACAGCGTGGCGACTTTCGATTGGCGGGCGTTGAAACGCTGGGGTATAGCGGAAAGCCGGCTTCCACCAAACAGCGTCGTGCGATTTAGGGCGCGCTCACTGTGGGAAGAATATCGCTGGTACGTCATCGGAGCGCTCATCGTCATCGGTGTGCAGGGCGCGATGATCGCCGACTTACTGCTGCAACGCGCCCGCCGGCGCCGGGTGGAAGCCGACCTTGTGGAGAACCGGCAGTTCATGGAGTTGGCCACGGAAGCCGGTGGGATCGGATTGTGGGTTCGCGACCTGGTCAAGGGTGATCTGTGGGTCAATCCTCGCCTGCGTTCTTTGCTCGGATTCGGTCAAGCCGATGTGCTCGGCGTCGACGAGGTCTTGGCCCGCATCCATCCCGACGACCGGGCTCAAGTGATGTCTGTGATCCAGCGCGCGGAAGAGACTGCAATCCCATTTGACTTGGAGTTTCGCACCGCGATTCCTAACACACCGGAACGCTGGATTGCCGTTAGAGGTCAGTTCAAGCGCGGTCCTCAAGGCCAGCTCCTGCGCCGGATGGGCACAATGATTGATATCACCGGGCGTAAACTTGCCGAGCAGAAACTGTGGGAGAGTGAAGAGGATTTTCGCCGGCTGGTAGAGAACACGTCGGCCGTCATTTGGCAAGCCGATATCGATACCTGGGTGTTTAGCTATGTCGGTCCACAGGCGGTCAAGCTGCTCGGTTATCCGCTGGAACAATGGTACGATAAAGATTTTTGGATATCTCATCTCCATCCCGACGATAGGGAGCGGGCGGTCAGCATTTGTTTGACAATGAGAAAGAGCGCGCAGGAATTCGATTTCGAGTATCGAATGATTGGGGCGTCAGGGGAAGTCGTCTGGATTCACGACATTGTCAATTGTCAGCATCACAATGGCAAGCCAACGCAGCTTCGCGGTCTTATGCTCGATATTACCAAGCGGAAGCAGGCAGAAGAGGCGCTGAGAGGGGAACGGGCGTTCTTACGACAGGTCATCGACACTGTGCCGAACTTTATTTTTGCCAAGGACCGCCAGGGACGATTTGTGCTGGCGAACCAAGCGGTCGCCGATGCGTACGGGACAACGGTAGAGAACCTGATCGGGAAGACGGATTCGGATTTCAATCCCCACCGAGACGAAGTTGAGTTCTCCCGTCGGATAGACGCGCAGGTTATCGAAACCTTACAAGAGCTCGCTATTCCTGAAGAGCAAATCACAGATGCCCAGGGGCGGGTACGCTGGCTCCAGACGATGAAACGGCCGATCATTGGAAGCGATGGCTCGGCGAAGCAAGTCCTAGGCGCATCCACCGACATCACGCAACGTAAACAAACAGAAATGCAACTACAGGAACAGCGCACGGACCTCGCCCATGTGGCGCGCATCTCCACAATGGGTGAATTGGCGGCGTCGCTGGCCCACGAGTTGAACCAGCCGCTCACGGCGATCCTGAGTAACGCCCAAGCCGCTCTCCGCTTTCTCAGCAGCAAACCGGCCGACCTGGAAGAAGTGCGCGAGATTCTCCAGGACATCGTCAAGGACAACAGCCGTGCCGGCGAGGTGATCCGGCGCATGCGGGCGCTGGTAAAAAAGGAAGCTCTCGAGTTCGCTACTCTCGATCTCGCGAGCCTGATCCGCGACGTGGTAGCGCTGTTGCACAGCGACGCGATCTTGCAAAATGTCAATATCGCGCTTGAGCTGGATGATAATTTGCCGGCGGTGCGCGGTGACAAGGTCCAATTGCAGCAGGTGGTGCTCAACCTCATGCTCAACGCGTTTGACGCGATGAAAGATTGTCCCGCAAGCGAGCGAGTCGTCCAGTTAAGGTTGGAGGACAACGGCATGGGCTTGATCCAGGGATCTGTGCGCGACCGCGGGACGGGCTTGAGCGGCGACAAGCTCGACAAAATTTTTCAACCGTTTTACACGACCAAAGGTGACGGACTGGGTATGGGGCTTTCGATCTGTCGATCCATTATCGAAGCTCACGGCGGGCGTCTCTGGGTCGAGAACAACCCGGACCGCGGCGCAACTTTCTACTTCACCGTGCTGATGGCGCCGGCGAGGGAGCAGAACGTCTCGAAATCCGCGGCATGGATCAACAATAACGTAACGTAATGAAAAGAGAGCATTGCGCGCGCGCTTTGGCACGAGCCTGGGTGCATGGCGTTGTTCACGGGTTGTGTCTGGTCTTGTGCTTCGTTGCCATATCGGATGTCCGTGCCGAGGAAGAGCAGGTTAAACGCGTTCTCATCGTTCACTCCTTCGGGAGCAGTGCGCCACCGTTCACGACCCACTCGACCGCGTTCGAAACCACGCTGACCCAGGAGATGGGGAAGCGCGTTGATCTCGACCAGGTTTCCCTGGACATGGCTCGCTACGCGCAGCCGGACATGGAAGAAGTGTTCGTCGAGTTCCTGCACAAGCGGCTCGCGAAATGGCAGCCGGACCTGGTGGTGCCGATTGGATCCCCCGCCGGTCGTTTCGTGGTGAAGTTTCGGGATCGTCTGTTTCCGGGGACGCCCGTTATTTACACGGGGATGGACCGGCGGACGGTGCCGCCCGATGCGATTACGAGGAATGCCACGTTCGTCGGGGAAGACTTCAAGCTAACCGGCCTGGTCGAGGACATCCTCCAACTCGCGCCTGACACAACCAACATCGAAGTCATTCTCGGTGCGACGCCGCTCGAACGGTACTGGACGGACGAGTTTCGCCGTGCGTTCGAGCCATTTGCCGACCGCGTGAGCTTCAACTTCCTCAACGAACTGTCCTTCGACCAGATGCTGCGACGGCTGTCCAAGTTGCCGCCGCACTCCTTCATCCTGCTCGGCCTGTTCCTTCGGGATGCGGCGGGCGTGACGCACAACGAGGATGAGGCGCTCCAGCGTCTTCATGCCGTCGCCAATGCGCCGATCAACGGGCTCTACCAGAATCAGCTGGGCCTGGGGATCGTCGGCGGCCGCCTGTACCAGGGAGAGCTCGAGGGCGTGGAGTCCGCCCGCATCGCTGTGCGAGTCCTCGGCGGCGAACCAATGTCGAATTTTCCACCGATGCTCGTTGGCACGCAACAACCGCGATACGACTGGCGGGAATTGCGGCGCTGGAACATCAGCGAGAGCCGCCTGCCACCCGGCAGCGTGATCGAATTCCGGCAGCCGACGGTTTGGAAGCGGTACCAATGGTGGATCATAGGCGCGCTCGCCATTATCTGCTTGCAGGCCGCGATGATCGTCGCTTTGGTTGTGCAGCGCCGGCACCGGCGCCAGGTCGAAGCCGACCTGCGGGAAAGCCAGCAAGTGATGGAACTTGCTACCAGCGCCGGGGAGCTGGGTTTGTGGTCGCGTGATTTGACAGATGGCGGTGTTTGGGCCAATGCGTCTCTGCGTTCTCTGTTTGGTTTCGGCGCAGATGACGCCGTCCATTTCGAAGACCTACTCAGGCGCGTCCATCCCGATGACCGGCGGCGTATGCTCTTGGAAGTCGAGAACACGCAACCGGCGGCGATGCCATTTGACGGAGAGTTCCGCGTTCTTTTACCCAATGGCACGGAACGGTGGCTGTTAGCGAAAGGCCGGAGCGTTGTCGAGCCCCACGATCGCGGTTTGCGGAGGATGGGTACCGTACTGGAAATAACCGAGCGCAAACACGCCGACGCCGAACTGCGGCGCAACCGCGAAGAGCTCGCGCATGTGACGCGAATCACCACCATGGGCGAGCTGGCGGCTTCGCTGGCGCATGAATTGAATCAACCGCTTACGGCCATCCTTAGTAACGCACAGGCCGCTCAACGTTTCTTATCCGGCAAGCCGTCAGACATCGAAGAAGGGCGCGAAATTCTCCATGATATTGTTGAAGACAACAAGCGCGCCGGCGAAGTCATCCGCCGGATGCGCGCGCTAGTTAAGAAGGGAGAATTCGACTTCAGTTCAATTGATCTCTCTGATATTATCCAGGGAATCATGTCGCTCGTTCATAGCGACGCGGTATTGCGCAACCTGCGCGTAAGGCTCGATGTCGACCCAGATCTGCCGCCCACGCGGGGCGACAAGATTCAATTGCAGCAAGTCCTGCTCAATCTTTTGCTCAACGCGTTTGAGGCGATGAAAGATTGTCCGGCGGACAAGCGGGACGTTTCGGTGCGAGCTGAACTGGACGGTCGGGACATGCTGCAGATTTCGGTCAGTGATCACGGGACGGGTTTGACGAGCGATCAGCTCGATAAGATTTTCCAACCGTTTTTCACCACCAAGCGCGAGGGGTTGGGGATGGGATTGTCGATTAGCCGATCGATCGTCGAAGCTCACGGCGGGCGGCTATGGGCCGAGAACAATGCGGATCACGGCGCAACATTCTATTTCACCCTGCCGGTTACCGGGGTAGCGGTGGAACAAAAGGAAGATCCGACCGGCCCAAGAGGTTGGTTGGCGGCATCTAAGTGACTTTCGTGCCAAGCGAAGGAAACAAAAGCGGCGGTCAATTCGTATTCAACACCTCGCGGTCTTGCTCCTCGTGCGCCGGGAATACCTTCCCGCAAGTGTAGAACATACCTATGCTGGCCCGGGTGAAGACCAAACGAAAGATGGAAGCGAAGACTCGATCGATCTTGATCGGCCTGCTGGTGGGAATCGCCTATTACCTGGGCGCGATGGTCGGCTTTGCGTTGACGTTACCAACTCACTCGGTCTCTACGCTTTGGCCGCCTAACGCGATTGTGCTCGCCTTTCTGTTGTTAGAACCTCGCCAAAGTTACTGGCTTGTTCTCCTTGGCGCATTTCCTGCGCATCTTGTCGTTCAGTTGCAAAGCGGTGTGCCTCTGCCAATGATCTTGTGCTGGTTTATCAGCAACTCCAGCGAAGCGTTAATCGGGGCATTTTGCCTGCGGCGCTATATCACAGGGCCGGTGGATTTTTCTAGCGTTAGGTGCGTTCTCTTGTATGTTGTCTTTGCCGCCTTACTAGCTCCCTTCCTGAGCTCATTTCTCGATGCCGGATTCGTGTCGCTGGTCGGGTGGAAAGAGCAAACCTATTGGCAGGTTTGGCTGACACGCTTTCCATCGAATGTTCTCGCGGCGCTGGCGATCCCACCGGTAATTCTTCTTTGGGCTTCCCGTGGCGTGAGATGGCTAAGAGGCGCACCTTGGCACCGCTATCTCGAACCCGTTTTCATTATCGGCGGATTGATCGTCGTGAGTGTTTTGGTTTTCAGCTGGCAGACGGCCGGAGCCAAAACCACGCCGGCATCCCTATACTTGCCGCTGCCGTTTCTGTTATGGGCCGCGATGCGCTGTGGCGCGGCTGGAGCGAGTACGACCCTCTTGATTGTCGTGCTCGGTTCGATCTTCGGCGCCGCCAATGGAGGCGGTCCTTTTGTCAGTGCCTCAGCGGCAGATAATGTGTTCTCGCTACAAATATTTTTGGTCGCAATTTCTTTGCCGATCATGTTTCTCGCAGGTTTAGTCGAGGAACAGCGAGAAAAGGCAAAAATATTGAGCGAAAGTGAGGCCCGGTTTCGCTCGATGGCCAACAGCGCGCCAGCCCTCATATGGATGTCCGGTTTAGACGGGCGTTTCAACTTTTTCAATAAAGCGTGGTTGGACTTAACCGGTCGTACACTGCGTCAGGAACTGGGGAACGGGTGGGCCGAAGGACTGCATCCTGAGGACTTTCATCGCTTCTTCGAAAAATATGACAGTTCATTTAGCGCACGGGAAGAGTTCTCGATGGAACACCGATTGCGCAAACATGACGGCGAATATTCCTGGATTTTTAACAAAGGAGTTCCGCGCTTTGCGTCTGATGGCACCTTTGTTGGCTACATCGGTTCCGCTATCGATATCACCCAACGTAAAGAGGCCGAAACAAACCTCCAGCAAGAGCGTGAACAATTGGCACGTATGACCCGTGTTTCTACGATGGGTGAACTGGCAGCATCGCTGGCACACGAACTGAACCAACCACTGACCGCGATATTAGCCAATGCGCAAGCAGCAGAGCGTTTAATGGCAGCCAAACCGCCGGACTTGGAGGAAGTCGGCGCAATCCTTAAGGACATTATAGAGGACAACAACCGAGCTGGGGAGATCATTTGGCGCATGCGGGCATTGATACGAAAGGAAAATATTGAATTGGTGTCGCTCGATCTGCCGACGGTCATCAGAGACATTGTTACGCTCCTTCATAGCGAAGCCATTCTGCACAACGTGCGAATCCGGCTTGATCTAGGCCACGGGTTTTCGCCGGTCTGTGGCGATCGCGTGCACTTGCAACAAGTCGTGCTCAATCTATTGCTTAACGCGTTTGACGCGATGAAAGATGTTCCGGCAAACGAACGCGAAATCCAGCTATGGGTTATGGCAGAAAGCGACGACAGATTAACGGTAGGCGTGCGCGATTGTGGCACAGGTATCACGGGCGAAACTCTTGATAAGGCCTTCGAACCTTTCTACACCACCAAACACGATGGGCTCGGTATGGGACTTGCGGTCAGTCGTTCGATTATCGAAGTGCACGGTGGGGAACTTTGGGCGGAGTGCAGCGATTCTAAACCCGGGGCGACATTTTATTTTACTGTCCCGGTATGGCGCAGCGCAGAGTCGCGGAATTAAACGGAACGTTTATCAGCCGTGAACGTGCGGAAACAAGTTCAGGATAAGGAAGGAAAGATCCAAGGAATGATGAGCGAATCCCGTACGGTCTTTCTCGTGGATGACGATCCGTTCGTGCGAAGAGCGCTGACACGACTGATCAAGTCGGCCGGCTATACGGTGCAAGCGTTCGCGTCCGCGCGTGATTTTCTCGCTTACTGGCGCGCTACGGACGAAGGCCCGGCCTGCCTTGCTCTTGACGTTCGCATGCCCGGCCTAAGTGGGCTGGACCTCCAGCATGAATTACAGGCTGCGCACACGCTCCTTCCTATTATTTTTGTCACCGGTCATGGCGACATTCCAATGAGCGTGAAAGCGATGAAGGAGGGCGCCGTAGATTTCCTGCCCAAACCGGTAAAGGACAAGGACCTTTTAAGGGCGATTGACCAGGCCCTTACGCGGGCCAATCATGATCACGCGGAGCGACGAGAACTCGAAGATATACAAAGGCGAGTAAAAAGCTTAACGCCCCGAGAGCGAGAAGTGATGACCTTAGCCGTCGGGTGTTTGTTGAACAAGCAAATTGCCTTCGAGCTGGGAACAGTCGAAAAGACCGTCAAGGTCCACCGCGCGCGCGTGATGGAAAAAATGGAAGTGCAATCGTTCGCCGAACTAGTCCGCATCGCCGAACGCGTGAAAAATCGGCCGACCGCACAGAAAAGCGAGTAATCAGTGACAATCATCGGTCGGTGCGGGTTTACTGATAACTGTTTACAAATCACCTCTCGCTAATCACTTCTTTCCGCCTCTCCGTATTGGACTAAAGTCCAATATACACGTTTTTCTTCCTTCGCTAGATTCGCTCAGCACGGTCACGTTGCGTCTTCTATTATTATTAATGCTCTCGACACGTGGGCAGAGACTTATTGTCTTGCAAAAACCCAAACCGCTTATTGCCATCGTGGATGACGATCAATCCGTCTGCCGCGCTGTGAAGCGTCTGGTGCGGTCGTTGGCAATGGACGCAGAAACGTTCACCTCAGGGCAACAGTTTCTCGATCTGCTTGACGCCATGCCTTCGTTTCGGTCCGATTGTTTGATTCTCGATGTGCAAATGCCGGGAATGAACGGGCTCGAAGTTCAGGAGCGATTGACCAGAAGTGAAAACCCGGTTCCAGTGATCTTTATTACAGCGCACGACGCGGTCGGTATCCGCGAGAAAGCGCTTGCGGCTGGCGCGGTAGCCTTCCTGCGCAAACCGTTCAACGACGAGTTGTTGATCAAAACGATCCGCGAAGCCCTGAAGCGAAGCGCGGTCAAAGATTGAGAGGCGCGTAGAGTATTAGCGCGATAAGAGAAAGATACAAATATCTGACGGAAACGAGAAGAAAGCATTGGTGCGCGTTAGGAGAAAAAACGAAAATGATCCTGTCAAAACATTTGGTTCAACATTGCCGGCGTGGCGTCGCGTGTTTAGCATCGGTTCTCGTCGGCATCTTGGTTTTGCAAACGACCTTTAGTTTGGCCGCACAGAGCGGCTACGAGTCGGTGCCAGTCCTCAGCGCGTCAAAAATCTTGCCGCCGGAGCTTTTGGCTGGACCCAACCACCACGTTCAGGAACGCGTCGTGAACGATGGCTTCCTGAATACTTACACGATCGATTCAAAGTTTGGTCAATTCAAAGCAGTATCGACGGCGTTGCTCCGGGAGCGCATCCAGGAAATCAATGCCATGGCGCAGATGGATAAACTCAAAGGTACTAAAGAGTACGGAACCGCGGTTAAGGAATCGGCCTTGTCGGCCATGGTGGCAGCGAAAGATATGGTGTTTCAACCGGTATCGACATTAAAGACGGCCGCGAGCGGTGTCGCGGTAGCATTCCGCCGCGCCGGGGACAGTGTCTTCGGCGCGAAACGCAGTGATGCCGAAGACAGCAAATTCAAGAACCTCATCGGATTTTCCAATTATAAACGGGAGTACGCTTACGATCTCGGCGTCGATGTTTACTCGAGGAACGAAGTTCTCCAAGATCGACTCAACGAGATTTCTTGGGTGGGTTGGGCAGGCGGGCTCACGGTATCGGCAGCGATGGCTGCCGTGCCGGGAGGAGCGGGAATTGCCATGACCGCGATTGGAACGACCAGGCTTACACGGGAAATCGTCAAGAATCAGCCTCCGGCGGATCTAAGGCGCACGAATACGGAAAAACTCAAATCGATGGGAATCGATCCGTCCACGGTGGAGATGTTCATCAACGAGTCGATTTTCTCGCCGCGTGAGCAGACGATACTGGTTTCCGCGCTGGACGAAATGAAGGGCGTAGGCGATCGGGAAAGATTCGTGCAGCTGGCTGCGTTGACCAACAATGTGGATATGGCTCGGTTTCGTCAGCGCCAGTCGGAGATGTATGCGGGCTATCACAAAGCGGTCTCGCCGCTCACGCAACTGGTCTCCGTGGGCCAGGTGCCTGCTGCACGAGCGAAAGACGGCGCTCTGGTGTTCAACTTTCCGATTGACTATCTGGTGTGGACCGATTCGCTGGCGCGGCTGGTTGCCAACACCGACAACCTGGCCAATCAACTCCCCGGGGTGACCCGAAAGGAGATGTGGATCACCGGTAGTTTGAGCCCGAAGGCGCGCACCGAGATGAAGCGGATGGGCTGGGTAACCTTCGAAAATGCTGAAACGTTGCTCGTTGCGCAGGATAAGTCGGTTCCGACGTACCGCAAGGAAGGCCAGCAACCGGACGCGACTGTGAAAATCCAAAGTAAGTCGATTGCGTTGGGCGCGGGTGTCAACTGGGGCGATGGCGTGCTCACCTATCAAGGCAAAGACTACCCAATTACCGTTTCGGGTTTAAGCCTGCTCGATCTTGGTGTCTCCAATGTCAGTGCAACCGGAAAAGTTTATTTTCTCAACAAGGTTTCAGATTTCTCGGGAAATTATTTCGCCACACAGGCGACATTCGCATTGGCCGGCGGCGGCGGTGAGATCGTGATGGCCAATGGCAACGGCGTATTCATTGCCGTGCAATCGGAGCAATCGGGGACTCGACTTACTTTGGGCGCGTCCGGGGTGGGCCTCAAGTTGAAGTAGGAAACAAATGGCAAGGGGCAAGTAGGCTAAGGTGGCGAGATTGTGTGTGCAGGTAGGTAAGCGGTGACGGGCTTCGATGCTTCCTACAGAAAGAGAAAGAGATATGAAATTACGATCTGTCTTTGTGCAAATCTTGGCGTGGCTCATGGTTGTTCTCCTGACTGTGCCGCCCGGCGTTATCGCCCAGCAGCAGCAGTCAGAGGCTGTTTTCAGACAGGAAGAATTGGATCAGATTTTAGCGCCTATCGCGCTGCACCCGGACCCGCTGATTTCGCAAATCTTGATGGCCTCGACCTATCCCTTGGAAGTCATCCAGGCCGATCGCTGGGCAAAACAAAATGCAAGTCTCAAGGGCGACGCACTGACCAAAGCGCTTGAAGCACAAGATTGGGATCCCAGCGTCAAATCCTTGGTCAATTTTCCTCAGGTGCTGACCATGATGAGCGAAAAGCTCGACTGGACGCAAAGACTCGGTGATGCGTTTTTGGCGGACCAAAAAAAGGTTCTGGACACGATCCAGAGCCTGCGGGCCAAGGCACAGGCGTCAGGGAATCTAAAGACAACCAAAGAACAGACCGTGATCGTCGAGGAAAAGATCATCAAGATAGAGCCTGCCAACCCACAAGTCGTTTACGTACCGACCTATAACCCCACAGTGGTGTATGGCGCGTGGCCGTATCCGGCATCTCCACCGTACTACTACTATCCACCCGGTTACGTAGCTTCGTCGATGATGGCGTTCGGCGCGGGCATGGCCATGGGAGCGGCGTGGGGTTACGCATGGGGAAACAATGACTACAACGGCGGGAACGTCAAGATAGATAATAGCCGGAACACCAACATCAACAATAACATCGATCGCAGCAAATACCAGGGCGATAGGGGCAACTTTCAGCATAAACCCGAGCACCGCAAAGGAGTCTCCTATCGCGACCAGGGAACCTCCCAGAAGTTTAACCGC
The DNA here is from genome assembly GCA_005879255.1 of Deltaproteobacteria bacterium. The sequence goes on from VBKY01000269.1 coordinate 12,087, forward strand.
GCGAGCACCAACGACGCGATTAAGTCGCGCGAACAGTTTCGCGGACGCGCCGAGCAGGGAAGACAGGATATCGGGCGCGGCGGCGTAAGCGATCGCGCCAGTGTCAGTGATCGCGCTGGACAAGGCGGGCTGGGTGACCGCGGTGGAGGTGGTCCGGGCGGCGACCGTGGCGGTGCGGGTAGCCGCGGAGGAGCCGGTGGCGCCAGCGCAAGCCAGCTCGGCGGCTCGGGAACTCGCGGCGGCGCTTTCAGCGGCGTCGACCGGGGCGGCAGCTCCGCGAGCAACTCCAGCTCGCGCGGCAGCGCCAGCCGGGGCAGCTCTGGCGGCGGTGGAGGTAGCAGAGGTGGCGGTGGTGGAGGTAGAGGTGGAGGCGGAGGCGGAGGCGGACGTCGCCGGTAGTCACGCCGTTGAACGCGGTCGTGAGCGTCATTCGTACTCATAAATCATCAACAAACACGAGACACGCACGCGGTCACGACAAGATCAGGATGGAGGTATAAATGAAAGTTCCAAAACAAGAATCAAATACGCGAGCGTCCGTTTGGCAGCGCGTTCTTCCCGCGCTAGGAGTGGCGGCCTTGATCACCTTCGGGGTCAACCAGCTATGCTCCGCGGCCACGGCACAGCAAAAAAGTTTCTCGTCGGCCGAAGAGGCTGTCAAAGCAGCGATAGCAGCGGCGCGGAGCAATAACGACAAGGAACTGCTAGCGATCTTCGGAGCTCAAGCAAAAGAAATATTGTTTTCCGGCGACACAGTCGCCGACAAACAAAGGCGGGCGCAATTTATTGCTGCCTACGACGAAAAAAATCGCCTTGCGACAAAAGGGGAAGATACGATTTTGATCGTCGGCAAGCAGGAGTGGCCCTTCCCTATTCCGGTAGTGAAAAAAGGCCAATCCTGGGTTTTTGACACCGAAAAAGGCAAAGAAGAAATACTAAACCGCCGGATCGGTGAGAACGAACTGAACACGATTCAGGCGATGCTCGCCATCGTCGACGCCCAGCGCGAGTACGCGATCAAGGACCGCAACCGCGACGGTCTTCTGGAATATGCGCAGAAGTTCGTGAGCGATCCTGGAAAGAAAAACGGCCTGTATTGGTCCGCAAAGGAAGGTGAGCCCCAGAGTCCTCTCGGACCGATCATGATCCAATCGAGCAGTGAAGGTTATCGAGCCGCACCGCCTGCCTACGCACCCCATCCCTATCACGGCTACTATTACCGAATTCTGACGGCCCAGGGAAAAGA
>VBKY01000269.1:13386-14456 GCA_005879255.1 Deltaproteobacteria bacterium
GGCAATTCCGGCGTGATGACGTTCATCGTCAATCACGACGGCAAAGTCTTTCAGAAAAATTTGGGGCCGAATACCGCTTCCATTGCCAAGGGCATGAAAGAGTACAATCCCGACAAGACGTGGGCAGAGGCAAAGCCTTGATCGGCAGCCAAGTTGTCGGATAGCAAACGACGAGAACAAAGATTTATCGCATCGCAAATTCAACATCGATTTTGTGCGGAGGAGTTTTTTATGAAGCGGTTAGATATCCAAAGTAAAGTCTTCTTGCTCTTATTTTCAGTGCTTGTGCTGCCTGGTTGCGTGGCGACACAAGACTGGGTTCAAACCTGGGTCAACGAACAGCTGTTCCCGATCAACAAACGGGTCTCGGAAAACGAGGCGGCGATTACCAAGGTCGATGGCAAGGTGACGGCCGTTGATGCGCGTGTAGATACGATGGCAAAGCAAATTGCCGATCTTGAAAGTCGGCTGAATCAAACCAATGCCAAAGCCGATCGCGCGCTGGAGAGCCTGCAGCGCCTAAAGCCTGAAAGAAAATTGGTGCTAAACTATGCGGGCGGCCCGATGTTCGCGTCTAATTCGATCTCGTTCAGCGGCCAAGCAAAGAAGGATATCGACAGTTTTCTGAGCGATGCAAAGGGTTACGCCGATAACAACAGCAGCCTTGTTTTTGTCGTCGCGGGACATGCCGACGGCGTCGGCTCTGAAAGCGCCAACTACGATTTGTCCAGGCGACGAGCCGAGAGCATCGCCACGTATCTTATAACGGAAAAAAGTATTGATCCGGCGCGCGTCGTCACCGTAGCTTACGGAGAGAAAGCTCCGGCGGCCGACAACAAGACCGAAGCGGGACGCGCCAAAAACCGTCGCGTGGAGATTCTGGTTTACCGAGATTCGATCAGTGTTGGCCCCGCAGCGGCCGCGCGGGTGGATGCTAGACCTCAATAAATCATTTCGAACATGCGAACCAGAACAATAACCGTCAATGCCATCCCGTTTGCGTTCCAAAATGAAGGGGCGGCTAGTGATGAGGGCGAGCGGTGAGCCCGCTCGCCGGTCCGCGCGGTAAA
>VBKY01000270.1 GCA_005879255.1 Deltaproteobacteria bacterium
GTTACCTCGTTGTTCTGCAAGTAGAGCGGCGGCTGGCCATAGAGGATCACCTTGTCCTTGTAGAATTCGATGCCGCGCTGGAGACCGCCGTGATTGATGTAAACGTCGGCTCCGGCATCGATACAACCGTGAGCAAACGTGTTTATGTAATCATGCACACCGATACCGTGGGCCTGGTCGTGGAGCGCTACAACGACAACGTCGGCATGGCGCCGCGCTTCCGTCACATGCTTGTAGGTCCGATCCAAGTCCTCCTGGAAAGGGAAGGTGGCCATGCGAAATTTGTCGCCCAAGACGAACTTCCGGCCCATGAAAAAGAACTCGGTGTCAGTGTCTTTTTCCCAGCCTTTGAGTGAGGAGCCGACGAGGGGCTCGGTTCGCGCGGCCCCTTGGAAGCGCACGACTTTGCCGCGCTCCCAATTCAGTTCCTGGCTGATGCGCCGCAGTTGTTCGAAGGCTGCCCGGTCCACATGAACGACTGCGTCGTAGCGCAGCAGGTTGACTCCCGGGCGACTCTTGTACGGCGGGAGTTCGTCCGAGCCCATGTAACCTGCGGGCCATGGGAAAGGAAGATCCATCATTTGACGCGGGCCCCAATCGGCCAAAGCGATCAACGCGACCCGCGCGTTTTCGGTCTCCAGGTAAGTCGGCTGCGCCGCCTCGGTGAGGCTGGCGCCGATGCCGGCGTAGGGCATCCCACCGCGTTTCAAATAATTGATCGTTGTCAGAATCCCCCGCTCGGCGAAGTCGGCGACGTGGTTGTTGGCTGCGTATACGGCATCGATACCCATGAACTTGAGCTCTTCGATCATGCTCGGCGGAGCGCCCATGAAAGTCCCGGCCCAACCCATGCCCGAGCCGAATGCAGGCCAATCTTCGCCGTCCTGGATGGCGCATTCCATATTCGCAAAGCTCAAATCGGATGCTGTCAGCAGCTCAATGAGCTTGCGAAAGCCCTCTTTTTCCTGGTGCACCGATACCCGGTGCTCGATATAGCAATTCCCCGTAAAGGACAGATGAGTCGCTCCGTTTTCTGCCATGGCTGTATTCTCCAATTTTTCTGAAAGCGTTTTGCTGCGATTGTAAATTCCACAATTGGGGCGCGATTACAAGAATCTTTTCTACCCCAGTTTCGTGTTTGTTGGTTGTCTTCACCGCGCTGCCGGCCTTATCCAAGCATCCGCGTTGAACGCCGAATGGTTCTTTGTTATGACCCGAGACCAGAAGGCAGGTGCGGCGTGGCTATCAAATACGAGTTGCTGCTTAAAAACGGCGAAGTCATCGATCCCGGCGACAAGCGCCGCGGGCGCTACGACATCGCGTTCACCAACGGCGTGGTCGCGGCCGTGGCGCAAAGCATCCCTGCGGAAGAAGCGCGGGAAACCACTGATGTTTCCGGTAAGCTGGTAACTCCGGGGCTCATCGACACTCACGGACATTTTTTTTACGGCTATCAACCGCGTTTCGGCCACCCGGATGATTTCTGTCTACCGACAGGCGTAACCACAGCGGTCGATGCCGGCAGCGCAGGCTGCTCGGTTTTTCCTGCTTTGCGCGACCGCGTGATGCGGCAGTGCGCAACCCGCCTTTTCGCTTTCGTTCATCTCTCCTCCAACGGATTGAACAAGGAGACAACAAATCAGGGCGAGTTGATGGACATGAATTTGGTCGATGTCGACCAGACCGTACAGTGTATTCGAGATAACCCGGAAGGTGTCGTGGGTTTGAAAGTACGGATCGACGATAGCGCTTTAAAGCCGGAAAATGCCCTTCCAGCCCTCGAGCTGGCGCGCGAAGCGGCAAACCAGGCCGGATGCCGGATCATGGTTCACGTCAGCCGGTCACCGATTCCGCTGTCACAGATCCTGAGCTTTCTTCGTCCCGGCGATATCGTGACCCATCCGTTTCACGGCTCAGCCAACGGTCCTCTCGACGCCAAGGGCAGAGTTCGCCCCGAAGTTTTGCAGGCCCGCAAGAGCGGGATCATTTTCGACAGCGGCTGCGCCAAGGTGCATTTAGATCTCAACGTTTGTCGCGCCTTTTTAGAGCAAGGAGTATTGCCCGACACCATCAGCACCGACGGCAGTCGGTTGGATCGCTCCTACACCCTGCCGGAAGTCATGTCGATGTTTCTCGAGTTAGGCATGCCATTGGAGCAAGCCGTTGCCGCGACGACACAGAACGCAGCCGCGGCGATTGGCAGAGACGCAGAGCTGGGCAGCCTTCGAGTCGGCTCCGCCGGAGATGCTGCGGTTTTGGAATTGCAAGAGGGCGATTTTGCATTCGGCGACCGCGCGGGAAATGTTCTCAAGTCCCGTCACCGGCTGGCGTCCGTGCTGACCGTCAAGAGTGGTAGCCGCTGGAGAAAAACCTGTTAAGCCGTCTTAGCAGCTTCCAAGATCCCTGTTCCGCAATTGTGATAATGATTGGGCCGAAAAAAAAGGAGCCGAGATGATCAGATGGAGTTGGCTTTGCGCGGTGATTTTTTTGTTGGCCTTGCCGGGCGGCGGTTGGGCCGCCGACGCGGCCAAGCACGCTCCTTCTCAGACAGAAAAGATCCTGATGGAGCTTACCAAGCTGCCGGCGGGCGAGCGCATCAAACGGCTCATCGAGGGAGCGCGCAAAGAAGGCACGCTGGTTTGGTACGCACCCGATCGCGAGGACCTGACGAATTTAAGGATTGAGCTTTTCAAGGAGATCTATCCGGACGCGATTCAAAAATTCGTCACGCCGCGCATTCGTTCGGATGTCATGATCGACCGCCTTTTGACGGAAGAGAGAGCCGGCAAATATCAAGCAGACGTCGTGTGGATCAGACTACCGCAGTTACCGGTGATGCTCCGGGAGGGTCTGCTAGCGAAATACACCGCGATCGAGGATGCCAGCATCCCCGAAAGACTCAAAGTCGGCGCGGAGTGGCGCTCGCTGGGGAACCGGCTTTTTCACATCATGTACAACACCAAACTGGTTTCCGAGAAAGATGCGCCGAAAAATTGGGAGGACCTTCTCGATGCCAAATGGAAAGGCAAACTCGTTCTAGACGACGCCGCTTATGACTGGTTTGTCGGGTTGCTGGATTACATGGGCGAACAGAAGGGGTTGGAGTACATGAAGAAGCTCGCGCGCAATGGGCTACAGATCCAGCAGCGCCGGTCCAACGTGGAAAATCTGGTTTCTGCGGGTGAAGTTCCAATCATGGTGGCCAACAGCGGCACTTCCACTGCTGATCGGGCGGCGCAGGGAGAACCGGTAGCTTTCGTGAAGGATCCGAAGCCGCCGGTTGCCTACGGAGAAGGCTTATCGATTATGCGCAACGCAACCCATCCTCATGCCGCGGCGCTGTTTATCGAAGGGCTATTGTCCGAGAGATGGCAGCGTAAAGCAGCGGAAAAAATCAAGATCCGCGCGGCCCGGCCGGGGATACCCGATCCGCTGATCGATGCCACGATCAAACCGCATTTCATCGATCCCTCCAAGTGGTCGGCGCAACGCTATGAATGGGCGCAGCGTGAATACACCCGCCTACTCGTCAGAAAAGAATTTTAAGTAACGAGTGGCGATGCTTAAATCCGCTGGAAAGAAATCCTTTGGGTCGGAATTGGCTTTCGTGTCATGCTGAACGAATGTGAAGCATCTGCTTTGCGCTCTTCCCAATTCTCTCGATCGGGAAGAGAAAGCAGATTCTTCGTCGCTAAGCTCCTCAGAATGACACACGAGAGCAGAGCCGGTGCTAAGTAGAGGGAAGCTAAAGATGGAAACTATCGCGCAAGAACTTGGAAAATTTGTCAGCGGAATAACCGTCGATAATCTTCCACCGGATGTGATTGCCAAGGCCAAATCCTGCCTGCTCTACGGGCTCAGCATTGCCATGGCAGCGCACGAGTCGCGCCAGGGTCAGATCGCCGAAACCGCAATGATCGAGTCGGAAACATTGCCTCAGGGCGGCAGCACGACAATTCTAAACGGCAAGAGGACGACACCCGGCGCGGCGGCGTTTGCCAATGGCGTGCTATTTCAGAGCCGGGGACAGAGTGATGCCTACGGGACAATGGCTCACTTTGGCCCGGCGGTCATTCCGGCAGTTTTGGCGATGGCGGAGGAAAACGATTTTTCAGGCTTGAAAATCCTGCCGGCTCTCGTCGCCGGTTACGAGGTCGCGGGCGCGCTGGCCAAAGATCACATCCGGTTGACCGTGGAACGGGGCTGGCGCGGCAGCCCGACTTACGACGTCATGGCCGCCGCCGCAGCCTCAGCCAAGCTTTTGGGGCTCGACGCGGATCGGACGGCCAACGCGATAGGTTTCGCCGCTTGCTTCAGCTTCGGCAACGTCGAATGCAACATCGCGCGCACCATGGAAACTCAATTTCAGCTCGGACTATCGGCGCGCAACGGCCTGCTGTGCACTGCGATTGCCAAACAGCAGGGGCGCGCCGCCCCCACGGCGATCGAAGGAAAGGCAGGGTTTCTGAATCTTTTCGCCGGAACGACAGAATTCGCTAACAACATTACGGCAGGATTGGGAAAAGAATTTGAAATTCTCAAAGTTACGTTCAAACGCTATCCGACGAGCATGATCGCTCAATCTCCCACGTATATCGCCGCGCGGTTGGCCAGACAGGAACGTATCCAAGCCGAGACCATCGAAGAAATCGTCGTCGAGTTGGATCCTTTCGAAGCGGAGTATCCGGGACCGGGCCGGCGCCAGAACGAAGAATTGGCGGATCGCGGCGCCGGCACCGCCCAAGGAGTGGCCGCCGCTTTAGTCTATGGGCAGGCGAGCCGCAGTCTGCTGCGAAAACGTGATGATGCAAGAATCAATCGTCTGCTGGAGCGAATGGCCATCAAGGGAAACGATGCTGTGCTGCCGCAGTGCGCTAGGTTGAGCGTTAGAACACCGCAGCGGCTCTACCTCGACGAAATGAAGGATGGCAGCCGCAACCATGTTTTCAGCTTTGCCGATACCGTTGACCTGGTGCGTGACTTGCAACCAGAAATGCGCATTGGCGCGGCCACATTGGAAAAGATCATCGAAATTGCCAATGGATTGGAGCAAGCCAAAAGCATTCGGCCTTTGATGATGCTGGTGACTGGACGGGACAACTGAACCGATAACGAACGGCGTCATGTTTGCACGGGTAACTACGATTTTGCTGGCTGTTGTTGTCGCAACGGCGTCCGCCGCCCAAGGCGCTTCAGCTGCCAAGTCGGATCTATCGAAGACCGAGCAGATTTTTGCCGAGCTGATGGCACTCCCGGCCAAGGAGCGCATGCAAAAGCTCGTGGAGGGAGCAAAAAAGGAAGCGGCGTTGGTGTGGTACGCGCCGGATAGAGAAGAGCTGACCAATCTGCGCGTCGATTTTTTTAAAGAACTCCATCCAGGCGTCATACAAAAGTTTCAGACTCCGCGCGTCCTGCCGGACATCATGATCAACCGACTGCTCACCGAAGAGCGAGCAGGTAAACACCAGGCGGACGTGGTCTGGTTGCAGTTTCATCAAGTTTCCGCGCTGGAGCGAGACGGGATATTGGCGCGCTACGTCGCCCTCGAGGACGCGGTGCTTCCTGATGGTCTCAAGGTCCCTGGTCAGTGGCGCTCCTTGGGCAATCGGCTGTTTCACATCATGTACAACACCAAGCTGGTAGCGCCGAACGACGCGCCGAAAAGTTGGGAGGAGCTGCTCGATTCCAAATGGAAGGGCAAACTCGTCCTGGATGCAGCTTCTTACAATTGGTTTGTCGGAATGTTGGACTACCTAGGAGAAGAGAAGGGCTTGGAGTTTATGAAAAGATTGGCGCGCAATGGACTACAAATCCAGCAGCGCCGCTCAAACGTCGAGAACATGGTTTCAGCCGGAGAAGTTCCGGTCATGGTCGCGAACAGCGGCACGTCGACGGCGGACCGCACCAGCCAGGGCGAACCGGTGGCTTTCGTGAAGGATCCGAAGCCACCCATCGCCTATGGAGAAGGGCTGGCAATCATGCGTAACGCCCCGCACCCCTATGCCGCGGCGTTGTTCATCGAGACCGTGCTATCCGATCCGTGGCAGCGCAAGGCGGCGGAGAAAATCAAAATCCGCGCCGCGCGGCCGGGCGTTCCGGATCCCCTGATTGACGCGAGCATCAAGCCGCACTTCGTGAATCCTTCCAAGTGGCCTGCCAAGCGTTACGAGTGGGCCGAGCGGGAATACGTCCGTATCCTCGTCAGAAAAGAATTCTGACGAGGATATTTAATCAATTGAATCGAACCTCGACCAAAAGACTGTTCCCCGCGGGCGCTATTATCGATGAAGTCGTCAGCGCCATCGCGCGCCTCGTTGAGCCACTGCGGGACAGCAAGACGATCGCTCTTTTACTTTTCTCCTGTCTCCTCGTTTACCTCGTGATCGTGCCGCTCGCCGTCTTGGTCTTTGGTAGCTTCAAGGCAGTGGCCCCAGGAACCGAGGACTATTTCAGCCTCAACCTAACTCTGGAAAACTACACACGGGCCTTCGCCAGCAGGCACCTCCCCAGGGCCACGGTCAATACCGCGATCTTTGCGATCGGCTCTTCAACAATTGCTTTCGTTTTGGGCGCGTTTCTCGCATGGGTTACCGAGCGCACCAACAGTCCGTTTCGCTCGCTCCTTTACGTCATGGCTATCAGCCGCGTGATTCTGCCCGGCGTTTTGGTGACGTTTTCCTGGATCGTGCTTTTGAGTCCGGAGATTGGGATTTTGAATCGTCTGTTGATAGCCGGATTGGGCTTGAAGGAAGCCCCGTTCAACGTCTACTCGATGGCCGGACTCATTTGGGTCGAAGGTATCGAGCTGACGCCGCTCGCTTACCTTTTAATGGCGAGCGCTTTTCGATCGATGGACCCGTCTTTGGAAGAAGCGGCCATGGTGGCCGGGTCGGGAACATTGCAGATACTTCGCCGCATCACGCTCCCGATGATGAAACCGGCGCTGCTCTCGACCTTGGTGCTGTTGCTAGTACGTGGTATCGAGAGCTTTGAGACTCCCGCACTGATCGGCTTGAGGGCTAGTATTTTCGTCTACACCACAGAGATTTGGTTAAATTCTACCCGCGCTCCCATGGACTATGGACTCGCGGGCGCTTATTCCATGGTTCTCGTGATCATCTCGGCGCTTCTCATTCTGGTCTATCTGCGGCTCACTTCGCACAGCGAGAAGTTCATGACCATCACCGGGAAAGGGTATCGGCCGAGACGGGTCGATTTGGGGAAATGGCGATTCCTCAGCGCCGCCGCGTCGCTGCTCATCCTGTTCCTGGTATTCGTCGTGCCAATGATCACCGTCGCTTGGATGTCGCTCGTGCCGAGCTATCTGGCTTCCTCATTGGAGGGTTTACAGAGAATCAGCTTCAAAGCTTATCGGGATGCCTTGCTTTTTCCTTTAACTGTTCAGGGGATTCAGAACAGCATGATACTCGGCATCGCCAGTGCTTCGGGGGTAACGCTGATCACTGCGGTGATTGCGTATATTGTGGTGAAGACCAAGCTGCGTGGTCGGGGCGTTTTGGATTTCCTTGCCTTTGTTCCCTACGTGGTGCCGGGAATCATCTTCGGGCTCAGCATTCTGTGGTTCTATCTCAATCTCATGCCGTTTCTCTACGGTACCCTGACGATCCTATTGCTTGCCTACTTGGGAAAATATCTTCCGGTTGCCATGAGGATTAACGTTGCCTGTATGGCGCAGGTTCACTCTGACCTCGAAGAGGCGGCGGCCACCTGCCAATCCTCTTGGGGACGAAGCTTTGTCAAAATTACCCTGCCGCTTATCCGGCTCGGTCTGGTGGCGGCATGGATTTGGGTGTTCGTGCATTCGTTCCGCGAGATACCGACGGCGATGATACTCGCTTATCCAGGCACCGAACCGGTAGGAATCGTGATGTTCAAATACTGGGAGGACATCGGTGTGATGCTTTTTGCCGTGTTGCTTGTTACTTCGCTCATCGCCATGCGCATCGGCAAGCGCTTCGGCGTCCGCGACGGTTAGTTCGAGTGCATTGGCATTCTCCGGGGAATCGCATAGAAAAAGATCATGGATCTCGGCATTAACGGCAAGGTGGCAATCGTCACCGGGGGCAGCCAAGGCATCGGCAAAGCGATCGCCACACATCTGGCGGCGGAAGGGGTGAGAACAGTGATCGGCGCGCGCGCTTTGCAAAACCTGCAGCGGGCCGCCGCGGAGATCGAAAGTAAAACCAAAGCTCAGGTCCTTCCAGTGCAAGCGGATGTGGCGGATCTCGACGCCGTAAAAAAATTGGTGGCTAGCACCGTCGATACTTTCGGCGGCGTCGACATCCTCGTCAACAACGCAGCCGGCTCCGGCTCAGGACCGCTATTGGAATTAACCGATGAAGATTGGCTCCATCACCTAAACGTTAAGCTAGTCGGTTACGTCAGGTGCGCCCGCGAAGTGATCCCGCACATGAAAAAACAACGCTGGGGAAGGATCGTCAACATCGGCGGAGAGGCGGCGCGCGGCGCAGGGGGATATGCGTCGGGCGCCGCAAATTCAGCCGTCGTCAACCGGCATTACCGTCAACGCGATTCATCCCGGCAGCACGCGCACGCAACGGCGCGAGCATGCGGCCGCCCGCAAGGGAATTACGCTGGACGAATCCTTGAAGGAGCAGATCAAACGCATACCCATCGGGCGCTTAATCGAACCCGAGGACGTCGCCTCTGCCGTTCTGTATTTTGTCTCCGCGCAGGCAGCCGCTGTTACCGGTCAAGTTCTCGGCGTCGATGGCGGATCCACGCGAGGTATCTATTACTGATCTCTCGGTTGGAAGCCGATCACCGGTAGCCTCGATTGCATCCTAATGCCCCAGTAGAATTCGGAGTCACGTTCGATCCCGCCCAATTGTCCCGATTGGGGCAGACCTTGGCGGCGTGTCAACCAAATGGGCTTCGGGGAAGGGGAGGACAGATAGCGAAAAACGTGTGCTTCGTATCCTCGCAGTGATTCATCAATGTACCGGCACCACGCTGACGTGGACCGGGTCTGGCAATCCTTCTCCACTCGCGGTTCTGATCGCTTCGTCCACATGACTCAAATCGAATTGGTGGCTGCACAGCGCGTCGAGTGGAAATCTCCCGGACGCGATCGTACGAAGCGCCATTTCAACGGTGTTGTAACTATGGCCGCGGGCAGCTTTGATCGCCATGTACTTGAGCTTGATGATGCCCAACGGGAAATTCGCGATAGTTTGATTCATGTTGCCGGCGGCGATCACCAATGTGCTGCGCTTCATATTCAAAATATCCATCGCCGGGAGAATCGTTTGCTCGGTTGCCGCCGCGACATCGATGACGACGTCTACGCCTCTGCCTGAGGTGATCTCGCGCACGCGCTCGCGCAGATCTTCTTTTTCGACGTTGATTGTGAAATCAGCACCCAAACGTTTAGCCAAGTCAAGCCGGCTTGCGTCCCGAGACAATCCCGAGACGATGATGCAGGAGGCGCCGGCTTCCTTGGAGGCAAGCACGCAACCCAAACCCTGCTGTCCTGGGCCTTGAACCAACACACTCTTGCCGGGGCTCGCCCCGCCTTCAACATAGGCCCACTGCCAGCCGTTGCCCAGCGGCAAGGCAAGCGCGGCTTGCTCGGCGGGAACATGGCTCGGCACTTTGTGAAAAACTGAATTGGGATGCAGATAGAGATACTGGCTGAAGCCACCCCACAATGCCGGCTCGACTGTCACCGGTGTCGAGCCGTAACGCGCCGCATTAGGAGTGTTGTGAATGTCGGTTTCGTAGCACATGCGAAAATCGCCGGCACGGCAATACTCGCAGTGTCCGCACGGCAGATACTCTTCCAAAGCGACGCGGTCGCCCTCCTTGACGCCCCACTGTCGTGACGCGATGCGCCCGACTTTGGCGATAATGCCGATATTCTCGTGCCCCATGATATGCGGCCCATTGCGCACCGGTCTGGGGTAAGAGCGCACGTCGCTGCCGCAGATGCCCGCGGCCTCCACCTTGAGGAGTCCGCCATCCACCGGAACATCCGGCAAATCGAACTCGCGCAGCTCAGTCTGCCTGGGACCAATTTTTACCGCCGCTGATACTTTACCAGCCATATTTTTAACCCTCTTTCTCGCATGCGTCATCGCATGCGATCAGTGTCGGTTTCTTTACTCCCTTCGCGCAACCCCGGTAGAATCAGCTACCAGCGCGCCACAAGTTTTTCCTGCGCCGCGTCTTGCCAGCGCACGTCCTTTGGAATGGTCACGTCTGCGGCGCGAAGGGTGCGGTAGGTTTTGGAATCTGATCCGGGCGGATCGATGCCGTTCTGCAGATCGCGCGCCGCATCGAGCAAGCACCTGCGAAATTGGATGATCGCTTTGTCGGTGCTGCCAAGGTGCTCGCGCGAGCGGTCGACAATCGGCCCCATGCTTTCCTGCACCGCCAGATCTTGGGTATTGAGGCCGCGGATTCCGGTGGAAGTTTTCTGGCGTTGTAGCTCACGGTCGATGAGCCAATCATTGGCCCGGGTTTGATGGCGGATCACACCTTCGCCGTTCGGCCCTCTGCCCGCGGATGTCTCCCGCTTGAGAATGAACTCTGGCGTCAACGGCTTATCTTCGTCCACCGCGAACATCCAATTGAACACCATCGTGTTTTCGTCATCCATCGGCACCCACATATGGCCTTGCATCAGCGGCACGGGCTGGCGTTTGCCGCTGCCTTCGAAATCCACCTGGTGGGAGCGGAACTGGTGAAACGGCAGGACGAATTGATAGATCCGCACATAGTTGCCGATCTCGCCCAAGTTGCGGATGCCCGCATATCTAAAGCCGTAGGAAGTTCGCTCGACTTCCAATTTCGGCGCGGTGTCGATGCGCTTGAAATGGCGCAGGTTCGCTAGGTCATTGTTGTGCAGAAAAGAGGAATGTACGGTGTCGATGCCGCCCTCGACGGCTTGCGCATAATTCGCGTACTCAAGCGTCTTCGAAACGGCGCGGTACTGCTCGGGCGCCCTGCTCCACTCCATTCCCGGCGACTCTGGCTGTTTTTCCCGAGGTCCCATGTAGGCCCAGATCACTCCTCCCTGGTCCATAGTCGGATAGGACTTCGTGCGAATTTTATCCTTGAAATTGTTTTCCGCCGGTTCATTGGGCATGTCCACACACGTTCCCGCCACATCGAATTTCCAGCCATGGTAAACACAGCGAAGACCATTTTCTTCGTTACGACCTAAGAACAGCGACGCCAGACGATGCGGACAGTGCTCTTCGAGCAGACCGATTCTCCCTTGTGAGTCGCGAAAGGCGACGAGGTTCTCGCCAAGAAGTTTTACGCGCACAGGAGGACAGTCCGGTCTTGGCAGGTCACTTGAGAGCAGCGCCGGCATCCAGTAGCGGCGCATCACTTCTCCCATGGGCGTGCCCGACCCCACTTGTGTAAGGATTTTGTTCTCTTCCCTGCTGAGCATCACGTTCTCCTTTGGCTTTAGTTCGTGATATTTTTATCACTTGGAAACAAATTGTTCTAGCGCGCACTATTCATGCTCCGAGGAAACACTACGACAGTGTGGCGATTGACAAAGAGCCCTCCAGAGGCGGGCGCGGAAGTTTAAAGTTCAAAGTTCAAGGTCCGAACACAGTTTAAACCTTGAACCTTGAACTTCCTTTGCATCCGTCATTTCCCGCCCAAGACCCATTCGCGCCAGAGCTTTTCGTATTGGCCGATCTTGTCCATATATTTGGCTGGGTCCACAATCATGAAATCAAATCCCTGACGCAGCCGCGGCGGATCGGGAAGCAGCTCAGGATGCGTGCCGATGCGGTTGGCGTCGTGGACCACTTTCTGTCCGCCATCCTTGCTAAAAAAGAAATCGAGGAAGAGCATGGAGGCGTGGGGATGGGGCGCATTTTTCGCCAGCGCTGACACGATTCCTTTGCCGATGACAGGCTCCAAGTTGTTCCAATCCACCGGCGCTCCCTTGGCCATGGCGCGGGGATAGTGATGGCTGTAAGCATTCGGCGAGAGCGGGTCTTCTCCGGCGATGATCAACTGCGCCATCTGGCTATGGCCGCTGCGGATGGCGGGATTTTGCCCGCCGAGCTTTTGAAAAAAGGCTTTCCCTTTTTCCTCACCCCAGTGCTCCATCAGGCTGATGAACCATTCCGTCTGCTCTCGCTCCAGCGACATCTTTCCTTTCCACTTCGGATCAAGCAGATCTTCGTATTTCCTGGGCGCTTCGTTTCGCGGCACTATGCGGGTGTTGTACGCGGACACGATCATTGTCAGCCGGCTGGCGATCCAAAATCCCTGGGGTTGCAAGAAGCGCTTGTCGTATTTTTCCACCGATGGCGTGTAAAAGGCTTGCAGAGTCCCTTTGCGCCGCGGCAGCTCCATCTGGAAGTCATTGGTGTCGATGATATCGGCGAAGAATCGATTAGCCTGAAATTCTGTGAGATAACGCTGCAGCACGCGTTCAGAGGTGAGGCGGGTGAGCTTGATCTTGATGAACGGGTAGCGCTTCTCGAAAAGTTGCAAGACCTGGGAGGAGTCTTCGACGGCGAGCGACGTATACCACACGATCTCGCCTTCTTTTTTCGCGCCCTCCTCAATTCTACTTTGGCGGTCCTTGCTTTTGTCGAGAGCGATCTGTGCGGCGCTCGCCGCTTGGATCGAATGCGCGGGCAAAATCACCGCGATCGCGACGATCATCCAGGTCACGGGTGCTAATGAGTTCTTCATGCCAGGCCTCCGCCCCTCTGACGATTGGCAAGAAATGGGACGACGAGGGGCAGGGTGAGCTTTGGTTTCACCCTGCCCCCGCGACCAGAAGAGAGGCTCAGCGGCGTGCTAGCGCCCACTGAGCGATTTTATCCTAACGTCCCCGCCGCCACGATCGTCGAATTCTACTTTGACCTTGGCTCCTTCTTTAAGAAGATCGCCCTTGTCTTTTGCATCCGAGCTGCTGACTTTAGCCTTTTGCTCCCAATCTTTCCCTTTGACCGTGAGCATTCTCGACTCTTTGTCATAGCCCGAAACCGTCCCATTCTTCTCCTCCGCCAACGCGATCGCCGGGACGAACATCAGTGCCAAGAGTAGCCCGAGCAATTTTTTCTTCAAGCTCATGCGTCTCATCTCCCTTATTTTTATTAATCTCAAAGGGCGTATGGCCCTTCGGTGCGACCGACGATATTCATGGCGCGCCGCCTTGTCAAGGTGTCGATTGACAGTGATCGCGCTTCTATTATAGTTGTTGCGATTGAGCTGGGCGCGCGACCGTGGCTGTCGTTCGTGCATTACTTCGAGTGGGGATGCCAACGGACTGAGTTTTCTCGATTTCGCAAAGGAAGAAAAATAGTTTGCTGAACTGGATGAGAGCGTTAGGAAATCTGAAAACGCTAGCCTTGTCAGCTGTGGCAGCGTCTTGGCTATTTAGCCTTGCGGCATTTGCCGCCGCACCGAGCCCGGCCCTCGTTAAAGCAAAGAAAGAAGCGGATGCCAGAGGCTACACGTTGATCATCAACCGCGACGAAATCATAACCAAGGCAAAGCAGGAAGGAAAGCTTCGCGTGCTCGCCGAGATGGAGCCGCCCAACATCAAAGCCTCCGTCAAAGCGTTCATGAAGAAATATCCGTTCATCAACCTGCACATTGAAGAGATCACCGGCACCGACGCCGCGCGCCGCAATATCCTCGAAATAAAAAGCGGCATGGCCAAGGATTGGGATATCCTTCATCTCTCAACTGATTTCTATAACGAATATCTCCCCCACGTGTGGAAAATCGACATTTTAGGAATGGCGCAGTCAGGCGTTTTACAGATGCCGATTCAGATGATCGATCCCAAGCATCGCAACGTCGTGGGTTTTTTCACTCGTTTCCAAGTTACCGCGTACAACAAGAATCTCGTACCAGCCGACAAGCTGCCCAGGCTCTGGGAAGATATCCTCAAGCCCGAATACAAAGGCAAGAAGTTCGCCGCCGACATTCGCCCCACCGAGATCGCCGCCCTGGTTCCCGCCTGGGGTTTGGAGAAGACGTTGGAATTTGCCCGCAAGGTGGCGGCGCAAGAACCGATTTGGGTACGTGGCGGCAGCAGGACGGTGACGGCGATCACGGCCGGCGAGATTCCCATGATGATCGGTCCCAACTTTCACACAACCAAACGAGCGCAGGGAAAAGATCCAACCGGCAACTTGCAGTATGTTGCTTTGGAACCGGTTCCGGTGCGCCAATCATTGGAAGAGGCGATCCAGGCCGGCACCCAACACCCTCACGCCGCGCTACTATGGCTTGAATGGATGGCGAGTCCCGAGGCGCAGAAGCTGGCAGACGAACACGAGCCATCGAGCTCTTCTATTTATATTCGCGGCGGCGTAGTCGAGCAGGAATTACGCGGCAAGAAACTCTCAACAGTAAGTTGGGAAGACCATCAGCATATCGATCAGTGGCAGTCGAAAGTCTTGGAGGCCTACGGCTTTCCCAAGGTGGAAAAATCAAAATGAGAAGTCAGAAATCAGAAGTCAGAGGTCTGATCGCCGATCTCGGACTTCTGATCTCTGCTGATAGAAGCGCGGACGACTAATGGGTCACATATTAAAATAGCTCATTTTTCTAGGAGGTAATGCGATGCCATATGAAGAAGCGAAGAAGTGGCGCAAAGGGAATCGTCAGGCTTCCTACTATGCCGACGACCTGAAGCGCACAAAAGAGGAAAAAAAACGCGATGATGCTTATCCGAAGGCAGTGAAACCGGATGAGATGCCCTGGGAAGATAGCCCGCATGGGAAACTGAAACACCTCGCGCGCGAGGGGATAAACGCGAGGATCAAAGATATCGACATGTACATGCAAGAGCTCCCTGCCGGAGGCCGTTCGGGCAAACACCGTCATACGGCTGAGGAGTTGATGTTTATTGTCGAGGGGCGAGGCTACTCCCTTCATTGGGATGTCGACTTTGATCTCGATGAAGCGTACAAGTGGCACACCGCCGAAGAGCCCAAACGGTTCGACTGGGAGGAAGGAGATCTGGTTTATATTCCGGTGAACACCGTGCATCAGCATTTCAACAGCGATCCGGATAAGCCGGCGCGTTTTATCTCAGCGAGCAACCGGATCTATAAAACGCTCGGATGGGGCGACGTCGAGGAGCTTGAAGAGGCTCCGCCGTTTGAAAAGAAAACAGGGCTATAAAAACTCAAGCACGAAATCCGAAATTCGAAACAAATCTAAATGCACAAAAAGAACAATTCACCGCAGAGGCACCGAGGACACAGAGAAAAGAAAATAGATAACCTCTGCGAACTCTGCGTCTCGGTGGTGAAGATTGGTTCGGATAGCTCATCAAGGTTTCGGATTTCGGATTTTTATTTCGGGTTTGCTTAGCGATAAAACTTTGTTGAAGGACTTCAAACGTAAGAATCCAGGAGGTTGCTACAGTGGAAAACCAAATATACGATGAAGAACGTTGTTACGTGCGCGGAATCGGAGCCAAGAGCTACAGCCTCAAACAGGAATTGGAGCGGCTGAGAAGCATGCCGCGGGTGATCAAAGGCGACAGCCTTCCGTGGCGCAGCGGACCCCAGGTATTTCACAAAAATATGATGAATCAGGGCCATAAATTGATACAAAGCCTACATTGCTCGCAGGAAGAGTTGGCGCCGGGCGGGCGATCACAGAAGCATGGTCATCAAAATCCCGCGCTGCTCTACGTCCTCGAGGGCGAGGGGTATGACATCCATGATGGCGAGCGCTACGACTGGAGCGCCGGGGATCTCGTGCTCGTCACACCGGGCTGCGTGCATCAGCATTTTAATGCCCTCGAAGATCGTCCCGCGCGTGTGTTGATCATCAAAGCCAAGCCGCTGTACATTTTTATGGGACTCATTCAGCAAGGGTTTGTCGAGAAAGCGCCCAAGCAAGCCAAGCCTGGTTGGGAGGATTTTAAGCCGCTGCACGGCTCCTTTCTCGAAAAAGCGCAAAAATAAATTTTCAGGAGGCGGGGCATGAAAATCGTCCTCTTCGTGAGAATCGTTGCGCTCTTTGCGCTGGGCGCTTGGTGTGCGTGCGCTCAAGTGCTTGCCGCTTCACCAAGCCCCGCCTTGATGAAAGCCAAGCAGGAGGCCGAGGCGAAGGGATTTATTTTCGAGACCAGTCGCGATGAGATCGTCGCAAAGGCGAAAAAAGAGGGCAAGCTGCGCGCGTTAAGCTCCCTCGATCCCAGCAGTTTCAAGCCCATGGCTGACTCTTTCAAGAGAAAGTACCCATTCATCGATATCCAGATCCATGAGCTTACCGGCACCGAGGCGATCCAGCGCCACCTGTTGGAGTTGAAGACCGGCACGGTCAAGGATTGGGATTCCGGCCATGCCTCCGAAGATTTTTATAACGACTTTGCTGCCCAGGCGATGAAGCTCGACGTTCTCGGCATGGCTGAACAAGGGGTGCTGAAGATCAATCCCAGGATGGTCGATCCGGACAATCGCGCCGTCGTCGCAGTTGCCAGCGGCCTGTGCGCCATCGCCTACAGCAAAGAACGAATAACCGCAGATCGGGTTCCCAATCAGTTGGAGGACGTTCTAAAGCCTGAGTTTAAAGGAAAGAAACTGGTCGTCGACGTGCGCCCCCATTGTATGGCCGCTTTGATGGTTGCCCAAGGCGAGGAATGGGTGCTGAACTACGCACGCAAGCTCAAGGAGCAGGACCCGGTTTGGGTTCGTGGCAACACGCGGGCGCTTACCGCCATTTCAGTGGGCGAATATGTCATGCATCAACTCACCAATTATCACTCCTGCGTGCGGGCGACCTGGAAAGATAAGAGTAAATCTCTCGTCTGCAAGGTCATCGAGCCGGTCTCCATCAGAATTCAAGAACCGGACTTTGTCCTCAAGAATGCGGCCAACCCTTATGCCGCGCTGCTTTTCATAGAGCATCAGGCAAGCCCGGAGGGGCAGAAGATCCTCGACGAGAGCGAACCGATCAAGTCGAGCCTGTTTAGCCCGGGTGAAGTCAGCAAAATTCTCAAAGGCAAGAAAGTTTCGGTGAACGACTTTCGCTCCTATCATAAGACTCCTAACTGGATGAAAATGGTCGTCGAGGCTTACGGGTTTCCCAAGGCGGAGATCCGTTAAAGCGGTGCTCCTGATATACGCAGAGTTTTAAGATTTTTCGCGGGGCGATCGAGATGGTCAAAATTAAGAGCGCTGCCTTTCGATCCATCATTGGATTTTTTTGCTCGCTACAGGTTTGGTCGCTTGGCCTCGCTTTGGGCGCCGCCCCGGCTTCCGTGCTGCTGAAGGCAAAACAGGAGGCTGAAGCCAAGGGCTATGTTTTCGAAGGCAGCCGCGATGAAATTATCGCCAAAGCCAAAAAAGAAGGCCGGATGCGCGCTTTGAGCTCCCTTGAAGGGCCGACGATCAAAGCGATGGCCGAGGGCTTCAGGTCCGAGTATCCGTTCTTGAATGTTTATGTCGAAGAGCTTACTGGCACAGACGCCAATCAACGGTTTGTGTTGGAGATGAAATCGGGCAGGACGCCAAATTGGGATGTCGCTCACCTGGCTACCGACCTTTACAATGATTATCCGCCCTATCTAAAAAAGTTTGACCTTTTGGCGATGGCGCAGCAGGGCGTCCTGCGTATTCCGACACAAATCATCGATCCGTCAAGCCGCAATATCATTGCTTCTACCAGCACGCTGCAGGTCGTCGTCTTCAATAAGAAGCTTCTCGCGCCGGAAAAAGTCCCGGCAAACTGGGAAGATTTTCTCAAGCCTGAGCTCAAAGGTCAAAAGTTTGTCGCCGACATTCGACCAACGGAAATCGCTTCGCTGGTTCCCGCCTGGGGGCTCGAAAAGACGGTTGAGTTTGCGCGCAGACTGGGCGCTCAACAGCCGGTATGGGTGCGCGGTGCCACGCGCATAATTACCGCGATCACGCTCGGCGAGCACGCGCTCTTTATTGGCCCCAACTACCATACGGTGAAGCGCGCTCAAACCAAAGATCCGACCGGGACTCTAGAGCTTAGAATCATTGAACCGGTTCCGACGCGGCTCAGCGATGCGGCGTCGGTCCTAGCGACCGCGCCAAATCCCTATGCGGGCTTGCTTTGGTTGGAATTTCTCGGGTCGCCAAAAGGGCAAAAAATTGCCGACGATTTCGAACCCTTCGGCGCCTCGGTATTTATTGCCGGCTTGGCCCAAGAACAAGCCACCCGCGGCAAGAAACTTTCGGTGGTAGATTGGAATCACTTTTCGAAGATGCCGGAGTATCAAGCCAAGGTCGTCGAAGCATACGGTTTTCCCAAGGCGGAAAGGAAATAGCGCGGTTCATTATGGCTAAGACACAAGCAGAAATTCCTGCGGGAACATTCGCCTGGCCTGTAGCGAAACTCGGCCGGGCGCTGAAGAAACATTTTTTTGCGATGGGTATCGCGTTTCTGCTTCTCTGGGTGGTCGCGGCGCCCATCGCCATGCTGGTAATTTCTAGTCTCCGGGAAGGCAACTTCATCACCCCCGGGGCTTTTACACTGGCTAACTATCGAACCGTTTACCTGAGCCCCCTCACCTATCCCGCGCTGCTAAACACCTTGATCTACGCTGTGGCGGTGAGCTTCATCAGCCTTACACTGGCAACGCTCTTTGCCTGGCTGGTCGAGCGGACCGACATGCCCGGCGCGAACCTGGCGTGGGCGATGATGCTTCTACCGCTGGCGATGCCCGGCATCCTGCGCTCCATGTCGTGGATCCTATTGCTAAGCCCAAGGAGCGGCATCATCAATGTTTACTTGCGCGAGCTTTTGCAATTGTTCGGCATGAAATTGGATCAGGGGCCGTTCAATATCTTTACTTTGCCCGGAATGATCTTCATCGAGGGGATGAGCGGCAGCACGACCTTGTTTTTGATGATGGTCGGCGCGTTTCGATTGATGGATCCATCCATGGAGGAGGCCGCCCGGATGTCCGGCGCCGGGACTTTGACGACGCTGCGGCGAGTGACGTTGGGCCTGATGTTGCCGGCGGTGCTGGCGGCGGCGATGTACGCGATCCTCGGAAATCTCGACGACTTTGAAACTCCTCTGCTGATCGGTTTGCAGGCGGGAATTTACCTCTTGCCGACGCTGATCTACTTCACAGCTTACGTCAGCCCGAGCTACGGATTGGCTACTGCTTACTCATCGATCTTTATCATCGTGACCGTCGTGATGGTTTGGATCTACTACCGGGTGATCATCCAGCGCGCCGATCGCTATGCCGCCATCACCGGCAAGGGCTACCGCCCGCGCCGTCTTTCTCTCGGGCGCTGGCGCTGGCTCGGTCTCGGTGTGTTTATCGTGTTTTTCACACTGAACATCATAATGCCTTTTTTCACTCTTTTGTGGGCGTCGTTGCTGCCAAGCTATATGGTGCCGTCGCGCGCGGCTCTCCAATATTTGACTCTCGGCAACTTCGCCGCGCTGGTAAATGAGCCGTCCATCGTCAACAGCACGATCAATACTTTGATTCTCGGCGTTGTCACCGCCACCGGCGCCATGGGACTTGCCTATCTGGTCTCGTGGATTATCGTGCGTTTGAAAATCAAAGGCGGCATGATCCTCGACGGCTTGGCCTTTGTGCCGCACGCGATCCCAACCGTCTCCATCGCGCTGGCATTGATCGTTTTATATCTGCACCCGCTCCTGCGCTGGCTGCCGATCTACGGCACCCTGTGGATGATGATGCTGGCGCTCATGACGCGTTATATCGCCTTCGCCACGCGGACGTCCAATTCGGCGATGACGCAACTTCACAGTGAGTTGGAGGAAGCCGCGCGCACCAGCGGAGCCACCCGCTTTACCACCCTTTTAAGAATCACTTTCCCGCTCTTGCTTCCGCCTTTTATCGGCGGCTGGGTTTGGGTGTTTGCCCATACGATTCGGAGCTTCAGCATTCCTCTCATGCTGGCAACGCCGGGGAACGAAACCATTGCCGTGGTGATGTACCATTTCTGGGAACGCAAGGCGGACTTTTCGCTCGCCTCGACGTTAGGCGTAGCGATGCTCGTGTTCATCGGCATCCTGACGTTTTTCTCACGTAAATTTATCGCTCAAGGTTTTACCCGCAACCAATGAGCTACGCCACATCTCGTTGTCACTTGGAATCGAGCCATTCTTCAGCGTAAGAAAATCCCACTGTCACTTTACCCGCAGAAATGGTTCTCGGAACTGACTATCCGAGGCGCATCACCGAGGAGTGCGGATGTCCTTGACGATAACAGGAAATTGCTAGTAGAAGCGATGATTCGGCAACTTCGGCGAAAGTTTGATTAACAGTGCCGACCTGTAGTTCTTTAGTTCGCACGGATATCAACGATTCATGATAGAGCGAGGGAAAAACTTTTTACAAGGAGAAGTTCTCGCGGGGTTGCTTTTAGCGGGTTTGGGAATTTACATCCTCTTTCAAGCGTTGAGACTGGAATATACCAGCGATTTTGGTCCAGGTCCCGGTTTTCTTCCGTTTTGGCTTGGCGTGATCATCATCAGCTTGTCCAGCCTTATCATATTG
>VBKY01000271.1 GCA_005879255.1 Deltaproteobacteria bacterium
TTCTCTTTGCCTCTGCTCGTTCTTTTATCATTGAAGAGGGCAAGGATTGTGCCAGCGCAATGAAGGAGTGGTAAGTGACAGATGCGCAAGACTTTTCGGTTCACAACCAATGAAGTTGTTTCTTGGTGACGAAGAACTGTGTCGAACAAGTCAGGCGATCATTTCCACATGAGGGCGTCTGGATTCTTGCTCTTTGACCGGCTTCTGCTTATCTTGGCTCAAACGGAAGCTCCTACCATTTTGACACGCGAACAGTTCAAGCTCTTGCGGAGCGGATACCCGGAAATATTATCGTAATGTAAGACTTACTTTGGCGATCGTGACCCCCAACTGAAGGGTAGCCTTTATGGTTTTGCCGACGGAGCCCATCGGAAGTATTCCGAGGCCGGCCGCATTGATCGAAGGAATCCAAGGCTTCCAAGCCGGGCGCATCTCGCAACCGGAACTGAATGCGCTTTACGAGTCTGCCGTCCAAGACACTATTCAGCGCTTGGAAGCCACCGGATCGCCGGTCATTACGGATGGAGAACAGGCCAAGCACAGCTGGGCCACCTATTCCATCTATGGGCTGGAGAACGTTGCGCCGGACGGCGTGCCGATTTTGTTTGCCGACGGGCACGTTCGAAACTTTCCCCGACTAACCGCCGGACCGTTCAGGTATAAGACCCCGGCCGATGTTTACCTGGAAATAGCCCAGCGGTATGCGCATGTGCCGCTCAAGCAAGCGGTCATCTCGGCCTCGGCGTTGAGTCTGTTGTATCCACAAGGCAGCATTCGGGGCTATTCACGAGAACAGTATCTTGACGCCCTGATTGCTGAACAGGAGGGCGAAATTCGGCGGTGTCTGCAAAAAGGCGCACATGTGGTCCAGATAGACTTCACGGAAGGGCGGTTTTCGATCAAGTTGGACCCAACGCGGCGCCTTCTACACAGTTTCATCGACCTAAATAATTTGGTGCTGGAGCGCTTTTCCGCCGAGGAGCGAAAGCGAATTGGGGTGCACACCTGCCCGGGCGCCGATCGCCACTCAACCCACAGCGCGGAAGTAGACTACGCTGAGCTCCTGCCGAGCTTGTTCGAGCTGCAGGCGACTAACTTTTGTGTGCAATTGGCCAGCGAGCCTGACCGCAAGCGTGTCCTGAAATTGATTCGGGAACATGCCAAAGATGGGCAACGGATTTTCGTGGGAGTGATTGATCCGCACAATCCTCGTGTCGAGACTCCAGAAGAGGTCAGGGACCGTGTCCTTGAAGCTGCCGAATACATTCCGCCTGATCGATTGGGAACGACGGACGACTGCGGATTTGCCCCCTTCAGCGACGACACGTCACGCACTCGGGAAACGGCCTTCAACAAGATTCGGGCCCGTGTAGCTGGGACGGCATTGGCCAGCAAAGTGCTCGGTCTCGAAT
Source organism: Deltaproteobacteria bacterium (assembly GCA_005879255.1). Next base: position 1,413 of record VBKY01000271.1, read on the forward strand.
AGGATCAGTGTTCGGCGTGTGCGGATCCATAAAGGCCGAGCGCCAGCGAGCTGAGTGTACATGCAGGAGCAAGCCAAAATCCACGACGAAATTCTGAACCGGCTCAACCGAAGACTGCGGACTGTTTACCAGTGCAACAGTACGTTCTTTCAAGCCGAGAGCGAGCAGGAGCTGTTGCAGTCCATTTGCGAAATTCTCGTGGCGGGCGGTGAGCTTCGACTGGCCTGGATTGGCTATTGCGAACACGATGCCGAGAAGACCGTTCGGCCGGTGGCACGGGCGGGACACGGTCTCGATTACCTGGAGCAGGTCAAGATTTCCTGGGGCGAGGCGGAAACAGGTCAGGGTCCAGCCGGCATTGCGGTTCGGACCGGCAAAGCTTGTTGGGTCGATGATATCCGGACGGATCCGAGGTTTTCTCCTTGGCGAGTCGCCGCCCTCGCACGCGGCTACGCTTCGTGCATTGCAGTTCCGTTGATCGCCTCTGGCAAGCCGCAGGGCGCACTGGATCTACGTGGCACGCTCAATCTTTACTCCGCGGAGTGCAACGCCTTTGATGAGAGCGCGATCGAATATTATACCGGCTTGGCGACGTCCGTGACATATGCCGTGACGGCGCTTCGCGGCCATCTAGCGGAAGACCTGACATCCGGGGTGAGGGCGCTCCGCGCGAGCGAGGAGCGCAAGCGCGCGCAGGATGCACTGCAGGCGGCACAGGCGGAACTTGCGCGCGGCACACGCTTTACAGCGATGGGGCAGATGGCGGCCTCAATTGCTCACGAGATCAACCAACCATTGGCAGCGATCGTGTTAAACGGCAATGCGGCGTTGCGCTGGCTCGCAAACACGACACCCGACTTCGACGAAGCGCGGGCGGCCCTGAAGCGTATCGTCAACGACGGTCATCGCGCGAGCGAAGTGATCGGAAGTATCCGGGCGATGTGTAAGAAAGATATCCAGGAAAGGGCTTCGCTCGACGTCAACCAACTCATCCGTGAGGTCCTCGTGCTCGTGCATGCTGAACTCCAGAGTCAACGAGTCTCGGTCCATACCGAGCTCATGGAGGATCTTCCACAGGTATTAGCAGATCGCGTCCAGTTGCAGCAGGTCATCATGAATTTGATCATGAACGCCGTCGAAGCCATGGGTTCCATAACGAATCGCGCGCGAGTGCTGCGGGTGAAATCTGAGGTTGACGTATCCCACGATGTGCTGATGACGGTGGAAGACTCTGGAACTGGAATCGATCCGAAGGACATTAACTGTATTTTCGACGCGTTCTTTACAACGAAATCCCATGGCCTGGGGATGGGGCTGTCGATCTGTCGATCGATCGTCGAAGCCCACAATGGTCGCCTTTGGGCCTCGCCGGGCGTTCATCACGGTTCGGTTTTCCACGTCGCTCTGCCAATCGGCGAGCACGGCGCCGAATGATGAAGCAACGATCCGAAGTACAGCCGGACGTTTTCGTTATCGGGATGTGCACAGTAGTTGCTAGTTGTCCGACAGGCTTTGATGTAGCGCGATTACGTAAACAGGTAAGCCAAATTTACGATCGGGTGGCACGGGAGCCGAAGGGAAACTTTCATTTTCATCGAGGACCGCAGTATGCTTGCCGGATGCTCCGTTACAATCCGGGGGAATTGGCAACGATTCCGGAGGGATCCACCGCGTCCTTTGCAGGTGTCGGCAATCCGCATCGCATCGGTCCCATCGAACCGGGTGAAACAGTGCTTGATATCGGCTGCGGAGCAGGTATGGACCTGATGCTTGCCGCGTGCCACGCCGGATCTTCGGGACACACGATTGGAGTGGATATGACCCCCTCCATGCTCGAGTTAGTTAAGCGCGGGGCATTGAAAGCGGGCCTGTGGGAGAACATTGAAGTTCGCCGGGGCATAGCCGAAGAGTTGCCGATGGAGAGTCAGAGTGTGGATGTAGTTATCTCCAACGGTGTCCTGAATCTCTCGCCGGACAAAGATCGCGCATTTAGCGAGGTTCACAGAGTACTGCGTCCAGGCGGTCGCTTATATCTCGCCGATGTCGTGGTTCAAAGAGAGCTGTCACTGGCGGCACGAAGCGATGTCGATCTCTGGGCGGCCTGAATTGGCGGCGCTCTGCCGGAGGCAGAGCTTTACGAAATCACTGCCGACGTTGGTTTGACAGACGGTGAGATCGTGGAGCGTTTCGACTGTTACGAAGGTACCTCTGTCAAAGCCAAGTTGTCCAAAGACCTCTATGTACAGGGCATAAACTTTTTCGCGCGCAAACCTAGCAGCCGATCTGACACGGCGGACGTTCAGAGAATCGACAATTACGGGATAACCGATCGAAATCGCGGTATTGCTTGACCCTCGGACAAGAATCCTGATAGCAAGAAGTCAAAATCTCGCCTCGCTCTCGCACTTTGATACTTGGAAGGGGTCGAGCGATGGATAGCCGCGAATTTGCCAAAAAAATCGAGAAGCAAGTCGTCGATTTCTGCAAGTCCTTGGACGGGAAACTTCCAGCCTATAGCTTCATCCCTCTGACAACAGATGAGACGCGCATCAAAGTCATGCAGAGCCGGCTGTTCAACGAAATTCGCGCCGGCGAAATCTTCGGCGGTTGGCTCAAGAGCACACCTGAGCTCGATGTGAAGAAAATCCTCGCGGAAGCTGTCCATGAAGAGTACGAGCACGCGGGTTTTCTCGAAGAAGCGCTACGCCAAAAAGGCGCTATGCCTTATGACTACAAGCCGCTGCCTGCACAGATGGCGATGTTCAATGCCTTCGAAGGATTAACCGACACGGTCGAACGCATCGCCGCCTTTCCGATGGCGGGCGAAGGCGTGGCTGACTACTTAATCGCGAAAAGTCTTAACGAGGGAACAGTCCCGAGCTGGATAACAGAGCCGTATAAACGAATCCACGCAGACGAAGCCGAACACGGCAATTACCCGATCGACATTCTCGTCAAGTACGCAACCACACCGGAGAAACAGGAACGAGCCGCCCGCGCCGTCGCTATGAGTCTGGTTCTGCGCCGCGCCTACTTCGATAATTTGGACCGCTGGGTTTTTGAAGGCAAACCGTACTAAAAGGATACGAGAGACTAACTGGCCGGTTTTCGAAAAACCGCACTAGCCAGAATCACTTTCCGTACAGCGACTTGATGAACCCGCTCTTGTCCAATTCCGTGACGAAGCTGGGATCGGTAAACTCTTCCGGCTTGTGATTCCAGACGTCGCTGCGCGTCATCGCCACGTACTCGAAGCTGATTTTCATCCCCGGATGATTGGGATACGGCGCCGGGATGAACATCTTCGAGAAAATGTCGTAGGACTCATTCACCAGTTCGTCATCGGTCACTTTCAAGGTTTTCTTGATCACCTTGACACCGAAATCGCGGTTGGTTTTGAACAGCGCGATACCTTCGAGGTGGGCCTTCATATATTGCGTAATCAGTTCGCGATCGTTTTTAATCGCGGCGCGTCGTGTCGTAATCTCCATCCATGGATAATCGAGTTCCTTGGCGGAATCCCAGAGCATGCTGAATCCCATTTTGCGCGCCAGGCCGTAGCCGGGATGAGATACCGCCGCCGCCTCGACGGCGCCGGCCTTGAGCGACATGACCCGCTCGGTATCGCTGCCGCCGGTCGTGATAAGAGTTATGTCGCGATCCGGATTGAGTCCTTTCTTCTTGGCGATCGATCGCACCAAGAAATCCGTGAGCGACCCCAAGCTCGACACGCCGATCTTTTTGCCTTTTAGATCCTCCGGTCTCTTTATATCGGGCCGCACCATCAAGGCGTGAACTACAGCGGGCATGGTGTGCGCCAAAATTGCCATGTCGGCGCCGGCGAGATTGGCCGCGATAACCGTCGGAGTGGCGATGGGAATAATGTCCAAGTTGCCGCTGATCAACGCCTTCGATCCGATCCCAGACCCCATGACAGTGATGACCTCGGCGTCGAGTCCGTACTTCTCAAACAGTTTACCTTCTTTGGTGACGAAGATGATGATGTTGCCCATGCCGACGGAAGGCACGCCAACGCGAATCTTCTTGAGCGGCCTGCTTTGCGCGTGGCCCGCGCCGGTCATTGCGAAAAGCAAAATTACTGGAGCAACCGTCAAGGCGAATTTAAAACGCCGCATGGAATTATCTCGAATCAAACAATTGGAACATTTGGAACCGTTGGAACGACTGGAACCATCATCACACCATCTGCGCATACGCATCACCCAATGCTGGTCGTTTTTCTACTTTGATGACCTTGATCTGCTCACACCTTGCGCGTGCGCGTCTGGGCAATGCGGATCGGTGGTGTCCAGGGATTCTCTGCCCATCCTACGCCCGTGCGCCGCACCTGCGCGTCAATCAAGTAAGGTTTGCCGTCTTGCGTGGCCCTGCGCGCGCGTACCAACGCCTCTTTGAGCTGCCCCGGTGATTCGGCCGCCTCGCCTTCGACACCAAATCCTTTGGCGATGTGCACCATATTCATGTCCGGGTTGCCCAAATAGTCGTGCACGAACTGTCCCGTCTGCACCATGCGTCCGCCGGCGACATGCTCGACAGCTCGGCTGTGCGGTCCGGAGTATGCATGGTTGTTGTACACGATCGTGATCACGGGTAACTCCTGGCGCGCCATGTTCCAGAGCGCCGTCGGACCGAAGATGAACGAACCGTCGCCGACCAAGCAAATGACCTGCTGGTTGGGGCGCGCCAACTTCACCCCCGCAGCGGTTCCGACACCGGAACCGAGATGCGCGCCATAATAGAAGAACAACTCGCGCCCGCCGAGGGGATTGAAACCAAAGCTGTGCAGGCCTATGGAACCGGCTTCGTGCACGATGATGGCATCCTTGTCGGCGAACTGGGCGACTTCATAGGTCAGCCTGTCGGCGAGCAACGGGCGTTCATTCCAGTCCGGATTCTTGGTGATCTGCGCCCTCAGCGTCTTGGCTTGTTCGGTAAACTTTCGCACGTCCTGGCTTCGTTCCTGCACCTTCGCCTTGATCGCGCCGGTCATGATGCCCTCTACCGCCGCGATCAGATCATCCAATCCGTAGCCAACATCAGCGACCAGAGGAGCCTCGGTCGTGATGACATTTCCCATGCTCCAGCTGTCATTTCGCAGGTCGATGAACTTGGTTGCGCGCGGCACGATCGGCGCCGGACTGCCGTGCTGCAGTTTGTTGCCGACGTTGATGACCACATCTGGGTCCTTGGGAAATGTCAGCGTATCGAGCCGTCCTCCGGGGATGCTGCCGACCCAGAGGTTGTGACTCTCCGGGAAATTGCAGAAAACTTGTCTAACCTGCGTGACGGGCATGCCGATCATCTCGGCGAGCTTGACGGCCTTGTCGACCGCCTTGGCGTTGTAAAGCTCATCGCCGACGATCATCAGCGGGCTTCTCGCCTCGACGAGAAGTTTGGCGGCGCGCTCGACTTCTTTCGGATTGGGCCGCACGCGCATGCGCGGGTCAACCTTATCGTGGCTGATGATCTCGGTGCGCACCGTCTCGTCGATGAAGTCGGTGTGCCACGAAGCATAGGTCGGCCCGTATGGCGGAGTCCAAGCTGCTTTAAATGCACGGCGCACAGTCTCCGGGATCATGTCGGCTCGGCGCGCCAACCAAGTGTACTTGGTCAAAGGGGCAACCACCTGCTCCTGATTAGCGACCTCTTCAAACCCATCGCGTCCTGAGCGCCGAGTCGTATCCGAACGATATGAGTAATAGACCACCGGCGTCTGTTCTTTGAACGCGTTAAACATCTGCCCCATCGCATTGGCTAGCCCGACAAAGCCGGCTTGCATCACAATCGTCGGCTCGCCCGAGGCCTTGACGTAGCCCGCGGCCATCGCCGCTCCTGGCCCTTCGTGAGGCGTCAGAATGTACTTGAGCTGCGGCCGGTCGACCAAGGCTTCGTAAAAATTAGCGTCGGAGCTGGCAGAGTTTCCGAACACGTACTTGACACCCGATGCGATAAGCTGCTCGGCGAAGGCCGCGCCGCCGGTCCCCTGAAAAAGCTTCACGCCTTCAGGCGCAGCACGTCGCGCCTCCTGCGCTTGGACATGAGGTGTCAGAGATTTTAGGATCGACTCGGCTGCCGCCAGCGAAACGCCGGCTTTGGTCAGTCCCTTGAGAAATCCCCGCCGCGAGATCGATTTGGACAGATAGCTTGCAACCAGTTCTCTCATCTTCGCCTCCTTTTGGAACCCTAGGGCGACCGCCGGTCGCCCCTACACCTACATCCCTTTTGTGTTCTTTGCATTGCTATGCTTAAAAGTTTTCTCCGTTTGCGCAAATTTCTAAGCAGCTAGGGCCGTCAGTTTCTCCGTGCTAGCCTGGCGCGCTGTTAACAAAGCCGTAATGATGCGGCGTCCTTTTTCCGTTACGACATAACGATGGGTCTTAGACACTTTGGCGATCAACCCATGCCCGCGCAACAACCTCAGCTTTCGTCCCACCGCCGCCATCTGCCGACGCTCTTGCCGTTTGTCCTGGGTCGGTGCGTAGAGTCGAGCTCTCACATCGCGATTGCGAAAACCATTGATGGCAAACTCTCCTCGGTTGACTGCTGCCAACAGCTCAGCGTCAGTTTTCCCCAAAGGATTGAGTGCTCGATACCGCTGTCCCTCCCACCGCACCGCTCGACACACTTGGGCTGCTTCTTGGGCCAACGAGCTTTGCACTTCGACCGCCGCCAGCGCCGTCAAATGTCGATCGGTGGCTTTGCGGCTAACTTCGGCTCGCCGACTGAAATCAGCCACACTGCGCCGAAGCACTCGCCACTGTTTTTTACTCGATGGCTTATTCTCCGCTCCACGCCAAACTCTAAAGTCTTTCGGCTCGTTGATCGTCACCTCGTCGCGCAACACACTCCCCTTGTCGTAAAACTTAAGCGAGTTTTTGTTCAGCCAATGCTTGACCCGCACTCCCACACTTCTACGGCGCCGATCCGTAACCACTTCGTCGTTGATCCCCACTCGTCCCGAGCGCCCCATATACCGCATCACCTGCTCGGCTCCAAAACTCATCACCGCATGATGCACCAACCATGGATAGATCCGCTCAAGGGCTTCTCGATCGCGAAACATCACGTCGGTGGCGTACTCGCTCTGAGCCGCCGTCCAGTAGTACTCCCGCTCAATCGGCCGGCTGATCTCCTCGTGAAGTGGATGACATTGTTTGACCAGCCTTCCCAATACCCTCGGCCAGTCCGTAGCCTGCTGTTGTTCCATCAACTCTTGGGCTCGCCCCACATCGCTGATCCACGGAAAACAGTTCTCCTCTCTACGGTAGGCCATCCCCGCTTTGTCCATCTGCCGCCCCAACCATTCCCTCCCGTTCACACAGACTTGTACCAAAAAGGGAAACCACGTCTGGAGCCGAAGATGCAAAAACCCCAACTCTTCATGAATCCAGTAAAAATAAAGATGGGTGCATTTGCCCCACTCAAGACTCAGCTCCAGTCTCTTAGTCGCTCGGTTCCCATGCATGCACCACCTCCGCCACGGCTCCACGCAACTCATAATCGCTATCAGTCCCTTCTTTACTCCGTCCCGTTGTTGGATCTGGCGCGCCTCATCCTCCTTGCTCGCACGGCTCGAGGCCAGATAGATCACTGGCCGTTGTTGCTCCTTTGCCTTATCCTCAGCTGCTTGACGAACACGACCCGTCAAACCGATGGCGAATTGCTTGAAGTCTTTCCACATCACCCCCGCTTTTCTGAGGTAGTGCTCCATCACCGGTGGATAATACAAACTCCTAAGCGTCCCTTGCAGCCGCAATCGATCCCACCCGTGCAATACCCCGATCACATCGTGCTGGTAACGTTCTACGAATGCTCGCCCCACCTCGTTCTTCAACAAATTGTCAGCGTTTGTAGCCATGCCTCCCACTTACATCATGGCTCTGCTTATGTCACTTTGGTTGCGGCTTTTGCCGCGCTAGGTTCTCTGCGGTTAAATTCTGTTGACGCTCTGTGGGCCGACTTTGTCGATCTTAACGCGGATGATGGCTCTTTTCTGATCGACCATTTGCTTGCGGTACTCATCCCAATTTTTGTGCTCGCCGCGCAGCTGCTTGTACCAATAGATGAGCATGTCCATCGCTTCGGGTAAGTCGATAATTTCTGCCGTACCGTGAATCTGGACAAACTTCGATCCGCTGTATTGTTCGCCGAAGATCAGCATTGAGACTCGCGAGTCGCGGCGCAAGTGCTTGAGCTTGTAGGTCGTGCCCCGCGACGTAATGATCACCCGTCCCTCAGCGTCGATGCCCGGCGTGACCAGGGTCATTTGCGGCCAGCCGTCCTTTTGCCGCACAGCGATGCAGGCCCGGTGGTTTTCTTGCAAAAATTTTTGTGCGTCGGCAATTTCCATCACATCCTCCTGATTCACTCAGCTTTTAGCCATGACCGTTGGTGCCCCACGTTCTACCGTCAATCCACATTTTCGCGAGTTCGAGCGCGTAGGTGTCTGCCTGTCGCTGAGTTTCGAAAGTCGCCCGCCGCCTGCCAAAGATCGGAATTCTCTTGGTCTTCCTGTTCTCTTCGATGACAATTGTGGCGCGGGCAAACCATTCACCGGAGCGAATCTCTTCCGAATCGAGCTCGACAGAGTGGGCGCGGTAAATCTTAGTTCGCATCCGGATAGTTTAATTTCTCTGGGTTAATTCCCGCAGCTTGCTGCGTAATAGCGATTCCTGGGCGTGTCAAAGTCCGTCATTCCCGCATGCTTTTAGCGGGAATCCAGGCGAACTCTGGCTGGACCCCCGATAAAAACATTCGGGAGGGGTAACAACTTGAGGCAACCAATCATAAGGGTTCGTCGATACCCCGCAGCTTGCTTCCGAGTAGTTTATTTAGACCCTAGATACTTACTTTTCCGCCGTTGAGCTTGATGCCCAATTTCGCCAGCGCTTCGACGACCGGGATTTCCGCGCCGAGGCTTTTGCCGACTTCGGCGGCCAGCGGCAGATCCTTGTCGTAGAGATTGGTGCCGGCATTAAATTTTAAATCGCCGGCGCTAATATCATAGCGCGTCTCCCAGCGCTCCAGGATATTCGATGATTTGGTTTTCTGCATCAAATCCAAGGCAGCCTTGTAGCCGATTCCGCCGGCTTTGGCGATTTGCAGCGCCTCGTAAACGACAAGGGCCTCGGAGGCGGTGACCATATTTTTAAAAAGCTTGGTCACGTTACCGCAGCCGAGCGGTCCCATATAAACCGCGTCCTTGGCCATATTGAGCAGATGCGGCTTGGCGCGGTCAAAAAATGCTTTTTGCCCGCCAACGAGGAACGTTAAGCCACCTTGGCGCACCACGCTCGGAATTGCCGTCATGCAGGCGTCGATTACATTGACTCTTTTATCGGCCGCGGCTTCGGCGACTTTCTTTGTCGTCGTTGGTCGGATCGTACTGTGGAGCAGCACGAGCGAGCCCGGCGTCGCGCCTTCTAAGATGCCATCTTTGCCCAGAGTGCATTCGATAACTTCCTGGTCGGTGCGCACGACTACGTCAATGATGGTCGAGGCTTGCGCGACCGCTTTCGCGGACGGTGCGGTGTCTGCGCCTTCCTTCTGCGCGGCTTCCATTGCCGACGATGCGATGTCAAAGGCCACGGCCGCGACGTTGGTTAATTTCAGACGCGATAACAGGGCGCTTCCCATCGCCCCGGTTCCAACAAAACCGATTTTTTCCATGGATTACTCCTTCCTAATCCTTTGAGTTAAGTCGCGGCATGACATATTGACTGAACAGTTCCACCGAGCGCAGCGATTCGCCGAGGGAGAGATCGCCAAAGGCGAATTGTCCGACCAAGTAATTCGCCGCCGATTCGTCGATTTGCGCCCGAAGAAATTTCGTAACTTCATCCGGATCGCCCGCGGTCGCGTGGCCGATCTCCATCATCTTGTCGAAGGTGTCTGGCCGCGGGTGAGTGGGCTTGCCGCCCTTCAGCGAATACAAATAGTAGAAATGGCGGTGCCAGATCGGATAGGCGCGCACTGCGGTGGCAAGCGCGTCACGCCCGTTTTCCGCGATGACAATGAAGCGGCTCAAGCCGAGCTTCAGCGTTGGGTCTTTTCCATGCAATTCGCGCCAGACTTGGCAGTAGCGGTTGTTGTAGGCGCGCGTGTCTTTGGCCGAGTCGAGACTCACCATGTTCAGACGTTGGTGCGCAGCGCGCTCGGCGGCCTCGAGTGAATGGACGCCGTACCACATCGGCGGGTGGGGCTTTTGTAACGGTTCGAGTTCCATTGGGATGTCTTTGAAGGAAAAAAATTTACCTTCGAACGTGAGCGTCTTGTGGGTGAGCCCCTCAAGGATCAGCGCGCGCGCTTCGGTGTAGATATCCTGCGCCTTAGCGGGATCTTGGCCGTAAAAAGAGACTTCCGTTGGCGAGGAACCGCGGCCAAAGCCGATCTCAAGTCGGCCGCCGCTCAATTGGTCCACCATACAGATCTCTTCAATCAAGCGCAGGGGGTGATGTAACGGCAGCGCATAGACCATTGGCCCGAAGCGCAGCGTTTTCGTCCGTTGCGCAATTGCGGAGAGAAACACGCTCGGTGACGGCGCCATACCGATCGGCGTCGAGTGGTGCTCGGCCACGTGATAGGCATAGAAGC
>VBKY01000272.1 GCA_005879255.1 Deltaproteobacteria bacterium
ATTTTTGACGGATTTCGCAAGCGATATCCGTTCATCACTCCCAAGTCTTACACCACCAGAAGCGCCGCCTTGCTCGAAAGGATCGTCACTGAAGCCCGCGCCGGAAAACATTTCGCCGACGTCATACAGGGCAATGCCTTCACGCTCTATCTCCTGGCCAAGAGAGGCCACACGGAAGCGTACGTTTCTCCCGAAGCAAAATCTTTTCCCGATTCCTTCCGCGATCCGGCGGGTGGTTGGGTCGCCGCATACTTGCAACTGAACGTCATCGGCTACAACACCAAGCTCGTCGCCAAGTCCGAAGCGCCCAAGGGATATGAGGATCTATTGAATGCCAAGTGGAAGGGAAAAATGGGCCTCGACGATAAGCAATACATTTGGTTCGACGGCCTGCTAAAAGTGATGGGACGCGAAAAAGGGCTTGCTTATTTTAAAAGGCTCGCCACTCAGGCGATCCACTTTCGCAGCGGTAATACCTTGCTCGCCAATCTACTTGCGGCTGGCGAGTTCGGTATTTTGATCAACGCCAGGCCGGAGAGCGTCGACGAGCTCAAGCAGAAAGGCGCGCCGGTGGAATGGGTCGCGCCCAAGCCAACGACGGCCAATGTACTGCCCATCGCGGTCGCCAAAAACGCCCAAAATCCCAACGCCGCCAAACTCTTCATGGATCATATGTTATCGGAAGAGGGACAAAGGATTCTGAGCGCCATGAGCCGAACTCCAGCTCGGCCGGGCGTTTCGACCGCCAACCCACGCCTGTCGGGATTGGAAATCGCTGTCAACGATCCGGCGATGGCCGAACGCTTTGATCAAGTCGTCGAAGTTTACAAAAGTGTTTTTGCGCTTCCGTAGGTCCATAAATAAACACCACGAAGGACACGAAGTGCACGAAGGCGAAGAGATATAAAGTAGGGGCGGATTCATCGCGCCTCATACGGAAGGAACAGAGGACAGAGAACCGTTTAACCGTAAACCATGCAAACAAAACCAACGTAGGGGCGCAGCATGCTGCGCCCTTCGCCCTAACGGCGCAAAGAAGCTGAGGATAAAGATGGTCAAATGTAAATAGGCTCCAACCAATGGAGGTACACAAATGAAAATCATGTTTCTGTCTTACTCGCCTAGAGGAAAATCCCGCGACCGCTACGACAACGAAACCCAGCGCCAACTGGAGAGCTATGCCTCTCCCGGCACGGAGATCGTTCAGGCCGAGCCGGAAGATCTGGGCGGCGGCGCCATCGATAAAAGACTTTCGGAAGAAATCGCGATCAACGGGCTGCACCATCTGCTGCGCGTGCCGGCGCTGATCAAAAAAGTCATCGAGGCGGAACGAGCGGGTTTTGACGCAGTGATCCAAAGCAACACCTACGATCCCGGTGTCGAACAGGCGCGCCTCGCGGTGCGCATCCCGGTCGTTGGGATTCTCCGAGCCACCTGCCATGTCGCCGCGTGTCTTGCCCATCGCGTCGGCGTGACCATCCTCGTCGAATCGATGATCCCGTACACGCGCACCCTCCTGCGCGACTACGGCTTGACCCCGCTCGTCACCGGTATCAAAGCGCTCAACATGTACGAGACCGGCGATCTGGCGAAAGTCAGAGAACCGATCAAGAAAAAAGTGATCGAGCTCGCCAAGGAGCTCAAGGCCGAGGGCGCCGAGCTGGTAATTCCCCTCGGTGGACGGGTCTTTCCAGGCGCGATTAGCTGCGAGGAAATCGAAGCGGAGGCGGGGGTTCCTATTCTCAATACCAAGGCCATCGGCATTCACTTCACCGAAATGCTCGTCCGCAACCACATGAGCCACAGCCCGATCGCTTATCCGTGCCGCATCCAGTTTTCGCCGGAGGATGTTACGAGGAAAATTTTTTAGAGCGAAAGGCGAGCCACAAAAAGTCTTCAAGGTTCAATGTGTGAAGCCGCTCCGGACCTTGAACATTGAACTTTTGAACCTTAAACTTTGAACTAATCAATCCAGGAGGGAAAAAACATGGGCGTTGAACCGGGCGCAGAGTTGTTCGAGTGGCGTGAACCGAAAGCTGACGGGAAGGCGGGCTTCGGCAAGTGGCAAAATCCCAGGTCGCCTTACGACCGATTCATGGAGGCGCAAGGCATCCCGATTCATCGGGACATCGGCGTGCATAAGGTTCAAAATCTGCCGCTGGCCCCGTGGAAACGGCTCGGCGGGCGCGGCATCGCGATTCAACTTCTCGGCACAGAGCATCTGTGGGGGATGTACGTCATCGAAGTGCCGGGAGCGGGAGCGCTCAATCCCGAGCGCCATCTCTACGAGGAGATCTACTACGTCGTCGAGGGGCGCGGCACCACAGAAGTCTGGCAGGAGGGCAGCAAAAAAGTCGCCTTCGAGTGGAGCCGGGGATCGCTCTTCGCCGTGCCGCTCAACTCCTGGCACCAGGTGGTCAACGCCACCTCGTCGCCAGCGCTCTTGCTCGCCGCGACCACCGCCCCCAACATGATCAATCTCGTCAGAAACCCCAACTTCGTCATGAACTGTCCCTACGATTTTCGCGACCGCTTCGACGCATCGGCGGACTATTTCAAACCGGTCGAGGAAATCTACGCCGACCCGGTGCGCGGCCTGGCCATGCGCCAGACTAACGTGATACCCGACATCCTCACCTGCGAGCTGCCGCGCGACAACCGGCGCTCTTTCGACTATCGCCGCATAGAGCCGCACATGGCGGGCGCCAACTTTTACATGAAGATCGCGCAGTACAAGACCGGACAATATTCAAAGGCGCACAAGCATTCCTCGGGTGCGATTCTGGTCTGCATCAAGGGCAAGGGTTACAGCGTCACCTGGCCCGACCGCCTCGGCATGAAACCATGGGAGGCGGGATTGGCCGACCAGGTAAAAAAACAGACCTACGAGCCGGTGGGCATGATTAGCGCGGCGCCCATGAGAGGCGACTGGTTTCATCAACATTTCGGCACTGATCCTGAAGGTTTGCGTCTGCTGGTCTTCGACGGTCCCTACGGACCCGCCTTTCGCCACGGCGGCGCGCCCGGCGAGCAGGCCACCGACGGTGGCGCCATCGACACGCGGGACGGCGGCAGAGCGATTTCCTACGTGGATGAAGATGCCGAGATCCGTAAAAACTACGAGGCGGCGCTGGCAAGCGAACGGATGACGAGCAACATGCCTTCCTGGGTCTACACACAGCGCACTCCACCCAAGGGTGAATTGGAGCCTGGAGGAGTGTAGCTCATCTCCCGATTCTCATCACGAAGAGCACGAAGGTGATATCGTGGCCTTCGCGCTCTTTGTGATGTGTAGATGCTTGGCACCACAACGCGCCGGCTATTTTCTCTCTTCTCGAGGAAACGCGTAAAATGTTAGGCTCTCCTATTTCATAGCCACCCAGACTAGAGTTCAAACGTTCAAAGCAAGCTCCACGACCCGAAAACGAACATGAACGTTGAACCTGGAACCTCAAATGTCGGAGGCTATGGTAGACATATGGCTGCGATTGGATTATTTTCTGCACAATACAAACGAGAGGAGAATTGTCATGGCAGAATCTTCGTCGAGTGCAAACAAAAACCCATCCGGAGGGTCAGGTGTGGAGATCAAGGAATATACTTACGATCGCTGGATGGAATCCATCGGCATCCCGATTCATCGAGGCTACTTCGTCCAGGACTTGCGGACCGTCGAATTGGGCTGGTGGGAGGAGCGCGGCTGCGAGGCCGCCTTCGTTCAACTGATGGGACAGGAAGGCATCACGTCGGCCACCGTTATGGAAATTCCGCCTGGGAAAACGCTGCCGCCCATAAGGTTTGCTCTGGATGAGGTCATTTATGTCTTGCAGGGCCGCGGCATCACCAACGTCTGGGCAAAAAACGGCGCGCAGAAAAAAACTTTCGAATGGCAGGAGCGCAGCTTGTTTCAAATTCCGCACAATTGTTTTCAGCAGTTGGGCAACATGCGCGGCGACAAACCGGCCCGCGTGTTGCGCTACAGTTACCTTCCGCTCGCCATGTCACTCGTTACCGAGCCGAGCTTTTACTTCGGCAACTCCTTTGAAGGCGACGATCTTTTGTCGCAGACGAGCGAGCTTTACTCCGCGGCCAAGCTGGTGCAGAACGGGGATGCCACGCAAGCCTGGGGCGGAAAAAGCATCTATTGGTTCGGCAATTTTTTCCCCGACATGGCGGCGTGGGACAAATTTAGCACCAACAAGCGGGGCGGCTTCAGCGTCACGGTCTTGTTTCCCACTTCGGAGATGTCCTGTCACATGTCGATCTTTCCCAATCGGACCTACAAAAAAGCCCACCGCCATGGGCCCGGACGCGTGATCGTCATCCCGGCCGGCGAGGGTTATTCGGTCTTATGGGAGGAAGGCAAAGAAAAAATCGTTTGCCCGTGGCAAGAGGGCAGCATGTTCGTGCCGCCCAACAAGTGGTTTCACCAGCACTTCAACGTCGGCGAGAACCCGGCCCGCTACCTGGCGCTTCATCCGCCGCGGCAGTTTCGCGGCCACGCCGAGAAGATCGAAGACCGCGCCAAGGACATGATCGAATACGCGGATGAGGATCCATGGATTCGCCAGAAGTTCGAAGCCGAGTTGGTGAAGCGAGGGATTACCAGCTTGATCCCCGACGAAGCTTATCGAGTCAAGAGCTATCAGTGGCACACACAGGAGAGTGAGGCATACGAGACGCGCAAGACAATTTAGCGTGTGTTCAAGGTTCGAGGTTACAGGTTCAAGGTTTGGACCCCACGCCCGAACTTGAACATTGAACCTTGAACTTTGAACCGGCCTGTTACGTTTGCGGCACAATGCTGGCATGAATTACTTCGCCAGCGGTTCCCTCTTCGCCGGAAAAACTTCTGATCGCCTCGTTGACGTGATTTAGATCGAATTGATGCGTACTGATCCCGCCGAGGGGATACCTGCCCGACGCCATGACCTGTAGACCCAATTCGAATGCCGTGAAAGATGATCCCTGGACCCATTTCATGGTCACAAGCTTCCGGCCGAATCCCTTGCTCGGAATCTGCTGATTTCCCGGGCCAGCGAGAACGATCGTGCCGATCTTCGCGGCAATCTCGAGCGCTTCACGGACCGTGTCCTGACCACCGCGAGAGACGTTGACCACGACGTCGGCACCGTGACCACCGGTGATTTCCTTGACCCGCTCGGTCAAATTTTCCTGCTCGACGTTGACCGTATAATGGGCGCCGAGCTTGCGTGCAACCTGAAAGCGGTTCTCGTCTTTGGCAAGGCCGCTCACGATGATGCAGGCGGCGCCTGCCTCCTTCGAAGCCACCACGCTCGACAAACCCATTTGCCCAGGCCCCTGAATGACTACAGTTTTGCCAGGAGCCGCGCCGCCCTGCAGATAGGCCCACTGCATCCCATTGGCTAAGGAGACGAAAAGGGCCGCCTCTTTCGCGGGCACGTGCGCAGGAACTTTGTGCACGATCGCATTCGCTGGAAGATAAAGGTACTGGCTGAAGCCGCCCCATAACGAAGGCGACACGCTGACCGGCGTGTTGCCGTAGCGGAGAATCGTTCGACCGGGAAGCTTGTCGGTTTGATCGCACAGACGATATTCCCCTATGCGACACCAGCGGCAGTTTCCACATGGCAGATATTGCTCGACCACGACCCGATCCCCTTCTTTAACTCCCCAGCGCCTCGCCGCATCGCCGCCGATTTTTGCGATGAAGCCGACATTTTCGTGTCCCGTGATCCGCGGCTCGCCGGGGTACTGCGCGTAGCTGCCGATATCGCTGCCGCAAATCCCCGCTATTTCCATCTTCACCAGGGCGTCATCCGCGGAAATTTCCGGCATGAGATATTGCCGGACCTCGATTTTCTTCGAGCCGATTTGTGTCGCCGCTAAAACCTTTTCAGCCATGCTTGCCTCTACGATCCCATGACAGGAAGATTACATAAGAAATTCTACCGGGAATCCAGACCGAAGCTCCGACTGGACCCCCGATAAAAATATTCGGGGTAACGCTTTGGAACAAATTCTCAAAATGCTTCGGATGCTTCTCACCGGCGCGGGCATTCTTTCCTCAAAGAACGCAAAGACCGTTTTAGCTGAATCTCATTGTTCCTTGCTTCGTACTCTTGGTGTCCTCCGTGGTGAGTATCTCTCTCGCAAGCCCAGTTTATTCGAGAGCTCTCAACTCCCGAAACCGATGCTTCGTCCGTTCGATTTCTTTCAGGACGTCGGCGGCACAATCCTCGAATGCAACATTCTTGTCGCGAATAATGGAAACACCGCGGACTCCTTCATAGGCTTCCGCATCGTTGGCTTCAGCCGGTTCTTTGCCTTCGCAGAGATCGTTCGCCGCGTTTAGAAGCAGCTTGCGCATCTCGATGATGCCCACGTCCGTGACGCCGAGCATCTCGTTGGTACGATCGGTGATTCGGCCCATGCTCACCTGCGCGGCCATGTCTTGGTTGCCTGTACCGATGATCCCTGTAAAGTTGTACGTGCGCTGCAGCTCGCGATCGATCTGAAAATCATTGGCCTTGTTGGCAATCGGTATGTACTCCTTATCCACCGGCGCGCCAAATCGTCCGTCGGTTTGCCCGGTTCGCATCGCCCAGACTTCGTCCGCGGTGAGCGGTCGGTTCGTCGTGACTCTGAAAGTCCAGACCCAACAGTTTTCATCGTCGATGGGCACGAATGCATGCCCGCCGGGATCTCTGGGTGGCATAGTGTAAAAGGGCATCAGAAACTGGTTGAAACGCCAGTAATAATTTTCATTGCTGATGGTGCCGCGCGCCCCGATAGTCAAACCATAGTTAGTTCTCTTCGCCATCACTCTCGGCGCCTTGTCCGTCATGCGAAACAATATGTCCAGCTCACGAGGGCTCAGGCTGTTCGGATTTTCACTGAACCTCTTGCGCAACGGCTCCGTAGCCTTCACATAGTTGGCGGTGTGCCGGTAGGCATCGAGCCGGCCGTGAAGATAGCGTGTATGCGCCGAATCTATGCCGCCTTCGAGGGCCTGGGCGAAGTTCGATTCCTGCAGCCGCTTGATAACGAATTTGTGGTCCGGCGGCACCTGCGTGATCGGCAGCCGCGGCAACTCCGGTATTCGATTCTTCGCTCCCATATACGCCCAGATGATGCCGCCCGCTTCGCGAAGCGGGTAAGAAGGCAATTTTATCTTGTCTTTGAAGTTGGACTCGGCGGGCTCGGTCGGCAGATCGACGCAGTTGCCATCGACGTCGTATTTCCAGCCATGATAAATGCAGCGGATGCCGCACTCTTCATTGCGTCCGAAAAACAAATGGGCGCGACGATGGGCGCAGTAGGCGCTGATCAACCCGAGCCGGCCCTCAGTGTCTCGGAATGCGACAAGATCTTCCGAAAGCAAGCGCACGCGGACCGGCGTGCAGTCCGGCGCGGGAAGCTCGTCGGGCAACAACGCGGGCAGCCAAAACCTGCGTAAAAGCTCTCCCATCGGAGTGCCGGGACCGGTCCTCGTCAGCATTTCGTTCTCTTCCCTGCTCAGCATTGCTCCTCCTTCGCTTTGTCGTGCGCTACTCCTACCATTCTAAAATGAATTGTTCCAGACGAAGCCTTTGCAACTTCGGTTCAGGGTCTTTCGATTTTGCAGATATCCCATTCATCATTCTTGGTGAAAATTAGCAGCAGAGATCGGAGCACGGGAGCTTTTCGATTCCGATGCAGTTGTTTTGCTGATCGAACTTTCTTGAGCCGCGGCTCAGCTAAAGATGGAACCGCGACACACTCTTGGCATCTTGACATGTCGGAGACCATGTACTACTTGCCAATCAACCCGCTATAAAGATTCGCAACTTGAGAAGGAGATAAGCAATATGGCCAATCCGCCACCCCGATATGATAAACCGCGCGTCTTCGTAAAAAGTATCGCCAGCGAAACTTATTCGCTTTCCGAAGCGCGGCGCCAGCACCTCAGCTCGGTTCCGCGGGTGATCCGCAAAGACTACAGGGATTACCTCGACGGCAAAGCGCGCGAAAAAAATATCATCAGCCCGGTCAACGAGCCCTTCGTGACCCAGAGCCTGCAAGCTCATTTCGTCACGCTGCCGCCGGCTGCGCGCGACAAAGGACACGGCCACCAGAACGAAGCTTTCTTTTATATTCTGGAAGGGCGCGGCTTCGACATGCATGACGGCGTGCGCTATGACTGGGAAAAGGGCGACGCCGTCGCGGTGCATAATGATTCCGTTCACTGGCACAACAACGAAGACCCCGATCACGGAGTCGTCATCTTGGTGATGAAAGCGAAGCCGCTCTGGCTTTTCCTCGGGCTACATCAGCAGGGCCCGCTGGGAACCTCCCCGTCCGCCGGCGACGATCGCTGGGGGCCGCCGGTGGAATGGTCCGTGATTCGCGATCCGGAGGATGTGCGCCTCAAGAAAGTCATCAAGCCCAATGACACGCCATGGCAAACCACGCCGCACGGCCGCATCCGCCTGCTTGCCGATGCGTCGGTGCCTCTCCGCGTCAAGGCGATCGACGTCCAGCTGCACGAGATCGCGCCGGGCAGTCGTTCGGGCAAGCAGTGGCAAGTCGCCGATGAAATTTTCTACGTGCTCGAAGGCCGCGGCTACGATCTTCACTGGGACGTGGATGTCGACATAACGGACAGATATTACGCGCGCATCGCCAAGCAGCCGAGCCGCTGGGAGTGGCAGGCCGGCGACATGGTTTACATTCCGCACAACACTATACATCAGCATTTCAGCGCCGATCCAGCGCATCCGGCCAAGCTCATCTGTGGCACCAACCGGATCTACAAACAGATCGGTTACGCGCGCGTGGAGCAATTGGAGAACGCGCCGGAGTTCGATGCACTGCATCAGAGAGCGGCGGCGCAAGCGTAATTCAGTTTCAAGTTTCTACTTTTTGATTTCTAGTAACCAGAAAATTGAAACGGGAAACTAGAAATTACGAATACCCGAAAGGACCAAAGAAATTTAAATACGCCCGAATGAGAAAAACTTGGTCCCTGTTCTAGCGAAGATAACGAACATAATCGGAGTGATTTTTGGGTTATTCGCCCTGCTCGGAATGACGGGACAAGCATGGACCGCCGACAGCGGCAAAACCGAGTGGGAAAGGACCGTAGAGGCGGCGAGAAAAGAAGGGCAGGTGAATGTCTATATCGGCGGTTGGGGCGCGGTTCTCGAATCGGGCGTGTTCGAACAATCTTATCCGGGAATCAAAGTGGTCGCCGTAGCGGGGCGAGGAGGTGAAACCGCCAAACGCATTCTCGCCGAGCGAAGAGCCGGAAAGTTTATCGCCGACGTCAGCAGCGAGGGCGTGGGATCAAACTACCGGACGCTTCACGCCGCCAACAGCTTCGATCCGATCAAGCCCGTTCTCCTGCTGCCCGAAGTGACCGATGAATCCCGCTGGTGGCAAGGGAAGCACCGCTATGTCGATCCTGAAGGAAAGTTTGTCTTTCGCTACGTCGGCCTGCCGCAGACGGGAAACATTTCGTACAACTCCACACTCGTAAACCCAAAAGAAATCAAGTCTATCTGGGATTTTTTGCTGCCAAAATGGAAGGGAAAGATCCTCGCGCGGGATATCAGAAGCCCGGGACCGGGCAATGCTCCGATGCGCTTTTTCTATCACCATCCCGCCATCGGCAGTGTATTCATCAAACGTCTTTTCGGTGAAATGGACGTTACCCTTTTCCGCGACTTCCGCCAAAGTGTCGACTGGCTCGCCGGCGGCAAATTCAGCATTTGCTTTTTCTGCTCGGACATCGATAAAGCGAAGCTCCAGGGACTTTCCGTGGACGAATTCGCGGTCGTGCTCAAAGAAGGGGCGGCGCTACACACTCAATACGGCACCCTGGGGCTGTTGAACCAAGCCCCCAATCCAAACGCGGCCAAAGTTTTCATCAACTGGTTTCTTTCTCGCGAGGGACAAAGCACCTTGCAAAAAACCTTGTCCAAAAGCGCCGAAGAGGCTCCGGATTCATTTAGAATAGATATTCCGAAAGACGACGTGAAGCCGGTGAACCGGCGCGTCGAAGGCGTCCAATACCTGGACCTGGACAGCCGTCCTGAGTGGATGGAGATGAAGCCCATAATTCTCGTGTTCGAGGAGGCGTTGGCCGAAGCGGGGAAACAAAAGAAGTAAAGCTCGCGTTACAGAACATCATGTCATAGGTGATCAAGCTCGGCAGGTTCCGAGCTTCTAGTTTCAGGTTCAAAGTTTCTGACGTCCAAACTCAAGGAGGAAATGAGACAGCCATGGCAAAACCAGCCGAACGCGCAATGATCAAACAGCTAACGAACGAGGTGATGTTCTCCTGCCGGATCATGGGCGACCGCGGCGTGACGCGAGGCGCTTTCGGCCACGTCAGCGCGCGCATTCCCGGCACCGATCGAATCTTGATCAAGTCGAAGGGTCCCGCGGAAGAGGGGCTCGAATTTGCCACCGAGAAAGACATCATTACCATCGATATGAAAGGAAACGTACTGAAGGCCGACAAGGGCAAAGACGCGCCGCAGGAAACTGCCATGCATCTGGCCGTCTACCGAGCCCGGCCGGAAGTCATGAGTGTCATTCACACGCACCCCGATTGGGTTGTCGCTCTGACCGCTTCCGAAAGGCCGCTGCTGCCGATATACGCCGCTTACAACCCGCCCGGACTGAAACTGCTCCTCGAGGGCATTCCGCTCTACGGGCGCAGCGTGACGATCATCAATGACGAGCTGGGCCAGGACTTTATGCAGACCATGGGCAACAAAAACGCCTGCCTCTTGCTTGGTCACGGCATGACCACCGCCGGCGTCAGTGTCCAGGACGCGACGCTGATCACTTTGAACGTTTTCGAGTTGGCCCGATTGAACTATATGGCGTACGCCATCGGAACTCCGAAACCGATTCCGCAGAGGGACATCGAAGAGTACAGCACCCGCTGGCGCAACCGCGTGCGCAAAGTCGACGCGGTCAAGGGAGAACATCCGGACTGGCGCTATTTTAAGAAATTGCTCGTCAAGAAATGATTGGCTTTTTGCTAAAAGCTGGGTAGCAGCTTAGTGAAAATTCCATTCCTGGCGCAAACCCTTTTGGCGCGCCTGCGCATAAATCCAGTTGGCAAATGCTCTGCTGCCGAAGCGCCTTGAAAACAATAATTTCTTCGGCAGACATCCGTGCGGGCGCTCGACCCGCAACGACATCACATACCTCGGCGACCGATTGCCATTCGATCTTTCCTTCCTTGACCAGCTCCCGCAATTGATGCCGGTATAGGCCCAAGGCGAAGTAAGTTCCTCCTACGCCACCACTAGCATTTCAACCTTGCGCTC
This sequence comes from Deltaproteobacteria bacterium, assembly GCA_005879255.1. Next base: position 11,310 of record VBKY01000272.1, read on the forward strand.
GCCGTGATTTCTGTAGCCGTTCTCCGTAACGACTAGAGAAGTGCCGCCGAGCAATGTGTCAGAACCCTCATTGTTGACCACCGTGGGCGATATGCTGTAGATCATGCCGCTTTTCAGGACATAATTTCCGGCGCCGCCTAATCCGCCGGCCTCCGGTTTCGGATCGGGAATTCTGTATCCTGGTCCCGGAAACTCCGGCACGTCGATGCCGTACTGATGAATCTGCGAATGAGGAGATGATTTGAAACCAGTCTCTTTGCAGGCTTTCCGGTAGGCGTCGATGAGATCGCGTTGGGTCGCGCCATCCTTCACCTGCGCCAGCACCGCATTTCTGATACTGGTCACAGCCCGGAACATTTCTTGATGAACCGGTTTCGGCTCGCCGAAGCAGATCTCTTGATCGCTGTGTCCAGCGTAGCCACCGAAGATCGAGTGAGCCGTGAGAGTTCCGAGCAGAGGTCCGCCAAAATCGGATTCTGTGCCGGCACCGGGCCGAAGTTAAAGGATAGCGTCGATTCGAGATCTCCTCCGGCTTCCCACATCGCCCGGATTCCTTCCTCCACTATCTTTCTTCCCGACATGCCCGGCCGGGCCACTTCGTGAATCCTCCGGATGGCGCTATCGAAGATCTTGTTGGCCTGGTCGATCATCGCGTTTTCTTCAGCGCTTTTGATGGTGCGCACATCGGTGAAGATATCCGACACGTCGACAACCTTGGCCGCTGAGAGCGATGCCTTCAGTCGGTTGTGAAAACGATAATCGAGACTCCCGGCAAGTCCGATCGTAGCCTGACCCAAACCGAGTTCTTTGATTCTCTCGACGACAGCGGCCGCATCAGAACCGGGTCTTACATCACTCACCCACTCCTGAGAATCGAGCAAGACGCTCGGTGAAATATCAATCAGATGGCGTCGGTTGACAACGACGGTCAACGGGACGTCGCCGGCTGGAAGCAACCCGTAGAGCTCGCCTGCAATCCCATTGCTCAGGTAGAAAAGATTGCTACCGTTGACAATGGCGCAGTCCACTCCATTCTCGCGCAAGCGCTCTCGGATACTGGAATACCTGCGGTCGCGCTCTCGAACTGACAGCGTATGTTCGTTTTGTGCATCACGAGCCATGGCAAACCTCCTTGAGTTTAATTTGTAAAGTCATAGGCGGCATTAATTCTCTGTCATGGTTTTCACCGCGAAGATTATTTCTCCCTTCATGCTCTTCGTGTCCTTTTGCAAGCCGCTGGATTTAACCTATCCCTAATTTCGGATCGTACAACTTTCACCAGATTACACCACAGCTCCTTGAGGTTTTATAGTAGGGAGCCGCAAGCGTGGCGTCTCGCCTCTCCCCGTGAACGGCTACCTCCGCGTCCTCACCGCTATGCTCAATAAAACTATGGAGTGGGGCTACAGTGCAAGAAATGTCGTATCCGGTGGCAAGGCTCAGTGAGAGCAACGTCGATTTTTCGAACTAGAGGAACGATGAATCAGAGCCTCTGACCATCGAGATTCAAGACTACTGACGGTACAGCGGCCCGGTGTTTTTTTGCTATTACTTTTACGCTGCGAACGTTTTGGGAACTTTTGGCTTTTTCAGCCAAAAAGCCGAAAAAGCGCACTTGAAGGTAGCTAATTTTTAACAGGAATTTTGGAGCGGGCGACCGGGGTCGAACCGGCGACGTCCAGCTTGGGAATTTTCTATCGAATTTTGTGGATAGTTCTTTCAAACGAAGAACTTACACAGTGTTTTTCACTCTAACAAACTTCTTTCGACCTTTAGTGATTTCAAGTGGTTTCATACCTTCTGCTTTTGTCTTAGGAACGTTTTGGGAACGCGGATTGAGCAGCGTTGTAATTTCGGCCATGTCGTATCGATCAACCAGCAACTCTAGCCAATTGGTCCAAAACCCTAAGATCGCTGGTGTCGCCACTGGCATCACACCGAAAACCGCGCCGCTCCCATCACCAGCCGGCTCACCAAAAAAAGTACCAGTACTCTCCATTAAGCGAGGGCCTCCGGAACCCTAATCCAAGTTCAATTCTCGGCGTGCGCACGAGCTAATTCTATAAACCAATTGGTTTAGGCGAGGAGAATTAAGGTACCCGGTGGTTCCCGCTAGCCTCTGGTCTTCAAAACCGAAACAAACGAAAACGACAGCCTATATTGAGTCGTTATAAAACAAATTCCTTCTGAGAAACGTCCGGAGATTAACGCCTGTCTGCGCAACCACGTGTGCCTGTTCGTGAGAGTGCTCGCGACCTTCGCGCACCTGCTGATTGAGGAACTTTTCGGGATTTTCCTTAAACTTCGCCAGACCGTGATGGCTGCAGAAAAAATAGTTTTGTCCGTTGTAATCGAACTTCCTCCGCAGCGTTGTTGGCGTCTACTTTCATGCCGCAAACAGGATCAATCAAATTTATTGTATTCTAATCTTCCTTCCCTGGGACGACTGTTATTGGGGAAGACACACCGGCGGAAACTTTGTTACACAGTTGGTCATCAAAAGCTTCCGCCGTACATTGCGGGGCGCTCTGTCCTTTTTAACTGACCGTAACCACCCAACTGGGAAAAAACGCCGGCCTTGCGGCCATATTACTTGGAGCCGAACTCCTCTAGGGCTTCTCTCTCTTCACGGCGCGCAAGTTTGCACTTACATGGTCACAAGAATCGGAAACATCACCAGGGTCACGAGCGTCAGCCACTGAAATAAGAAGTCGAGCATGATCAGAATAAACCCCATGTATTGGCAATGGCGCACAAACCAACAATACGCCTGGAGTCATATCGCTTTTCTTTTCCGAGGGGGGTTGATCAACGCCCCGCTTTTCAATGAGGCACATCAGCGTTCTGATCCACTCAGCGCTTTCCGGACTAAGGGAGGTGCACTGGTCTTATCGCTGATCCTGACGCCCATTCCATGCACGACCGTCACTTTTTTACCGGCTTCATTACGAATGCTTTCATTGTCTGCGTCATGCTCTCGGAAGCGATCTATGATGCGACCATATCTCAGAGAGGAGAATCCGCCTTACTCCAGAAAACAGCGATGAGGAGCCGCGATCTTGTGCAAAGATGGAGGCGTCATTGCATCTGATCGTCAGGAAAGCGATGACTATCTAAAACGGCTGGATGTGAAAAAGATCTACGCTTCCGATTTTTTCGTCTCACAGATGCCGAAGTCATTGCCGCCGGAACGGGAACCTCGGCACACATAAAACGAATCATGGAGTTGATTAAGGAAAAAGCCTACGCCCCGCATTTTCTCGTTCCTCGACTCTCTTTGGGACCCCTCCGCGGGTAGTCGCCTCAGTAACATCCACTGGACAATTCCTATATGGCTGGATGCTTTTTAAAGTTTACCCACTGTGTTAATGGGTTGGGAAAGATTATTTGATCGAGGATTTATTCTAGATGGTGATGGCAGAATGAAAGATCGATTGTTTCTCTCGGGTATTGGTATTGTATCTTTTCTGGTGCTCTTGACTGTGGGATTCATTCTGGTGGGCCGGCAGGCGCAGATCCGAGGAGATTACGAAGTCTCGGTCTTACCCGCTCTCAACGCCGTCCTCAACGGGACAAGCGCCATATTACTCACCGTCGGCTACCTCTTCATCAGACGGAAAAAGGTGGCGGCCCACAAGACATGCATGTTGATGGCCTTTGGATCCTCCTCCTTATTTCTTGTCTCCTATCTGATATACCACTTTAAGGTTGGCTCGATACCCTTTCCTGGACAGGGCGGGATTCGACCGGTCTATTTCGCGCTCCTGATCTCTCACATCATCTTAGCCGCTGTTATCGTTCCATTAGCGTTGACCACAATCTATCGTGCCTGGAACGAGCAGTTTGATAAACATATGCTGATTGCTCGTCGGACGCTTCCTATTTGGCTCTACGTGTCGGTCACCGGTGTAGTTGTCTATTGGATGCTTTATTGGCTTTACCCGCAGCCATAGCGCACACTGTGACATCTAAATTCAGAGCAATCCTTCAGAAGCCGCTCCGATCATACAATCCCTGGTAGTTAAAAGGTCCTTTTGGCAAAGCCTAAGTTATTCTATAGGATCGTTTTTGCGAAAACTAAAGTTTGGTAAAACAAGGTCTTGTTCCATTCGTTTTATTTGTTGACGGACTCTGCCGCCAACGGCAAGTAACCCCTCCTTCCCAGGGGTTCTTGCTTTGCTATTATTTTACTGCAAGAAAATTTATGCAGCTAACCCGCCTGCCGGCAAGGCAGGTTCGTCCGGGTCTCGTGGGGCGTCGTTGGATTTGAAATGCTCTGTGAGATTATCGATCAGCGCGTCGTAAGTTCGAAGTCTGTCCCGATACGGGCCCGCTCTCGCCTACTACGAAAAGAGCGTCCTGAACGTCCGGCGCCAGAGCTCGGACGTAGAGAGACTGGTCTTCCTTCTCCACGACGATGTCAGATCGGCTAAGAAAGGCTGATCGAAGACTTTCAGGAAATTCGATCCTGGTAAGCCGCTGAGCGGAGATAGAAACGGGAATTGGTTTTCCTTTCCACTTGGCGATCCTCGCGTCAAGAATTGATGGCAATACCAAGAGAGCCAGCATAATGAACAGACGACGCATGAGGCAGAGATTACCCGATGAAATGACTTAAGAGACTCGTGTAATGGAGACAAAACACGGCTGAAAAAGGTAGTTTTTAATCAAGCGGACCCGTCGTTGAATCCAGGCCGTGCATCAAATACGCTATTTAAGAGCGGCAATAACAATTGATCATACGTGGAAGACTATAATGATTATCGCCTACGTCCAGACACGGGAACGGATGGTACAGGAACAGCTTGTACGCAGGGGGATCAATGACCCTCGCGTGCTTCGGGCGATGGCTAAGATACCACGTCACTTGTTCGTTGAAAGCGAATTGTGGGACCAGGCGTATGAAGATCATCCGCTGCCTATCGGCGCGAATCAGACCATTTCGCAACCTTATATGGTAGCGCTCATGGCTGAGGCGCTTGAACTCACAGGAGCGGAAAGAGTGCTTGAAGTAGGAACCGGCTCGGGTTATGCGGCGGCAGTCCTGAGTGAGCTATGCGCCGAGGTCTTTTCTGTTGAGGTGGTGGAAGAGCTTGCTTTGAAAGCCCGCACCATCTTAGGCAGCCTGGGCTGCAGGAACGTCTCGGTTCTCGTGGGCGACGGAACCCTTGGCTGGGAGGAGCAGTCTCCTTACGACGCCGTTGTCATCTCTGCTGCTGCACCCTGTATTCCCCGCCCGCTTGTTGAACAGCTAAAGATACCCGGTTATCTCGTATTCCCAATGGGCGAGAAAGAGCTTCAAAGTCTGGTGCGCATTCGTAAAGACAGAGCAGGAATTCGAGAGGAATATTTGGGAGAGTGTCACTTCGTAAGACTAAGGGGAAGATATGGGTGGGAAGATTAATTTAGTCGGTTATGCAAAAAACATAATGCCTAACTGAAATTGTCCCACACGGCATCCGTCCGTTGCGTGTGAATTAGAATGCACTTTGAACGAACACCCGTCGTTAGCGACGTCGCCCTTGAACGGCACGTCGAACGGCCTTCCCTTCGCAGGGCCAACACCGCCCAGTTCATCGTTGGGGTATCAGCTCGAAGATCGGGTACCGTCCGGTCAATAGCCGAAAGGCTTCGGTCGGAGAGCCGGCGGGCACCGGGAAATACCGCTGCACCGTCAGCTTGTAACGGTCGAGATATGACTTCAGGATCTCCGGCTTTTCGTCGTCTGAAAGTATACGTATGCCGAACTGCTCGGACCGCCGTCCTTTCTTCAGTGATACCGTACCGCTCGCGACGGCGTTGCGTACCCACTGCGTGTACCCGCGGGGCGCCACCAAGTATCGCTTGCCGTCTCGACTGAGCACATCCACTGGAGTCGAGTAGACTCGCCCGCTCTTTCGGCCACGTACTTGGAGCAGATAGTTGTGCGGTAGACCTAGCCCGAGCCCAACGAGAAGTCCGAAGAGCTTGTTGAATGCCCGATCGAGCGTCGTGGGTGGGTTGAAGTGCTCACTTTCTTGTTTCTTCGCCAGATCATTTTCAATCGCTGGTGTGCTCGGCACAGTTAGTGAATCCGTGACGTGGAGCCTAGCCACCACGAGTTCGTCGATCTCAAGTCGTCGGATTCGTGAGCGACCAATCACGAGCCGACCAATCGCCAAAGCACCGATAGATAGTGCACCGATTGCTAAGGCGCCTACGGCCAGCGCTCCCACCGCCTGTGCACCGATCTTCAGCGCCCGAATATGAGGGGGTACCTTTTCGTTCGACATTGACTCGAGCTCGTCGGCAATCGGTTGGTGTTGCACGGAACCATTTTTTCCTGAAGCGCGTTACCTCTGGTACTGAAAGCGCAGTACTCTCGAATAGACCAAACTCCGACTTACTGAAAGTACCGAGCAGAATATCCCGTCGTCGATATTTCAACAATTACGGCGATTCTCTTTTAGTCCCTGAAGTCTTGTCAAATACTATTCCTGAGCGAGGAAGTTCTGACGGCAGCCGATGGCAACCGCGAAGTGCCCTCTTGTGCGACAAATAAGAAACAAACATCCAGCAAAATAAAGATTGACAAAGGGAGAACCGATTCGTGTCTCAGACGATTCCGCTCTTAGATCATTTGCAATCTCTCGGAATTCGGGGGCGGCTTCGAGGTCGACGATTTCCTGAGCGAGAACGTCTGGATCAGGGAGGTTGTCGGACTCTTCGAGGGTTTCGTCTCTTTTCTCCTTGCGGATCAGGTGTGCAGCACTTTTGCTTCGATGCTGGACTTGACCACCAACATCTTTACTTCAGGCGGGAAAGTTAGGAAAGAAAGGCCGGGCCGCGATTTCAGCAACTGAGTCACGCTCCGCTTTGCCTTCACTGTTCATGACAGGGAACCGCCAGAACCGGACACTGGGCTTTGCGCAGAACCTTTTCTGTAATGCTGCCTAGCATCATACGGGCAAGCCCGCTACGACCGTGGGTAGACATGATGACGATGTCGACGGCGTTATCCTTTGCCCACTCAACGATCAGATCGTGAGGTTCGCCCATCTCGACAATTTCCTTGATCACCACATCCCTCATCGACGGCGACAGGTGACGCGTTACGAAGTCGTGGAGAAGCTCCCTGTGGCTCTCGCGCAAATAACTTAGTTGCTCTTCGACCTTGGACGCAGTCGAGCTTTTTTCCAAGAGGCGCGCGTGCGCCACAAATTCTTCAGTTCGTAGGACATGACAAACGACCACTTGGGCTGCCAGGACTTTGGCTAAGTTTACCGCATAAACGAGGCCTTTGGCGGAAAGGGCTGACAAGTCGGTCGGCACGAGAATCGTTTTTATCACGTCCATCTCAACCTCCGGCATGGCGATTCATTGGAAAGTCGCACCACAAATACGTTCGTATCCATCGCCGGTGATGCTACTTATTATGAAGATTAAAGACAAGGAATAAATTACACCAGTCGATGGGTCTCACAACCCAGACGAAAGACCGCGCCATCTTCTCTAGACCCAAATCTCTGCCGGCTCCTAGTCCTCGGAAATCGAATCGGCCAAGCGGCTTCTTCGCTCGGGTCACCCCTTAGGCAGGATAGTCCAGAAACAAAGGCCGGGCCCCAATTAC
>VBKY01000273.1:0-6745 GCA_005879255.1 Deltaproteobacteria bacterium
GCGATTACGATCGCAAACGGCTCTACGGCGTGATGTTGATTCCGTTGCAGGATCCAGTGCGGGCGGTTGAAGAATTAAAATACGCACGCGAGAAACTCGGTTTGGTTGGGATCTTTTGGCGCCCCAATAAGTTCTGTGGCCGCACGTTCACGAGCTCTGATTATTACCCGATTTATGACGTCGCATCGGAATTGGGAGTGACGGTTTGCGTTCACGAAGGCGCGCGGACGGTCCTGGCGCAAGCGGGCTCCGACCGCTACAGCGAATTCGGCCGCCATGTCGCTTGCCATCCGTTGGAGCAGATGCTCGCATGCCTCAACTTCTGCGCCGATGGCGTGCTCGAAAAATTTCCCAAACTCAAAGTCGCCCATCTCGAGTCCGGCTGTGGCTGGGCGCCGTTCTGGCTTGAGCGCATGGACGAGCACTGGGAACATGAGTCCCACGGCTCGGCGAAAATCACTAGGGAGAAGCCGAGCACCTATTTCAAACGCAATTGCTGGATCAGCTGCGAAGCCGGCGAAGAACTGGCGCCGGCGTTCATCGAACATGTCGGCGACGAGTATTTGATGATTGCCACCGACTACCCACACAGCGACGCCATCGACAAGTTCCCCGACAAAACCGTCGGCGCGATCAGCAGCAATGATAAGATCTCCCGGGGATCACGCACAAAGATTCTCTGGGATAATCCGACCCGAGCGTTTGGTCTAGGGGCGTAAGGCGAGCAGAGGACTGAGCGCCAAGAGCATACCGCAAAAGGCCCGAGCCGTGGTCGCTCGGGCCTTTGTGTTTTAGCGAAATCCAGGTGAAATTTTCGCCCGCTTTGGCCTGAAATGCTGCTCTCGTCACCTCCGTTATTGTCCGAGCGGCGACTGGGCCAGGGAAATTTGCGGCTCATGGGCGACTCGGAATAAGCGCGTTTAGCCGCGAAGAGAACTTCGTTGCGCGGCTTTTGCTCTCATTGAAATGCTCTCAAGAATGGAGCGGAATGAAATAAGGCACTGAAAAGGTGAAGGTTGAACCTTCGCCAGGATGACTTTCGACGCGAATATCGCCGTTCATCAACTCAAGGTATTTCTTGACAATATTTAGGCCGAGGCCGACACCATTAAAATCTCCGGTATGCGCTTCCTTTATTTGCTCAAAGGCGCTGAAGATTCGATCCATATCGTGCGCTTCAATCCCGATCCCCGTATCGGCGACGGTAAATTCAATACGGTCGAGCTCCCGGATATTCCGAACTCGCAGCTCGATCCGGCCTCGAGGAGTAAACTTAAAAGCATTGCCGATAAGATTTTGCAAAATTTCCTTAAGCTTGGTTACATCGGTGACAATGGTGGGAAGGTCCCGTTCGATATCCCAGCGAACCTGCAAACGATTCTGCCGGTTAAGTTGTTCGATCTGGCTTTGAGCGTGAGCGACTACTTCATCGATGTCGACGGTCGCCAGTTCCATTGACATCTTTTTTGCGTCCAACCGCGACAAAGCCAAAACATCGTTGACCAGCTTGAGCAGAAACTGAGAATGATGCCGAATCTGCATCATAGATCTCTTTTGTTCAGGGTTAATATCTCCAAAGAAACCGTCACCGGTCAGCTCCGCATTACCCATGATCACGTTGAGAGGAGTTCGAAGTTCATGAGACATTGCCGCAATGAACTCAGTCTTGGCTCGGTTCGCGTCTTCTAGCTCCTGATTTATCTGCCCCAGCTCAGCCGTCTTCTGGTTCACTTGCTCGAAAAGCCGAGCATTTTCCGCGGCGACGCCGATTTCCTGGGCTATGGACTCGATGAGTTGTAATTCATCGGGAACGAAGTGACGCCTTGCTTTGTTGGCAAGGTGTAAGACGCCGATGACTTTCTCCTTGGCCTTGATCGGGAATCCGGCTGCGCTAGTAAATCCCAAGGAGCCTATCTTATTTTCAGGACTGAGCTGCTTGTATCCTACGTCATTTTGTAAGTCCTCAAATACCAGTCGTTCGCCCGTCTGGAAAATCTTGCCGCTGATCCCGACTGATAGATTTCGTCGCTCTATCGAGCGGGCCGCTACTTCGCCAAGGCCTTTGTACGCCTTAAGACGCAGTTCCTCTTCAGACGGATTTAGGATGTAAATCCAGGACGCGTCAAAATTAAGCGCTTCGATCATTTTTTCGATGGCCTCTTGCAGAACCATTTCAAGATTCAACGACTGGCTAACCGCCGCGCCAATTGTGTTGAGCACGGAGAGCTGCTGAGACCTCGTCTCCGATTGGCGGAACAAACTCGCCTTTTCTACGGCCACGGCTAGTTGTTCGGACATCGACGTGAGTAACCGCGTTTCATCGCTGGTTAGTTTTCGTGGCGAGCGTGCGTTAAAAAGTATGGCGCCAAAGACGCGAGATTGGGTCTTTATCGGAAAGACCGCGAAAAAGCTCAGCTTGGCGCTCTGTGTCGCTTTAGTCGTGCTAAGCGCGGCATAGCGCGGGTCCGTGCGGATGTCTTCAAATATCATTGGCTCGGCGGACTCGGCAACCCGGCCGATGATGCCCTGTCCGCGCTTGAACGTGCTTATCCGGGTCATACGTTCCGAATCTACTTCAAAGGACGCCCGCAACTCCAATTCTTCCATCTCGTCGTTAAAGAGGAATACCCGCGTGCTCTCAAAACGGAATATCTCCGTGATCTTTGCGATGACCGCATCCAAGATGTTTTTCAGAGCCAAGGATTGGTTTACCGCAGTCGTGACGCTATAGAGTGCGGATATTTCCTTGGTCCTCTGGTCCACCTTTTGTTCCAGAGTGTCATAGGAGTTTTGAAGAGCGTCCGTCATCTTGTTAAATTCAACCGCTAACTCCTCAATTTCGTCGCCGGTCTTAATATCGGTTCTGTGTTCGAGATTGCCGGCTCCAATCGTTGCCACGTCCTGCCGTAGTTCTTGTATCGGTCTAGTAATCTTTTGGCTGACCCAAGCAATGATGGCGGCTCCGACGAACAGACCCACCACCAGGAACAGCAGCGCTGAGCGCCTCAATATTTCCACGTTGGCTAACGCTGCATCGAGCGGCTCCTCCAGGACAACCGACCAGCCTAATTCAGGTACCGGCGCATACGTGACTAACACGGGGCTGCCCGTCAATCCCCTCCCTTCGTGGGCGGGAGTAGGATCTGACCGGGTAGGATTGCGCAAAAATTTCTTGACTCCATCAACTTGTTCGAGGTTCATCCGCTTCAATACCAGCGTCGCATCTCTATGGGCGATGAGATTTCCATGCTCGTCTACTAAGTAGGCGTATCCCGCAGTGCCGAAGCGAATCTTTCCGATCGCTTCCCAGAGAAACGAGAGATCGGCTTCGGCCGAAACCACGCCGACGATACTCTGCGCGGCGCCCCAAAGCGGGATCGCCAGTGTGACGTACGGCTGGGCTCGGGTCGAAGTGTGAACCGGGCTTATATAGTCGTCACCCTTGAGCGCTTTGACGAATTTGGGCGATGTACTCTGGTCGGTTAGATCGGAAGGAAAATAAACTTTTCTGTCGGATACCTTCACGACCTCCATACCCTGCGAGTTGATAATGGAAGCGTCGGTGAAGCTGCTGTCGTTTTTGACCAGAAGACCCAGCAGTAACTGTTGCTCTTTGCTCCCTAACGTATAAAGACTTAAGGCGTCGGCGTTATCCGAAAACCGCTCGATCTTTTGTCGAACAAAGTTGTGAATTTGCTCCCCGGTGACCGAGGCCAGCTCCGACTGCAATGCGGCGGCGTCTTGCCGGATCTGTCTTGCCATATAAAAGTAGCCGGCGACCACTACAACCAACAATGCAATCCCAAAAAGGCTAAGGCCCCACGTCAGGAGGCGACGCCGGATTCCGCCGCCATGAAGAGGAGCTAGCATTTTTTTTAAAAAATTGGGCATAGTCAGGGCCGATGGGCTTACTTCGTCCACCATCGGTACGATTTCCGTAGGAACGTTAACCCCAAGGTATTGCTGACTTGGAGGCGGAGCGACCTCGGTTCTTCGTCTCACGATTAATTCCGATCCGCTGCTCAGCTGCTAATGTTTCTTCCAACAAAAATTCCCCTCCACTATTTATGCATTACCTCCCACAAATTCTCGTGCAGCAGGAATTATGCCACGCTGTCCAGGCCAAAGTATGCTACCGCAAGTAGTCTGTTTTTAAAAGGATTATCGCGTTTGCCTTAAGAAGGTCCGGCGCTGTTGATGCTGGAAACGTCAATTATGCCGAAAATGAACAGATTTGTCGTTATTCCAAAGGCTAGGCGAGAGCCAGCATGCACTTGTTCTATCAATAACTTAACACCCTACGGGCAGGCTCCATTTGTCGCAATCAACTTACATACAGAACGCAGTTAAATCGCTGGCTCTTTGAGCCGGCATCGAGTGCCGGTCAGAATCAGGACAAGTTCTGAATCAGATTCTAAGGTCGTGGTCACAGCCAAGGCAAACCCAGCATGTCCACGCCAGAAACAGCAAATGGAAACTGGTGGCTGGGAAGCGCTCCGTTGTCAGGTGCGCGGATTCGTTGCGGCGCTTCGTCTATCTCGCGACAAAGGTAGCCCGCGGTAATAGCGCGAGGCTACTTAATCACCTTGTCTGCCTGGACTAGAACGTGCTGTGGTATCACAACGCCGATTTGCTTGGCGGTTTTGAGGTTTACGAAAATCTCAAATTTCGACGGGAGCTTCACTGGCAGATCGCCAGGCTTAGCCCCCTTCAAGATCTCGACAACGTACTCGGCGGCGCGCCGGTATAGATCGGCTGTATTCGCGCCGTAGGAAATCAAACCGCCGGCGTCTACATATCGGGCTTCTTCAGTCATCGACGTGAGGCGGTAGTTTGCCGCCAGCTCGAAAACTCGCTTCGCGTGCTGAACCATCAGCGGATTACTGACGACGACTAGCGCATCCACACGCGCCGTTTTGGCGGCTCGAAGAACTCCGGCTAAATCGGGATTCGGCCCGTGTATTTCAAGAGAGTGAAACTCCAATTTGAAACCCCGTGCCGCCTCTTCGTATTCCTTAAGAGCTACCTTGGGTCCCGGACCGTCTGCGTCCCAGAGAATCCCAACTCGCGACATCTTCGGAAAGAGTTGCTTAAGCAATTCCACGCGCTTCGCACTTAAATCGCGGCCAAGATTGGCAAGCCCAGTAATATTCCCCTGTGGACGTGCGAAACTTTCCACATACCCAGCTTCAACCGGATCGACGGAAGTCACCATCACAATGGGGATTGTCTGGGTCGCTTTTTTGGCAGCACGGATTGCCACATTATTAATAGCGACAATGACATCAACTTTCTGCTGGACAAGCTCGTTCACAAGTCCGGGAATCCGATCCAACCTGCCCTCTGCATAACGGCGTTCGGTCAAGATATTTTTGCCCTCCACGTAACCGAGATCGCGTAAGCCCAGCTGGAATGATTCGAAGGCTCCGGTAGAGGCTATTAACCCTATCCGTGGCAAGGCCTTCGCCGGCTGCTGAGCTTCGGCTAAATAGACAGCACCAAGAATGAAACTACCCGCTACGAAAACGAAGATTTTATTTTTCATAGGTTATCGCTCGACATTAGCGTTTACCACTATCTCGCCTGCTTGCACCTGGTAGAACTAGGCCTGGGATTGCAGGGAAATTCCGCCTGGAAGTCTTATTGTTGCTAGCCCATTCAACCTCGTGGGTTGGGCATGCGCAATCAAGGCTACTTAGCTTTTCGAGATTTTACGCTATGAGGACAAGGGTGTGCAAATTAAATTCAAATGCACATCTAGCATAGGCAAGGCTTTCTCGGAAGTCTTAATTGTACGGGAATGATGAACGTCTATTTAAACGTCCAACTGTCTCTGTCGGTCCTGGGAATCAAGAACCAAAGCAGTGACCTCACAGCCGTCCACAGAGAAGTGATGTATGATTTTCAGTTGCCGCGCGAATGCTGCGACTTTGCCGAATTGTGTCCCGACCAAGCCGCGTATACGAAGCCCATGTTGTCGCCCGAGGCTCGCGACATCGTGAACCGACCACTCCACCGGAAACTTGATGCCGCGATAACTGCGGCGTTTTACGTCAATGAGCCAAAGAGAGCTTCGATGGATATCGATGCAGGCGAACAGCTCTTCCCTCAGCTCGGTCGTGTTCTGCAAGTACTCCGATAATTGAGGCGATCGCTCGATCCCTGGCGTCCCTGCGAGGGCGATCTCGCTCGTACGCCGATAGTTTTCGTCGATGAAAATCAGCTTACCCCTTCTGGTGTCCGAGATGAAATATCCTCCGCGCTTTCGCCGCGAGAGCTTGTGTGGGTTTATCAATCCAGAGATCACTTCTTGAGCGTCACCTGTCTTCCGATCGACTACGTAGCCTGCTCCTTGATGGAACAAAGTAACAAGAATCCTTCCTTCCGAGTCGTAGGACGCGCTGTTGAGATGCGCCGGTTTTTGCCGAGTAGGAATGCCGAATTCGTACTTTCCTGGATCGTCCACCAACAGCACTTCGTGACCCATGGCTTCGAGTGCTTTGCACTTGGCTTCCGAACGAACGACATAGTGACCCAGCTTTGATCGGTCAAAGCCGTGGTCCCACGCAAACCATTCCCAAACGACTTCTCCACTATCGGTATCGAATTCAAACACGGCGTCGAAACCCGACGAGCCGACCAATAGTCTCTTTCCATCGGGCGAGAACTCGACAGTGTGTCCCTGATTGAGCCAAGGATTCTGACAAACTCTCCCCTCGCCGGATTTCATGTCGATCAACCGAAC
>VBKY01000273.1:6753-27459 GCA_005879255.1 Deltaproteobacteria bacterium
ACGTCCACACCATAGGGCTCAACCACGGAAAACACCCATTTCGACTCGACTAAGCTCCAATCGAATCGATCATGACCTAGAGAAAATGCCGCTACGATGCCCAAGACGTACGGACGGGCTGCTACCCGACCGAACACTTCCGGGCTCGGCCTTTTTAGATGCTCTGCCTGAAAGTCGTTCTTCTCTAACTGCAGGGTTGTCTTGACTGTGAGCATGACCTCTTCGTGCCGCGCGAGGTCCGGATCGTACGTGTAGGCGATCAGCGGTTCGGACGAGAAAACCGGCTCTGCCCTGGCGTCGTCGCGCGACGAGCGGGCAATTCTGTTCATTCTACGCTGTCTGATAAAGTCCGTAGGTTTTTCTCTATCGTCGGCAGGCACAGACTGAACGGTCTCCCCTTCGCGGCTCGATTCGTCCGAACGGTGGAGAAGAATATTGGACCCTTTACGCAAGGTACCTGGCTGTTCACGTTTTGAGGCAGTCTTTTTCACATGGCCTCCTCGTCGTTCGATCTGTTGAAGGGTAGTCGCAACTTAAGGGCAAATGCAGGCCGTTCGGCATGAATTCGTTGATAATTAGACAGGTGGCCTTTAGTCAGTTAATGACTTAGCACTCCCCACGACGCTACGGTGAGGTTTCTTCGGACGGTGTTGGCGGAAACTTTGACATGGATAGAAATCGTAGCTGTTCATCGTAAGATGTCCCGCGTTTCCGGAGGCTTTAATTTATAAGCTGGTTGTGGGGTTCTTCTATGAAAGGCGTTGTCCCTTGATTCTCAGCGGAAGAAGCTTGCTCGAACGCATAGCCGAATCTTTCAATCAATGGGCGGTCGCGAATTAAAACCAGCTCTGCGAGTTCCGGTGTATAATAGGTCGAGTAATGGCGGTGCTCAGAAGTATTCTTCTTATCTAGATCAAGCACGTAGCTTCGTAGAGCATCGCTCGCAGCTCCGATCTTCTCGAAAAAAGCCATGAGGTCGCTGCGCAGAGACTCGACGCGGCAGAAAAAGACGTCGTCAGCGGGCCCGAACAATTGGTTGAATCGAAACGTATATAAGCCTAAACCACTACCTCGAATTTTTCCCATGACGTCTTTGGTAACGTTTGAGATATGTTTTTTTTGGTAATTGAAGTTTTCAGGTAAGGCCTGGATCAAAAGATCGAGCTTCTCGTCGCTCACGCCGAGGTTCAACGCGTTTCGAATCGTCTGAACAAAATCGAGCTTCCGATTCTCGCTGAGACCGCAGAATAATGGCGAATATTTGGTGTCAGAATATTGATGGTGGTACCAAGAGGGGTAGAATTCCCAAGGGTTCCGAATCCCACCAAGGAGAGGGAGGTGCGAATATTCTGTGGGCAGGGCAGCTCGCGGCAAGTGATAGCCGATTTCGTGAGCCGAGGGAAAAAATTTCCTGATAACCTCGGAAACAAATGTACCACCTGACCGTGGTAGGTGCACAAATACGAACTTGTCAGTAACTATCATCGCCTCTGTCCTTTTTACACCTAGAGAAATCGAGGAAAAGATATTTCAACTGCACGAGTCGCTTAATTATCTTCCTATAAAGTTCGAGGAAGATTTCGCTTTCTCGGGGAGATTTTTGCGTCAGCAGCATTCATCGGCACGCCACGACGAAAAACGCTTCGAGCTTCAGGGACACGACCCCATCCGCCTCCAATTTCAGGCGCAGAGGGCAACTTTATTACTGAGTATGGTATCTGTTGTCTTTCTGCCACCTCTAGTATTAATCCTTGTTGCCAAATATGCCGTCCCAACGCATCGCGAAAGCCCTCCTTCTTCGCTATCTGTTTCTGATGCGTCTCCCACGCGGTAGACCTCTCTGGATGCAAAGCTCTCTCCTCAATTTCATTTTCGTCCAATTGCAAAATAAATACATGAACAGACAGCGTTCTCAAAACGTTGATGATCTCATCGTATTCTTTTTCTAGCTTGGGTTGTTGAATGATCGTCGAAGCGTACGTGGACAAGTGAAATCTGTTCATAAGAAACACGGCCTTCTCGTCCCGACTAACGATGTCTTTGACATAATTCACGAAAAGCTTCATAAACTTAACGCGCAATTCAAAAATGCCCTCAACGTGCAATTGCTTCCACGATTGCAATAGCTCGCCCTCGGAATAGTCATACACATTTCGGTTTTTGAGCTTCTTTTTTAGGTACGCCTGAAACGTGTCTTTGCCAGAACCTGAAATTCCTTCGATAATGAGAACGCGAGAATCTAATGCGATTCTTTCCAGGTGGTAGGAATCTTGAACTTGCAGCCGCCGGAGTTGAATCCTACGCTCCTCGATCACTTCCGGCAGAGCGGGCTGCTCTGACCGGGCAACCAATCCGTCTCCGTTGTCGGCGCCTTCAAGATGATTCCACTTGTCGACAGGAACAATTCCCATATGTCTTCCTTATTGATGACTGCTCAGGAGTTTACCCTCCGAGGTCTGTAGCCCTCACCGTCTCGTGTGCCGTTGCGTGCCCTAACCAAATCGAGATCCATTTAACCCAGTTTTCCTTCCAAGCTATCAAAAACGTTACAAATGAGCCCATGGCATACCCGGCTTAATATTGGCTTAACTTCTGAGCAATATTAGGACCGCGGGGTAAGCAGAAGAGAATTTCACGTATTTTAGGGAACTTACGAAATGGGGAAGAGTAAACTAAAAGATGGCTAAGTTTGTCAATCGCTGTCAAACCGTCGCATAAGTGACAAAATTCATGGCAAACCCGCGATTCGCCATTGCTACTTGACCCCTGGCGGCCCCTATTCGGTAGGATCCGAGACATTTAAAGAACTCGTAATAGTTCTGTAATAAATTCTGTGCGCCACAATAGCGCATAAATGATAACTTTTGTCAAACTCTGCCAAATAAGGACAACCTCGTCGTCAGGACAGAATGAGACAAGTTGAACGAAAGGTCCTGGCACCGTGTGATCAGGGCATAAAATAAATGTAGGCCGAGAAAGCGAGGAGAGTTTGAGTTATGACCTGTGCGAACTTTGCTAGCTGCAAACGGGAAAGGCATCAATCACTGTCCGACTAGTAAAAAAGAAGGGCGGATCTGCTGACGTAATCTCCGAACATTGACGCGCTTAAAACTTGTAGAAATAAACCCAAGGAACTTTGGGGTCGGTTACTTCAAGATCCACTGCATCGCTGATCGTAATCCCGTCACACAAATGCGCGCACATTCGGATGGCTGCCCTTGTCTGTCCAGCCAGCAGTACGGGTTGGCCGTTGTAGTTTGGGAGCACTTCCTCGAAAAAAGATCGCCAGCGGCCGAGACATTGGAGCCAGCTCTCCCCGCCGGGGTATGCTATCTCTACAAAATCGTGCGGTGGCTTCATGCCCGATAGTGGTTGTCCCTTGAAATTTCCATAGTCGACGGCGTCCAAACGCCCATCCGAAATGGGCGCCGGTAGTTTGAAGAACTCACAGATCAGCCTCGCTGATTCGATGTGCCTCGGGCTTGATGGGCAATAGACAGCCTTAAAGATGCGAAACAGCCTGACGAGCCTCTCCAGAAGATAAGGATCTTGCTCTTGCAGCCGCTGGAACTGCATCTTGCGTTTTTCCATCTCTTCCGGCAGCACCGGCTGCTCTGACCGGGCAACGAGACCGTCTCTGTTGTCTGCGCTCGGCAAATGATTCCACACGTAGATAGGAACGATTCCCATAGGACTTCCTTTCGCCGGTCTTATCTTAGGTGAGGATCGATGTCCAGTATTCCAAGCTATCAGGCGGGAAAAAATATCGGAACGCTGCTCAAGTTGGCCACCGATCCGATCGTGAGCCAACAGCAAGCAGTGTTATTCAATTGTTACCTTCCATGCAGGATGCCCGCCCGTTTAGTTAGCGCAGAAAACTCCGGACACGCGTTCATCATCAAATGCGATTCTGTTGACAGCTTGCGAGACATCGCCTATGTGCTAAATGAACTCACAACGATCGCCGTGGACACAGCGGCGGAGGAGGTCGGAAATGTTGAAAACCCATGGTGTATTGCATTTCAGTTTGCCGGTGACCGATTTGGATCGGAGCCGCAAATTCTAAGAAGGGTTGCTTGGTATGAAGGTCGTCGAGCAATCGCCGCGCATGGTATTTTTGCAGACCGGCGATGACTACATTATCTTAGCGAAAGGAAATGAGCCGCTCAAATACGACTCGCCGCAGAGTACGCCGGTGCATCACGCCTTCAAAATAAAACCGGAGGACTTTGAGCCTTCGATCGATTTTCTGCGTAAGAACGGCGTCGAAGTGTTTAATATAGAAGACCGCAATCAGGGGGTTTTCTGGGGCCCGCAGGCATACTTTCTCGATCCTGACGGTAATAAGCTCGAGATATATGCTGGACCCGGCGCTAAAAAATTCTGAATGTTAAGGCCCAAAAAAACGAAGCGCACTCCCGGAAGTGCGCTTCGCCGTTATTGCCAGTTCTAATTGAAACCGCGGCGCGCAGAGCGCTCACTGCGATTTCTCCCTTTCCCCGTCTACTTCCCCGACCGTATCGCGTTCCACTTGTTCCCGCCGACAGTTCCTTCTATCGAATTGCCGTTGACGTGGCCGGTGTACTGGGTGCCTGCTGCGGTAAAGGTAATTTGATCGCCGGTCATTTTGGCATTGCTGATCGGAGCGGCCACATTTCCATTTTTGAGCGTGCCGGTTAACATCTGGAAGCTCTGCTTGAGCACTAACTCGCCCTGAGGTGTTTTCCAGGTCCCTTCGACCTTCGCCGGCACGATCCATAAGTGAGCCGTGCACCAATTCATGCAACCTTCGACGTTGGCGGTTTCGTCGGCTTTCCAATCTTCCATGTCAAAAGTATTCGAGACGATGCGCGTGCCGGGTTTCAAATTGAGGATTTTCGGTCGCAATTTAATATTAATGCTCGGCAGTAAGAACATGGTAATTACTTGCGCCTGAGAGAAGTCGCTCTCGAAGAGGTCGGCTTTCATGAAGGTGGCCTTATCGGCGACTCCCTCTTTGACAGCGTTGCGTTTCGATAGCTCGACCATGTCCGGATTGTATTCGATGCCGAGAGCCTTGGAACCGTGTTTGGCCGCGGTAATCACGGTCCGCCCGTCGCCCGAGCCGAGATCGATGACGTAATCTTTCGGCGTCACTTTCGCCATCTCGAGCATCTTGTCCACCAGCGCTTGCGGCGTCGGCACCCATACGACGTCTTTGCCCGCCTGGCCGACTTCGGGTTGGTATTCTTTGGCCGGCTGGGCATGCACAAGTCCGACCGCCAACGACTGGCACAGCAACAACAACAGGATGAATTTCCGTGCAGCAAATACTCTGTTCATAAACCTCCTCCGAAAACTACTTGATAATTGTTATAGCAAGCCTGAGCCGCAGAAGGGAGAGCCGAGGGGAAAAAACTTTTAGCGCACTTGAATTAGCAACGCTCCGAGTCTGGAATCCCGGCCCTTTCATTTCTATTTTTTCTCCGATGCGCGTCACTTTCCAGCCCGAGTCGCGCTCCACTTGGTACCGGCGGCGCTCCCCTCCATAGAGTTTCCATTGACGCGACCCGTGTAGGATATGTTGCCAGCCGTAAAAGAAATTTGTTCGCCGTTGAGCTTGCCATTTATCGATGTCACGCTACTGCCGGATCTGAGAGTTCCTGAGATCATCTGAAAGGCTTGCTTCAGCGTCAGCTCGCCCTGGGTCAGGTTCCATGTGCCTTCGACTTTCGCCGGCACGATCCAGAGATGGGCAGTACACCAAGAATTACACCCGGGCACTGTAGAAGATTGGTCAGGTTTCCACTCGCCCATATCGAAGGTGTTGGAAACGATACGCGTGCCGGGCTTGAGATCGAGAATTTTCGGGCGCAGCTTCATATTGATACTTGATAGCAAAAACATCGTGATCACTTGGGCCTGTGAAAAATCGCTTTCGAAGAGGTCAGCCTTGATGAAACTCGCTTTGTCGCTGACGCCTTCTGTGGCAGCGCTGCGCTTCGATAGTTCGACCATCTCCGGATTGTATTCAATGCCGAGCGCTTTGGCACCGCGCTTGGCTGCCGTGATAACCGTCCGCCCGTCCCCCGAGCCGAGATCGATCACGAAATCTTTTGGTGTGACCTTGGCCATGTCGAGCATCTTGTCCACTAGCTCCTGCGGCGTCGGCACCCAAATGACGTCTTTACCTTCCTGGCCGACTTGGGGTTGGAATTCCTGTGCCGGCTGCGCTTGAGTCGATTGACCGGCCAATGACAAGCACAGAGCGAGCAACGAGGCGCCGACAATTTTTTTTGCTAACATACCTGATCCTCCGAAAGTCGTATTGAGAAAAATGGCACAGAAGGAAGTGTCATTCTGATACGCCATGGTGGAATAAATGTCCAGCAGACGATGCGCAGCCGTCCGTTAGTCGATTCGCCTCTGAACTGACATTTAGACGAATTGAGACGTCGAACCCTTCGATGACGACCGTCATGGCAGAGTCGTGAAAGTTCTTGGCCGGCGGAGCCATTCACTCCCGGCTGCGACTTCATTCCAGCTCAATGGTATCTAAAGCGCTCGAATGGCGGGAATGCGCCAGGCGACGAACAGTGTCAGAGCAATGACGATGGCTCCCATGGTCGCCACGGTTAGCGGTGCGCCGATGAAGTGCGCCGTCGTGCCGGCGAACAGTGCGCCGAGCGGCATGAAGCCCCGGTCGAGCATGTAAAGACTCAAAACACGGCCGCGCAGTTCGTCCGGTACGACCAATTGAAGCATCGTAGCCGTGCTGGCGAGAAAGAACATTTGAAACGCGCCGACGATCACCAAAGTCACGAGCGCGAGGGGAAACCAGGTGATCTGAGAAAAGAAAATCAGAAATCCGCCGAGAACCACGATACTGCCGACCAGCAGCAGACCCTGGCGTCTGACGCGATGTCCGAGCGACGCCAGCGTCAGCACGGCGATAACCGCGCCGATGCCAGGGGCGGCCATCAATAGGCCCAATCCTTCGGGACCAATCTTGAGTACGTCTTTCTGAAACACAGGCATCAGCGTTTGATACGGCACGGCGAAAACGCGCGGCACATAAGCGAGCGTCAGCAGCGCTAGCACAGCCGGCGTGGACCAGACGTAGGCGAAGCCTTCCTTGAGATTGGCAAGCGCGGTGTCGCGCTTGGCCTCGGCGCGATGGGGCGGGACATGCATGAGATAGATCATCGCCAGCACGCCGGAGTAAGCGATGGCTTGGACAAAGAAATTGTCCGCGGCGCCAAACCAGGCGATCAGGCCGCCGCCGAGTGCCGGACCGATGACTTTCATCAAGTTAAAGCCGCCGGAGTTGAGGGCAACGGCGTTGGCCAGATCTTCCTTCGGCACCACGTTGGGGATCATGCTCATGCGCACCGGTTCGGTAATTGTCCAGGCGATGCCCGTGATCAGGGTGAAAAGAAAAATATGCCAGATACTTAAGTACGGTGAGGCGACCAGCGCGCCCATGGCGACAGCGGTGATGATCAACGCCCATTGGGTGTAGAGCAGCAATTTGCGCCGATCCATACGATCGGCGGCTACACCCGCCATTGGCCCCGTAAGTAGAAAAGGGGCCGCGCGCAGGCCGTTGAGCGCGCCGAGCAGAATCGAATTGCCGGTAAGATCATAAAGAAGCCAACCCAGAGTCACCTGTTGCACCCATTGACCGGCACTCATCATCAGTGTGCCGGTCCAAAGATAGCGGTAGTCTAGATGGCGGAGAGAAGAGAAAGTGTGAAAGCGAGACGACCGAGATGCGGGCTTTACCGGGGCGTCGACATGTTGTGTGAGTTCTTCTTCCAATGAAATCCTTGCCGGAGCTGGACGGATTGTGCGGCGGTTGATCTATTTGTAGCAAGATTCGGCATCGGTTTCTAATGAACCGGCTTCGTAGCTGTGAAATTCTGGCATTATCACTACGCTTCCCAACTCCGTCATCGCGTGTTACAAGGCAGCCAATTCTCGATACAGCCGGTTCGGCTCTCAGTGACGCTCTGCTCACCGAACAGGAGAGAGCCCCATGAAGCAAATATTATTTGCGCTCGTCTTGGTCATCCAGCTGCCGTCGTCTGGACTCGCTCAGGAGCGCATAAAATTTCCCGTCGGCGTTTCATCCAAAGTACTCGGCTACGGCCATTTATGGGCCGCATGGCGGCGCGGCTATTTCGAAAGGGAGGGACTCGACGTCGAAGTCGTGTTGATGCGCGGCACGGCTCCGGCGGTTCAAGCGATGATCGCTGGATCGATCTCAGCGGGACTGCTTGCCAACGACGGTCCCATAGCGGCAGTGGAACAAGGGATGGATATTGCGATGATCGCCGGCAGTAGCAAGCTCACTCACATGCTCATGGGCGGAAAGAACTATAAAACCTGGGAGGACTTGCGCGGCGCGACCATCGGCTCTTCGACGCTGACTTCGGGTACGGCGTTCGTTCTTCGGCGCGCGCTCAAGATCAAAGGGCTTGAATATCCGCGCGATTACAAACTGCTCAGCGTCGGCGGCACCACATCATCTTTCGCCGCCATGGGCGCCGGGCAGATCGCCGCAGCCTTGCTCGCAGTCCCCAATGCCTTCCAGGCGCAGGACGCGGGCTTTAACGTGATTGGGCGCATGGCCGACGTTTTTCCCACCTATCTTCTTTCGGCCTATTCCGTGCGGCGGAGCTGGGCGGAAAAAAACCGTCCGCGAGTCGTGCGTTTCCTAAAGGCTGTGTTGCAGGCCAAGAAATGGTTCGAGCAGGATAAGAAAGCCGCCGTCGAATTTCTTGCCCGGGAGTTTCAACTTACACCGACCCTAGCCGAGAAAGGTCTTGACTACTACTTGACAAATCAGGCCTGGCACCCCGAGCTGGAGATCGAAATGGACGGATTGAAAACCGTCGTCGATATTTAGACCGGAAAAATACGTCGATCAGAGTTACCTAAAACAGGCACTGAAAGAGCTGGGCTGGAAATGACCGTTCAACAAACCAAATTCATTGGTTCTTTGAAAACGTTGATAGCGAGATCGCACATGGGGCGCGGCAAATGCGGCTACCCCATTTGAAGCCTAACCCCTAACCTCGGGCGATTATCTTACCGGCCGTAAACTTCCACTCTCCCTTTACCCTCTCGACGGTTGATGCTGCGATAGTTGAAATCGATTTGCTTGATCACTCTTCGTTCGCCAGGAAGATCTATCGTCTGACTACCTGATCCTTGGGCAAACCGGTGTCGTAGTTTTGGGTTGAATTTCTGGTTATTACCGAAGGTTACCACCATGTTGGAAATTTCGATCGGCGCGTCTTTAACCTTTATCTGCAGCTGCTTGTATTTACCTTCGTTGCGCCCGACTTCGATCCGATCATGGTCGCCTCTGAAGTCGACTTCACGCTCGCCCAAGCGTTCCCATCCAGAAGCCCTGCTTGCCAGTCCACTTGCCAGCAAGCACAGTGCAAGTATTCCCAAGCTGAAATAGCGCCTCATAGCACCTCCCTATTTTTTGGTGGAATTATGCCGAAAACATTTTTAGCATCGCTTGCCTTCGATTAAAGTTATGCAGCAAATCTCATACCTTGGTTCGGCAACGTGATTTATCGAATGAATTTCATCATTACCGGCTTCTTTGACGGTTCCAGGATAAGTAGTTTCCCGACATAGTCAGAAATTACCGACATGGTAATCACGATTCGATACATCCCGTTCGTGATCCTTCGAGTAGAAAATCGCCGCGATTGGTGTATTGAATGTCGATTCAAATCCCGCTTGCATGTTTATGCGAGCAGCGGAAACATGATTATTGATCTACATTCCCATTTCTTTCCCATCGAGGCGCTACGGCATCCCGGAAAGTACGAAGAGCGCGCGCCGAAGATTTGTCTCGACAGTGACAAACTGTCCGTCACGTCCCAGATCGGCATGCGAGCGGGGCTCGGCGCGGGGGCGTACGATGCTGTGGCGCGAATCAAGGCGCTCGATGAAATGAATATAGATGTGCAGGCGATTTCGCCGTCGCCGATCTTATTGTTCTATTGGGAGGAGGCGGCGGTGGCAGCGCACTTTTCGCGGAAGCAGAACGAGGCAATTCAATCGGTCGTCCAAAAGCATCCTGATCGTTTCGTCGGCTTTGGCAGCGTGCCATTGCAAAGCGTTGCGGACGCGGTGGCCATCGCTGAAGAGGCCAAAAACATGGGGCTCAAAGGGTTGGAGATCGGCAACTCGGTGGGTGACAAACCGCTCGATGACCCGAGCTTCGAGCCGTTCTTTGAGGCGGCGCAGCAACTGGATATGCTGCTATTCGTTCATCCCCTCGAAGGCGGCGTCGACGTCGACGATCCGCTGATGCCGATTCTTGGCAACGTCCTTCAATTTACCTTTCGCACGACGATGATGATAGAGCGGATGATCTTGAAGGGCCTGTTCGAGAAGTATCCGAACCTGCGACTTTGCCTTTCGCATGGCGGCGGACTGCTCGCGTTCAATATCTGGCGTCTCGATCATTCCTATTCGCTCCGCGTCGATTTGAAAAAAGTCATCCCGCAGAAGCCCTCCGAGTATCTAAGACATTGTTACTTCGATTCGATCGTTCATTCCGTCGCGGCACTTCACTACTTGGTTCAAGTTGTCGGCGCGGACCGCGTCGTCGTTGGAACGGATTATCCGATGGCGATGGGCGATTTTGAGCCAGTGAGCAGGGTGAAGCAGCTCGACCTTACGGACGGCGAACGAGAAAAAATTCTTGGCGGCAACGCAGCGCGAGCCTTGAATCTTTGAAGCCAAGGCGATAATGCATCCGGTCCTGTGATCCATGAGGAGTGAATCGCTAAACATCCGTTAGCGCGTAGGAGAATATCGATATGCAATTGACGCTGATCGCAGTTGTTTCGCTTTTTGTCGGTGGCTGCGCCACGATGCAGAGTAGAAGTCCAGCGGTCTCCATTCTTGTCGACCTGGATCCGGCGAGCGCCGAGCGCACGGTGATCGTCGAGAGCATTACCGCCGATAAGCAGGGTCGGCTCTATTTGCCGGACCGAGTTGCCGGGAATGTGCTTCGCGTTGAGCCCCAGGCTCCCAAACCGGTGGTGGTGGGGCGGATTGAGTCGCGGGAGATCAAAGGAAAAAAGGTCAACGCTGACCCGTCGGGTATTGCGTTCAACCCACAGGGCGATCTGTTTATTGCGGTCGGACCGTTCAGCGAAGTCGTGCGCATCCGGGCAAGCGAGCTCAATCCGGCAAAACCTGGAACCGCCCAAACGTTCGCCACCGGCACGGCCGGTGCCAACGGAATGGTATTTGACCGCCAAGGAAATCTTTTCGTGTCCGGCGGCGCAAGCGGGATCGTCTACCGAGTCGGCCCCAATGGGGGCGCTGAGCAACCGGCGGTTCAAATCGAAAAGCACACCCGCACACTTCCCGACGGCAAGACGCAGCAGGCGACCGTCGCCAATGGTTTGGAAATCGATTCCAAAGGCGTACTTTATGTCGCCGATACGGCGCGTGGCGCGATCTGGAGAGTCGCGATCGGTGCCGACGGCAAAGGCGGCAAACCGACGCTATTGGCTCAGAGCCCGTTGCTCGAAGGCGCGGACGGCCTCGCTTTCGATCGCAATGGCAAGCTTTGGGTTGCGGCGAATGAGCGAAATGCCATCGTGACGGTTACGCCGGACGGGCAGGTGCAGGAGATCGCGAAGAATGGCAGCAGCGGTCCGCTCGAGTTTCCGGCTGCGATAGTCTTTGTCGGGGGCGCCGCTTATATCGCAAATTACGACACGCCGCGGCGCGACAACATGGATGCCAACGGCAAAACCGCTCTGGACGGCATCGGTGCCTCCATTGCTCAGATTAGCCCGTAGGAATCGTCGTGGCTTTGCTCTCCATCGAAGGCGTCCGCAAAGAATATCAAGTCCGGGGTAAGAAAGTTTTGGCCTTGGACTCGGTCGATCTGACGATCGCCGAAGGGGAGTTCGTCACCATCGTCGGCCCGTCCGGCTGCGGCAAATCGACGCTGCTCAATCTGATCGTTGGGCTGTTGCGTTCGAGCATGGGGCGGGTGGTTTTTCGTGGCGCACCCATCGACGGCATCTGCACGAAAATCGGCTACGTGACGCAAAAAGACAATCTTCTGCCCTGGCGTACATTGGTCGCAAACGTCGAGATCGCATTGGAGCTTAAAGGGGTCGAAAAAGGCGTCCGGCGCGCACGAGCGCGGGAATTGATCGATCGAGTCGGCCTGAGCGGCTTTGAGGAGCATTATCCGCACGAGCTGTCGGGCGGCATGCGCCAGCGGGCCAATATTATTCGTACGCTGATTTACGATCCGGAATTGATTCTGATGGATGAGCCCTTCGGCCCGCTCGATGCGCAGACTAGCATCGTCGTGCAAGATCAGCTCCTAAAGCTTTGGTCCGCGTCCAAGAAAACAATTGTCTTCATCACTCATGATTTGATCGAGGCGATCACGCTGGCCGACCGTGTCGTGCTGATGAGCTCCCGGCCCGGCAGGATCAAATCCATCGAGAACGTCAAGATTCCGCGGCCCCGGGATGTATTCAGGATTTATGAGAGCCAAGAGTTCCGTGCCACGTATGAAAGGCTGTGGCAAGAATTGCGTCCTGAAGTAAAGTTGGCAGAAGCGTAGATAAGGAGATTTTCCTATGAAGCCGTTGACGGCAATTTTTTTCTCAGCGCTTTGGTGTTTTGGCTGGTCGACTCTGCCGGTGAGCGCGCAGGCGCCGAGAAAAGTCAAAATGACGATCCCGGTCGTAGCGCACTCTATGACGCCGGTTTACATCGCCCAGAGCAAAGGTTTTTTTGCCGACGAAAAACTTGATCTAGATATCACCTCTACAGGCGGTGGAGGCCCCGACATCCGAGCGCTGATCGCCGGCGATGTAGAATTCAGTTTCACGACTGGCGACAATGTTATTCTGGCTCATCAAGAGGGCAAGAAGCTCATGATGGTCATGAGTGGCCTCAATAGAGTCTTCATCAATTGGGCGATGCACAAGGAGAGCGCCAAGACGAAGGGCGTCACCGAGTCGATGCCGCTGGCGGAGAAAATCAAGGCGCTCAAGGGCCTGACTGTCGGCGTCACGAATCCCGGAGCTCTGACGGCGCACCTCGCCGCCTTCGTCATTCGCAAAGCAGGGTATAACCCTCAACAAGACGTGCAGATCATTCCAATCGGCGCCGGTCCCACTTGGCTCGCCGCCTTGGAGAATCGCAAAGTGGATGTTGCTCTGACAGCGCCGCCAGTGCCGGAGACGGCGATAAGTCGCGGGTTCGCGATCATGTTCATCAACAACGCCAAAGGCGATGATCCGTCGATCCCGGAGTTTCTGATGGAAAATTTGATCGTCCGGCCCGAAACGGTGGTAAAAGATCCCGACCTGGTGCGCAGAATGGTGCGTGCGCTAACGAAGGCAAATCAATGGGCGCTCAAAAGCACGCCAGAACAAGTCGCTGACGCGCTGAAGCCGGCATTGGGCAAAACGCCGCCAGATCTGTTATTGGCCGGCGTCAATTCGGTACTCCCTGCGCTGAGCCCGGATGGCCGCACCAGCGAACGAAGCTTTCAGATCACTCAGGACATTCTCGAACAGGCGGGAATCTTGAAAAAACGCTCGCCCTACGCCGAGCTTGTGACCAATGAATTCTTAATGAAATGATCGGCCGCGGACGTCTGTTTTTATACCGGCTCATTTTCGGTCTCGTCCTGCTGGCATTTTGGGAGTTGAGCTCCGGCAGATTGATCGATCCCTTTTGGGTATCGAGTCCATCCAAGGTTTTCTTGTATCTCTACGAAGTATTCGCCGACGGATCGATCTTCGGCCATCTGGCGATCACACTTTACGAGACCTTCAGCGGCTTTTTCATCGGCTCGATTTTCGGCATCGGCATCGGCTTTGTTCTCGGGAGGAAAGAAGTCCTGGCGGACATTCTAGACCCCTACGTCGTCGCCTTTAACGGCATTCCGCGCATCGCGCTGGCGCCGTTGTTCATTATCTGGTTCGGTATCGGTCCCACCTCGAAGGTCATACTCGTGGTGAGCGTGGTATTTTTCTTAACCTTCTTTAATACGTTTGCCGGCGTCAAGAGTGTCGATGCGGAGCTAAAAAACGTCCTGCGCATCATGGGCGCGACGGAGCGCCAGGTTCTCATGAAAATCACGCTGCCGGCGATCGTGCCGTGGATCGCTACGGGGTTAAAGATCAGCCTGCCCTATGCGATCGTCGCCGCTGTCGTCGGTGAATTCATCGCCGCAAGCAAGGGTCTCGGCTATTTGATTAACTACAACACGTCGCTTTTTTCGACGACCGGCGCGCTGGGTGGTATTTTGATTCTCGCTCTCGTTGTCGTCGTATGCAACGAAGCGATCAATCGCGCAGAAGCTTATCTACTCCGTTGGCGCCCGCGCGAAGAGCGAAAAGGCGAAGGGGAGTTGTATTGACAAGCCCATCAGCGACCGCGACGTTTCGCGCCGTTTTCAGGGCGTTGGGTGACCACAACGTAAGGAATTATTTGATATTAGGGCGGTTGCGCTCGTCAATTTCACGGCTCATACCGAGAGAGACTCAACGAATTTTTTTTCAAGGATTTTCTTAAAATGAATATCAGGCCCGCTGGTCGTGGCCTAGCTGCGGGGAATTCGCTGTCTACAGAAAGATGCTCCCAAAGATTTTCGATCAATTGCGCAAACTACGCAAATTCTCGACTAACGCGCGGCCAGCCGTCGAGTGAAGAAAACAGCGGATAGGCCGGCGCGCCGCGAAAGTTACCCTCGAACCATTCCTCGATCTCTTCATAATTCTCGTCAATATGTCCTTCGGCATCGATGACTTCCGATGCTTCTTTCTTGCTATGGCGATGGGTATTCAGGCGGGAGGTTAGGCCGTGCTAGTATTGCAGTTAAGAGCATGGCGCTCTCGGTGCCGCCGTTGATGTGCGTTTCGAGCGTGCATCATTATTGATGAAGCAGGGGTTTCGCGGTACAGAGAGATCAGTAGCGAAGACGAGAGGAGGCTGATTATGGTCCGGGACCGAATGCCAGTTGTCGACGGTGATGGCCATGTGATGGAGAATTGGGACGAACTGTTGCAATACATGCCGGAGCCTTACATCAAAAGTGGTCGATTCAAAGGGCGGATCTTCCCGCCGCTGGATCATTTGCACTCGGCGAGTTTATTTCAATTGGTGCCCGGCGCATTCCGGCAGGTAGGGTCCAACGGTTGGTTGGAGTTCATGGAAGACGTCGGCATCGAGCGCGCCGTTCTCTACACCACGGGCGGACTGGCATTTGGTAAAGTCATCACCTTGGAATTCGCCGTGGACGTTGCGCGCGCGTGGAATAATTGGTTCGCCGATACTTATTTAAAAAAGAGCCCGCGCTTCCAAGGACTGGCGCTGATACCGCTCCAGGAGCCGCAAGAAGCAGTGAAAGAGTTGCGCCGGGCCGTCACTGAATTGGGTTTTTGCGGCGCGATGCTACCCTCGACGGGATTCAAAGGCCATCTCGGCAGTAAAGAATATTGGCCGGTGTACGCTGAAGCGAATCGTCTAGCTTGCTGTATGGGTGTTCACGGCGGCGCTCATGAAGGCTTGGGCATGGATTATCTTACGCCGTATGCACCGATCAACGGCCTGGGTCATCCGTTCGGTCAAATGGTGGCTTTTGCCGGGATCATATTTAACGGACTGTTCGAAAAATTTCCAAATCTACGAATCGGTTTCATGGAAGCGGGCGTCTCGTGGCTACAAACCTGTCTCGAGCGTTTCGACCGTGGTTGGGAAACTCATATCCAATACGATCCACAACGAGAATACATTCAATTGCAGGGGGGAGAAAATGTCACCGGTTACATCCGCCGGCATATCGAAGCTGGTCGGATCTTCGTCGGCTGCGAAGGGACGGAAAAAGCACTGCACCATTTGGTTGCGGCCGTCGGCAATAAGCCGTTTATGTTTTCAAGCGATTTTCCGCATGAAGTGAACAACGAGTATTGCAAGCACGAGATCGAAGAAATCATCGAGAACGAGCATCTCACCGACGAAGATAAGCACGCCGTCTTGCACGGAAATGCCGAACGCTTCTATGGGTTGAAGCCCCTAGGTTAGCTCCGGGCTACGTCGCTGAGATTTACAGCTCTTTTTGAATCTCTGCGTTATTGGATAGCAGTAGGAAAGTAAAACCAATCTTAATCCCGCGTGCTGCCGCCATCGCGCCATTTGCACATGCAGCCGTGATGACGTTGAGGTGAGAGATGGATCAACCAATCTCTGGCGATATCCTCCGTGCCAAGGAGGCGATCGGCATGATAGATCAAGTCGATCTATCCGTACCGATCGAGATACCGCCGGTTCCGGCTGAGGCCGAGCCCGACAACGTGGCCGAAGAAGAACACCGTTGGTTGCTGTCGGAAATTGCTCGACTCAAGAAAGAGCGCAACGCCTACATCCTGGCCCATAACTATTCGCCGCGGGATATTCAGGACGTCGCCGATGCGGTCGGCGATTCGCTCTATCTAGCGCAGAAGGGCGCGGAATCGGAGGCCGAAATTCTGTTGGAAGCCTCGGTGCTGTTCATGAATCAGATCCTTGCGATCATGAAAAAGCCGCATCAGCGGGTGCTCGCACCGGATCTTGGTGCGTTGTGCTCGTTGGCTGCGCATGCTGATGCTAAAAAGGTTCGCCAGTGGAAAAGCGAGCACCCGGGGGGAATCGTAATCAGCTACGTCAATACATATTTGGACGTCAAAGCCGAGAGCGACTATTGCTGCGCATCGGCAAATGCCGCGAAAGTCATCCTTCACGTGCTTGACAATTCCCATCCGACGCAACCAATCCTTTTTCTCCCGGACGTCTATTTAGGCTTCTACGCGGCAAAGCTCCTCGAGCAGCAGACTCAATCCGTCGATCGCTTGTGGCTCATGATGGGCGCGTGCCACGTCCATGACCGAATTCGACCCTATCACGTCGAAAAACAGCGACAGCTGTATCCGGAGGCGGCCGTCGTCGTCCATCCGGAATGTGGCTGCACGAGCGCTTGTATGCGTCAGATGTCTCAAGGTGCGGCGCCGGCCAACATGATGCAGTTTCGCTCCACGCAGGGGATGGCCCAGTTCGTCCGTGAGACTCCACACAAGATTGTGATCATGGCGACTGAGGTCGGCAACATCTATCCACTGTCGAAAGCCGCGCCCGACAAGACCGTGATCCCCGCCAGCCCGGAAGCCGTTTGCGCCTACATGAAACAAAACACGCTGCGCAAACTTTATCACTCATTGCGCGACCGTGTTTATGAGATCAGCGTTGATCCGGAGCTCGCGGCCAGGGCGAGGGTTCCGATCGAGCGGATGCTCAGCATCGTTTGATCCGGTAGCATCAGACGATGTTGTTTCCACGCACCACTGGCACATGCCATCTCAAGTTTTCAAGCTAAAATGCCGGAAATATCGGCAACTTTTGCCATCGGACCGAAGTCGGCGCACCAAATTGCGCAACACAGGCAGCAGTCCACTGCGTTATCTTTGCTTCTCGACGCTTCACACCGCTGAGATTGTTGCTTATCCGGATTCGAAAAAAGTAGGGGCAATGACTGCTCCCAGCATGGAAGCGGCACTTAGAGGCGGTGATTGGGTTCGATTCCTCGCC
The DNA here is from genome assembly GCA_005879255.1 of Deltaproteobacteria bacterium. The sequence goes on from VBKY01000273.1 coordinate 24,379, forward strand.
TTTGAGGGAGGCTCGGTTGGCTATTATGATGGCGAGGACGTTAGCTGAACGGAAGATGAACGCGCTGAGCTCGAAATAGTTTGGCTTAACTCGATTCTTCTTGGAAGCGGCCGATCACCTGCCGCCAAATTTTGCTGTCGGTGACCGATGGCGCTTTCTTAGGTTCCAGCTGGGCCGGTATGCGGCTCTTTTCTTGGAGTTCTGTGTTGAGTTTGTCACACTCGGTGGATAGCCGCTTGATCAATTTGCCGATCTCTGCTTCTTTGCCGGCAGTGGCCTGAATCAGGGCGTCTTTTTCTTTTATTGTCGTTTGCAGTTCGTGTAGTGTAGTTTCGCTGTCACGCAGGCGCTGTTCAAGCTCGACAATCTTGGCGCGAAAGTCGAGCTCGATTGTCTTGATCATGTTGTTTTTGGCCTGGATCGTCTTGTCTCGGTTTGCGAGCTGGAGTCTAAGCTCGGCGACTTCTCGATTGAGCGGTGTGAGCTGTTCGTGAATTCGTGTCTCGGCCTGCTTTGCGATTTCCTCAGCTTCGTCGAGGCGAGAAATGAGACCGACATTTTTGCGCCGCAATATTCTTAGTTCTTTCTCCTCGTTTCTCTGAATTTCGGCCTGGCGCAACTGAATCTCAAGCGCTGTGATTTGTGCTTTTGACCCCTCCTCAAGACGGACCATAGCGAGCTGCTGTTCGCGAAATTGCGCGCTCTGCTGCTCCAGTTGATTACGTAAGTTGGTGATCTCAGCGTTTCGATTCTCTTCGATGAGCTGAACTGTCTCCGTCTGGAGGATCGCCGTGTTGCAGGCTCGATCGGCGAGCGAAGTGAGCTTGTTAATGTAATCGAGAAGTTGGTTTGCCTGGACTTCAATGTCGACTATCGTATTGGCTTCGGCAAGGGAGAAAGATGGAGTCGCAGGAAGCGCCATTAACTCCGTTCGGTTCTTGTTGGTGTTGTTTAGTGGCGTAGGAACCCGTGCCGATCGATCATTTTGCATTAAAGCTGAGACTCCCCGTTTATATATCACCGCGCCGAAGCGCGCCGATCGTTATCTGTTGCAGCAATTCGTATTCCATTGGGCAATGCCCTTCCGTATTTTCCATAAGTGATTGAAAACATTCGACTATATTCTGACGAGATCAGGCGCTGGGACAGCCCTTACCAACAAAGTGGCCAATAGTGTTCAGTTCGACGCGGGTTATGGAAGTCAATCTTGGTAAGCCTGCATGCGATTTTTCTGTGAGGAGGCGACGAAGCGGTAGCTTGAAGTGCAGAGCGTGCTGGAGGGATCGCACGATTGGTCGAGCAAACTATCAACAGTGAAACCGTTGAATGCTCCTGGCCGGCCACGACATCGAGAAGAAAATCGACCGCGCGGCCGATAAGAATCGCTGACAATAAATTTGACATTATGTGACTTGCATAAATTACTTTTGGGCGGGTACTAGGGCGCCATTGACTGTTGTCGCCCTTTACCCATCTCCGTAGATCGTGTTAGGTTTCGGCTCGGACAATTAATATTCGAGGAGTCATCAATGCGCATCATTGAAACATCATTCGCGGCTAAAGAGCATGGCACCGCTGGATTCTTATCCTATCCGGAGCGCCCCGAGCCCGGTCCAGCACTATTCTTGATTCATCCTAAGGGCGGCCTTGGCGAGTACATTAAAACCGAGACGCGGAAATTCGCTAAACTTGGTTACACGACTTTCGCCATTAACGTGTTCGAACAGCTGGGTTATCCCGAGCCGACCCACATTGTTACAGGCTCGCAAATTCAAGCCAAGACGGCAGACCCAGAATTTACCCGTGTGCTAACGGATGGCTGGAGGTTCTTGCTCAAGCAGTCGACCGTCAACAAAAATCGTGTGGCAGTTTGCGGCTATTGCATGGGCGGGCGCATTGCCATTCATTTCGTCGCGGCAACTCCGGAAGTGCGCGCCTTTGTCGGCTATTATCCTACCGTCCGCGCGGAACCGGATTCACCTCTCCGACCCGTCCATCCTTCAGTCAGTGCGAGGAAGATTCGCTGCCCTTCAATTAATCTGTACGGCGCCGACGATGTGACCACCGTGGTGCCGGTGCAGGAACAGATGTGGCAAGCATTTAAAGAGAACGGCCAGCCGCTGGAATGGCATTTCTTCCCGTTCGGGGGGCATGGCTATGTTGACCCAGGAGCGCCGGGGTATAATGCTCATGCTGCTGATCTTTCGTGGCCTTTGGTTGCGGATTTTTTGGAGCGCCACCTGAAGTGGAGCTCGCCGGAAGTCAAAAACCCGAACCTGCCTGCTTAAACAGATTGACTGTCAAAAAAGAAAATCGCCACCTGCGATTGCGGCTGCGGGTGGCGATTGTTTTGGCGGACACAAGTTCTATGCCAAGTTTAAATTCTTAAAGTTTCAATCTGGGCGCGGACACTTGATAAGAAATCCGCCGGTCTTCTTGTGCTTACTCTCGCCCTCGCAGTGTGCTTTTGAAGCCATCAAGAGTCAGCTTACCGGTCACTATGCGCTCGAAGTCCGAACCGCTTACGTAATGATTCAGGTCAGCCATCTCGAGATCCCAGTGAAATATCTCACCGATTGACGGCAAAGCGTTGGGAAGTTGGGTATCCTTGTGCGAAATAGAAATATCCTTGCCGCGGTAAACGCCGCGAACGTCGGCGCGGTTTTTTCGGCACCAATCGAGCACGTCTGCAAAAGTCATGAGCGCTCTACTTTCGCACCGACCGGATTGAGGAGATGCTGTTTCAGGCCGGTGTGGACGCCGTAAATCACTTTGCCTATCTTCGGTCTGGGATTAGGTTCGGTGCTAACCTGATAGAGAATTAAGCGCTCACTGCCGGTGTTGTTGAGCTGATAAAAGAAGCCGGGGGGGACATGCACCGCCTGATGCTGCTTCAAATGATACTCCTCGCCCTCTTTGAGGCCTTTCATCGTGCACTCGCCCTGGACCACAAAAAACGTGTGATCGGAGCCGGGATGGCAATGCAACTCATCGTTGACCCCTGGCTCGTAGCAGTTCAGCGCGATGTGGCAGCGATCGGTTTGCGTCGGACGAACGTAGTTACGTCCAGTAGGCTTTCCC
>VBKY01000545.1 GCA_005879255.1 Deltaproteobacteria bacterium
CGGCACGGTGGAGCTCGGCCAGGGCGCTAAGACGATCATGAGCCAGATTGTCGCCGAAGAGTTGCGCGTGCCGCTCGAGCGCGTGGCGATTCGGCCTATCGACACCGCGTTCACTCCCTTCGATCGATCCACCGGTTCGAGCCGTTCGACGACGGTGATGGGCAAAGCTGTCGAGTTGGCGGGCAGCGACGCGCGCCGGCAAATCGTCGAACTGGCAACCGAACATTTCGAATGCCCCGAGGAGGCCGTCACTCTAAAAGACGGCGAAGCGATCGCCGGCGGTAAAAAAATTACTTACGGCGAATTGATTCACAAGCACTTTGCCATGCAGGGCGGCGAGTTGGTCGGAACGGGGTACGCGCACAGTGGGATGGCGCCGACTCCGGCCAATCCGCTGTTCTGGGAAATCGGCATTGGCGCAGTGGAAGTGTCAGTCGATCGGGAGACCGGCAAAGTTCACGTCGAAAAATATGTCACCGCGGCCGACGCCGGCAAAGCGATCCATCCGCTGCAATGCGAAGGACAAGATGAAGGCTCGGCGATGATGGGCTTTGGCCACACTTTCTATGAGACCTACCATTACGATGGCGGGCAAATCATCAACTCCACATTGGTCGATTACAAGGTGCCGACATTCGACGATGTGCCGGACGAGTTCGAATCGATCTTGATCGAAGACGGCAACGGGCCGGGCCCCTACGGCGCCAAAGGTTTGGGCGAGGGTGGCATTATTCCTGTGGCTCCCGCGGTCGCCAACGCCGTTTTCTGGAGCACGGGAGCGCGAGTCAAGTCGCTACCTTTGACACCGGAAAAAGTCTGGCGGGCGATCAAGGAGACTCAGAAAGAATAGGAGGAAGAATGCTCGGCAGGATTGGTCCTAACAGCAAGTTAGTCGTTCTTACCGTCCTATATTTATCCGTTGCGGCGCCGCAATCGGTTGGCGCGACGGTCGAAGAAACGCTCACGGCGCTAAATGCCAAACCGGCGGAAGAGCGGCAAAAAATATTGATGGAAAATGCCAGGAAGGAAGGCAGCATCAACTTTTACGCGGCCACCAACCTGCGCGATACTCAGGAAATCGTCGCGGGCTTCAATAAATTTTATCCCTTCGTCAAAGTCGGTATTAGCAGTCTCGGCGGCCCCGGCGTGTTGAATAAAGTGACGACCGAAGAGCGCGCCGGAGTCACCGTCGCGGACGTTGTGACGCTGACGGGAGGGTACGTTCCGGAGCTCATCGAGAAGAAAATGCTGGCGAAGTATCGAAGCCCGATGGTGCCGTTTGTGCGCAAAGGTTTTGTCGATGCCGAAGGATATTGGCCGGGAGTCTACGCCATTGGCTACACGATTATCTATAACACCAGGCGCGTGTCGCAGAGAGAGGCTCCCAAACGATACGAAGATTTGCTGCAACCGCGGTGGAAGAATAACCTGATCATGGACGCCGAAGCGCATGATCTACTCGCCGGTCTGATCGATCTTTGGGGAGAAGCAAAGGCGACGGCGTTTCTAAGGCAGCTCGCTCAAGAGCAGCGGGTCACTTTGGCGCGGCAGTCGCATACGTTCATGACGCAACTGGTTGCGACAGGAGAGCATGACGTTATCGTCGACGGCTACATTCACAATGCCTTGGCGCTCAAAGAAAAAGGCGCGCCCATCGATTACATTGTGATGAACCCGACGATCGTCCGGCCGCCGTCCGTCATCGCCATCGTTGCGCGGGCACCGCATCCCTACGCCGCGGCCTTGTTCTTGGATTATCACCTTTCCAAAGAGGCGAGCGAAATCATGGTGAAAAATCAAGGCCGATGGGCGCCACGCAAAGATGTGCCCTGGACCGTGGAACCACAGGGGGATCTGCATGTTGTGCCGGCATTGCAGTGTGGTCCGAAAATTAGAAAACCGGTCGCTAACAAAAAACTACGGAGGATTTGGATGAAACCGGAAAAAGCAAAACTGGTCGTCGACGGGCTCAAGGAAGCCGGCGTCGATTTCACTGCCGGCGTGCCCGACGCCCAGTTCATCGAAGTCTACAAAATGCTCGACGCCGACCCTGACATTCGCTACGTCGGCACCGCCAACGAAGCCGAGGCGGTGGGCGTTGGGTTCGGCGCGTGGTTCGGCGGAAAAAAGCCCGCGTTGATGCTTGCCACCTCCGGTTTGTTGGTGGCGACCTATCACTTGGCGCGCATCAATATTCTCCACGAGGTCCCGCTTTTAGTCGTGATTCCCTACCGCGGCGATATCGGCGATCCGCGCTGGATGGGGCTTTATAAGAAAACAACTGAGCCCGGTCTGAATGCGATGGATATTCCCTACCGGGTCGTCAGCTGGCCGGGTGATATCGTCAGGACCATAAAAGAATGCAACGAGAGCGCGCGTGCTTGGCTCAGGTAAGTCGCTTGGCATTGATCAAAGAACTGGCATCGATCGTTCCCGAGGACGTGCTGGTGGTTTCGAGCATCGGCAACAACAGCGCGTTTTGGGGCGAACTGGCGGAACGAGAATCCAACCTGTTCCACGCGACGTTGGGGATGTGCAGCCCGGCGGCGCTGGGGCTTGCGCTCGCATTACCGAAGCGCAAAGTCATCGCGCTCGACGCCGATGGAAATCTTATTTTGAACCTGGGTGTTTTGGGAACGGTGGCCAACGAAAACGCGACCAATCTTATCATCCTGGTGATGGACAACCGCAATTACCTGGGCAGTCATAAAAAGGCGCCGGGAATGCCGACGGCGACCGGCGGTAAAATGAAACTGCAGGAAGTGGCAAAAGGCTGCGGCATTGCAAGTTCCCACACAATTCAGGATGTCGCGACGTTTCGCGAGACCGTTCAGATGGGGCTTAAAAACGATGGGCCGCATTTTATTTGCGCGCAGATCGAGGCTATCGACACCGACAGGCCCGGCAAGAACAAGCGGATACCGGACCCGCGGGAGAACAAATATCAATTCGCCAAGTACATCGAACGGACGTCGGGCGTGCAAATCCTCGGCGGCGGTTTAGGCAATTTCGGTTGATCCTATGTGCGCAGGAGTTAGCAAGATGAAACGGGTAACGAAAGATTTGATCCTTGCTCTCGGTGTATTCATGTCTGTCGTCGTCTCTCAGGCCCTTGCCGCGGAGTCGAAGAAAATCGTTTTTGCCTACTCCTCGATCGGGTCGATGGCGACCGGGGTCTGGATGGCCAAGGAAAGCGGCGCCTTCGAAAAGAACGGTATTCAGGCCGAGATTATCTTCATCTCCTCCGGTCCGGTGGTGGTTCAGGCTCTGATCGGCGGGGACTTGCAGGGTGGCAGTGCCGCCAGTAACGCCGTCATCAATGCCGTTTTGAGCGGCGCGCCGATCGTTGCGGTCGGAGGAACAGCCAACCGTCCCTATCATCGGCTTTTTGTGCAACAGGACATCAATCGCATCGAAGATCTCAAAGGAAAAACTCTGGGCGTCACGCGTTTCGGCTCGATTACCGACAATCTGACGCGCATATTGCTGCGCAAACATGGCCTCGAAGGCGCCGTCAACGTGCGACAAATGGGCGGCACGCTCGAAGTCGCCGCGGCATTTCAAAATCGTCAGATCGCCGGCGCGGTGACAGGAGACCTGCGCGGGCCTTCTCAGACCGTGCCAAAGATCCTAGTAAGGCTCATCGACATGGGAATTCCCTACTCGATGAACATGATCGCGGTCTCGCGCGATTTATTGAAGCGCAACCCGGAAACCGTTGAAGGAGTTGTGCGTGCCTATGCCGAGGGTGTCGCGTTCATGAACCAAAACAAGGAACGAGCGCTTAAGATAATCGCCAAATACGCCCATCTCGGAGACGCCAAGCAGGTCGAAGACCACTATCGCGATTCAGTAACCTATTTGGATCGCATACCGCGAGCCGAACCCGAGGCGGTGCAAACGATTCTGGAGTTCATGGGCAAAAAGGGCGTTCCGGTGGAAACTTTCCAGGACAATTCGATCATCGAGAAGCTGACGCGCGAGGGGTTCTTCGATAAGCTGTATAAGAAGTCGTAGTTCAAGCACCAGGATTCACCGTAAATTCGAAGCACGAAATCCGAAACTCGAAACAATATCAAATGACAAAATGATCCAATGTTTCAAACAGGCTCGATTCGAACTTGAGTTTTGGATTTTTTTCGAATTTTGAAAATTGTTTCGGATTTCGATATTCGAATTTCGAATTTAGGACGGGCGAATAAAATTCTCCAGTCCCAGGATTATCGAAAAATTTGCGCAGGCTGCCGGCGCGATAGCGGAGGAGCGAAGCGATGACAACAGTCGTGACACGCAACTTGAAAGAGGAGAAAGACGGTATCCAAGGCTACATTGCCCATCCGGACCGCGCGGAGAAAGGGCCCGGGCTGCTGCTCATTCATCAGCACTCCGGTCTTACCGGTTATCTCAAGACCGCGGCCTACCGATTCGCTCAGCTCGGCTACACGACGGTGATTCCGAATCTCTATCACATGCTCGGCTACCCGGCGGAGCAGCACATCGACACGGGCACAGAGATTCAAAACAAAACGCCGGATCCGGATTTCGTCCGCGTCATCGACCGCGGCTGGCGCTATTGCCTTTCGCGCAACGACGTCGACGGTTCCCGCGTGGGCGTGGTCGGCTACTGCATGGGCGGGCGTATCGGTATTCACTTTGTCGCTGCCACGCCGGCGGCGCGCGCGTTCGTCGCCTACTATCCTTCGGTGCGCGACGAACAGCCTAGCAAAATCCGGCCGCGCCATCCTTATGAAGCCGCGCGGGAAATCAAATGTCCTTCCATGGTGCTCTACGGCGGCCAGGATCGCACCAGCACCTTTGCGATCCAGCAAAAGCTGTTGGAAACTCTTCACGCCAACGGCCAGCCATTGGAATCGCACTACTTTCACTTTGGCAATCACGGCTTCGCCTCCACCGAATCGGACGGTTACCAGCCCTATCTCGCCGATCTCACCTGGCCGTTAGTGACGGAGTTCTTAGGGCGCGAGCTTATCGGACCTGCACTGTAACGCTGGAATAGCGTCGTCGCGAAATAGATATCAGACCTTCTTCTCACCCTCGCCCAAAGGCAGAGGGCAGGGTGAGGTTCGTTATGCTAGAGTGCGGCAACGTCGCATCTATCCCACGGGTTGAGGAGTAAGCGGAAAATTATGATGAGAAAAAAAACTGAGAGAGAGCCGGGCACAGAGAGCAAAGGGCATAGCGCAGAAAAAAAACGCGCGAGAAAACTCATGAGAAAGAACGTCATTCGTCTTACGCTTTGCGCCGTGCTCTTTGCGCTTAGCTATTTTGCGTCGGCGCAGCAGCCAAAGAAATTTCATCGTATAGGGTATCTAGCGGCGACCGATCCAGCTAGCGACTCCGCCCGTTCCGAGGCGATTCGACTGGCTCTGCGCGAGCTTGGCTATATAGAAGGACAAAACATCGCCACCGAGGAGGGAAAACCAGATCGCCTTCCGGCGCTCATGGCCGAACTAGTGAACCTCAAGGTCGACGTCATTCTCTCTGCTGGAGCAGCAGTAACCCGTCCTGCCAAGGACGCGACGAGGACGATCCCCATTGTCATGGCACAGGATACCGATCCCGTTGGAAACGGGTTCGTCGCCAGCCTTGCGCGACCTGGCGGGAATATTACTGGGCTGTCCTCCTACTCAGCGGAGTTAAACGGCAAACGACTGGAGCTTTTGAAAGAGATCGTACCTAAGCTCTCCCGCTTAGCCGTGGTCGGGGAGTCAACCTACCCGGGCAACGCGCAATCGTTAAAAGAGACGGAATTCGCCGCAGGGGCGTTGCAGGTACAGCTTCAATACC
>VBKY01000542.1 GCA_005879255.1 Deltaproteobacteria bacterium
TCGCCGTGGTATTTGGTCCTCGATACTTATGGAGGAGATCATGGCAGACACAGATTTGGCAATGGCGGGTGCGCAGAGAGAAATGGTCAAGCAAGCGGAAGCCTACAAGTCGCCGTATGAGAGGTGGAAGGAAGCGGAAGGCTTGCCGACGGTACGCGGTTATTTTGTCAAGAACCTTCTCAAGATGGAGCTGGCTCCCTGGAAGTCCAGTGGTGACGGGTTGGCGGCGATCATCAACCTCGAAGGTACTGGCGGCTTCAACGATGCTTACGTGGCTGAAATCCCCAGAGGAAAGAGCCTTAAGCCGCACAAGCACCTCTATGAAGAAACGATTTACATTCTAAAAGGTCAGGGCGCCACGTCGGTGTGGCTTGACGAGTCCAAGAAACAGACCTTCGAGTGGCATACCGGAAGCTACTTTGCGATCCCAATGAATGCCTGGCACGAGCACTTCAACGCCTCCGGAACCGAACCGGCGCGTTATGTCGCGATGACCAGCGCGCCGCGCGTGATCGATACTTTCGACAATTACAAGTTTGTTTTCGACAACCCGTTTGTCTTTGAGGACCGTTTCAACTCCGAAGAGGCATATTTCAAAGAAGCCGGCCGAAACGCGGATCAGCGCCGTTGGCAAACCAATTTTGTGGCCGACGTAATGGCTTGCCAGATGAATGAGGGAGGCAGAGGCATCGGCGTCAAGTCTCTGGGCTTTGCGCTGGTCAACGCCACGATGAAGTCTCACAGCTCCTTTTGGCCGGTCGGGACTTATAAAAAAGCGCATCGCCACGGGCCCGGCATTCACGTCGTGATTTTAAAAGGCCACGGCTACTCTCTCATGTGGCAGGAAGGCAAACCGATCGAACGAATTGACTGGGAGCCCGGCAGCGTATTTGTTCCGCCGGAAATGTGGTTTCATCAGCACTTTAACACCGGAAAGGACCCGGTGCTCTTTCTCGCGATCGGGTGGGGCAGCGATAAACCGAAGAGCGGCGGCAAGCAATACGTCTATAAGAGCGTCAAGGAGGGTGGCGATCAGATCGAGTACGAAGAAGAAGATCCCGCGATTCATCGCGACTATGAGGCGGCTCTCGCTGCTGAGGGCGTAGCTTGCGAAATGGGCGGCAAGCATCCATTCTGCACTGCTAAGACATAAACAACTAAGAAGGAGGATTCCATGGCACAGCGTAAAATAAAGATTCGCGGCGTCTATCGTTCGGGCAGCCATTTGCCCATTTGGGAAGTGCTGCAGCAAGCGGGCATTTGGGACAAAGCCGGACTCGATCTCGTCAATTTTGAATACTGCGCGATGCCGCCCGACGCCGAGCGGGCTCTTTTCAAGGGCGACATCGACTTTATCTCCGGTGATCACCTCACGCCGTACGGCCTCGTCGCTCGCGGCAAGCCGATCGTGAGCATCGCCTCACCCGTAAACGGGCAGAATGCCAGCATTGCTTCACGCGAACCGATAAAATCCCTTCACGAATTACGCGGCAAGGGGATCGCCGATACTCCGATGGAGGGTCGAGACGGTGGTTTTCACCATGGGCGCGGCAACCATATGATGTATCTCATCCGCGCTGGAATCGGCATCGATCAAGTGAATTGGGTTGAATCGGAAAGCTCCGATGAGCAGTTTGAGGCGTTAAAGTCGGGCAAGGCCGATGCACGCTTTATCTCCGGCGCAGGCGAGAGATATAAAGAACTGGGGTTGCATGTACTACCCCTCGGACCCTTGCCAATGATTAACGGCCCGACGTTAACCACTTCATACACCGTGCTGCACAAGAAGAAGGGTCTCGGCGAACGTTTGGTCAAAGCGCTGGTGCTCGGAATTCATTTTGCCAAAACCAAGCGGCGGAAAACCGAGAAGATTTTAGCAACCTTGAATAAGAGAACAGGCGAGGATTATCAATATAGCCGGGTCGAGCGCATGCCCAAAAAGCCCTATCCCGACCCACAGGGAATTATTAATGCCTACGAGCTCGGCTGTATCAAATCCCCTGAGGCGAAAGAGATCAGCCCGCTTGCTCTGTGGGATTTGCATTATCTGCGCGAGCTCGACGACTCGGGGTTTATAGACAAACTCTACAAACGTAAAGTTCGGGATGCTTAAATTGGTATTCCACAGGAGCGCGCCAGAAAAGCATTGGAATGAAACAGCCAAGGGCACGAGTAAGGGCCTGATTGAAACCCCGCTCCAACATCGTATGCTATGGCAGACTTCGCAATGAGTAAAATCAGATGGAAAAGACCGACATCAAGGTCGGCGCGTAAGACGAAAGGTTAGATCGGCAAGGGGGACTTATGAAGAGATTCGCTCTGACGAGTTTAGTGTTCGTTTGCCTGTTAGGAATGACATCCGCTTTGGAAGCGGCATCCGCCCAACCCAAACGCGGTGGCACTATCACCCTCGCCATCAGCAAAGAGCTCGCCCTGATGAATCCTCTAATCAACACGAGCTCCACCGAAGCGAGAATTCGCGAGCTCATGTTTGAGCCCCTGCTCGCGCGGGATCTGAACGGCTCCATCCAGCCGCGGCTCGCCGAGTCATGGGAAGTTTCAAAGGACGGTAAGCTCTACACCTTCAGACTGCGCAAGGGCGTCAAGTTCCATAATGGCAAGGAGTTGACCGCCGAAGATATCAAGTTCGCCGTCGATTATACGCTTAATCCCAAGAACGGAGCACACGGCTTCGACGATTTGAGCGCGGTCGAGCGAGCCGAAGCAGTTGACAAATATACTCTCAGGTTCCACATGAAGAGACACAATCCGCTGTTTCTCACCTCGCTGACGGACATTGCAGCGTTTTCCGCGATTCCGAAGGAGTCTCTGCCCGAAGGGATGAGGAAACCCACCACGTTTCCTGCCGGCACCGGTCCCTTCAAGTTTGTCGAGTGGCAGCCCGGACAGCGCATCGTCTTTGAACGCTTCGATGATTATTGGGGTCAGAAAGCGAATGTCGATCGGGTCATCATGAAAGAAATCGGCGACGCTACGGTGCGTTTCACCGCCTTGCAAGCCGGCGACGTCGATATCATCGAGCGCACTCCTTATGAATGGGTGCAGCAAATCGTCGAGGGAAAAATCAAGGGGATCGGCTATGTCAAAGCTTCTCGAGCCGGGGCGCGAAATCTCGAATTCAATGTCGCCGACCCACCATTCAATAACAAGAAGCTGCGCCTGGCGGTCGCCTACGCGCTGGACAAAAAGGAAATCATGCAGGCCGCTTATTTCGGCTTGGCGGACACGGCGGACCAGCGATTCGCCCGCGGACAGTTTTGGTATTTCGACGTACCGTCTCCGCAATTTGACCAGAATAAAGCCAAGGCTCTTCTCAAGGAATCGGGCTACAAGGGAGAAACCCTCGAGCTAATGGGCAATCGCGGCGAAGTGGCAAACTCAAAAGGGTCGGGATCAAGGTTGAGCTAAAAATTCTCGAGCGCGCTTCCGCCCTCGAGATGCGCCGCCAAGGAAAGTATATGTTCAAACTGGCCGGCGGAAGCGATTACCCGGATCCAAAACCCGCTTACGAAGAATACATGTGTGAGCCCGACCTAAAAAAGCGTCGTTTAAACGAAAGCGGCTACTGTGACAAGGAGTATGACGCTATGCTGCAAAAGGCCGTGGGAGAAGTCGATCTCGACAAACGCAAGGCTTTGTTCAAACAAGCGGTGGCGAAGCTATTGGATGACTCGCCGGTGCTGCCGATCGGATTTACGCCTCGCTTCTTCACGCAGCGCGACTATGTGAAGGGCTTTGTCACTAATTCGGGGGGCGACTTTCAACCCTGGGGCGGCGGCTTGAGCCGAGCTTGGATTGATAAGTAGGCTGCATAACTCGTGGCTTTAGAATTTAAAGTTCAAAACGTTCAAGCCGTTCAACCTCAGCCTGAGGCTGATCAGCCTTTGGCTGAGCTTCTGCCGGCTCCGTTCAATTCCCCTCGTTAAATCCTCCCCCGCGATTGCGGCGGAGGAAAGAGGTGGGGACGAGGAAAATTTCCGAAGACGAATCGTGTCTGTGAATTATTCGGAGTAGTTGAACTTTCCTCATGCTCGCCCGCTATATCGCGCAGCGCACTTGGCAGCTGATTCCGGTGCTCATCCTGGTGAGCATCGCGGTTTTTCTCATCGTTCGCATTATTCCGGGCGATCCGGTGCTGGTGATGCTCGGGATCGATCCTGAGGAGCGCGTGCGCATCAGCGAGGAACAATACCAGGCCCTGCAGCACCAATTAGGCTTTGACCGCCCCATCTATGTTCAGTACTTCAACTGGTTAACCAATATCGTTCAGGGAGATTTGGGGTTATCACTGCGCTCGCGCCGACCGATTTTCGAGGTTATCTTGGAGCGCTATCCGGCGACGATTTATTTGGCAGTGACCGCATTGCTGACGGGTCTGGCCATCGCTATCCCTGCCGGAGTCATCGCCGCCATCCGGCAGAACACGAGCGCCGATTACGCCGCCATGGGCTTTGCCCTGTGGGGCATCGCCATGCCTAACTTCTGGCTCGCGCTCATGCTGATCGTCTTGTTCAGCCTGAAACTCGGCTGGCTCCCTTCGATCGGCTATGCGAGTCCTCTCGACGATCCGTTTCGTTTCCTCCAGCACACTTGCCTGCCTGCCATCGTGATGGGAACGGACCTCGCAGCGCCTCTGACAAGATATATACGCGCCGAAATGTTGGAGCAGCTCAAACAAGACTATGTGCGCACAGCGTGGGCCAAGGGCATGCCTTCCCGCAGGGTCATCGTCAAGCACGCTTTGAAAAATTCTCTGATTGCCGCGGTGACGGTGGTGGGCCTGCAAACCGCTCGGCTTCTAGGAGGCTCGACAATTGTCGAGACCGTATTCTCATGGCCTGGAGTCGGCAAGCTGTTGATCGAAGGAATTTACTCGCGGGACTATCCGATTGTACAAGGAAGCGTTCTTATCATTGCGGTCACTTATGTGTTCATCAATCTATTCGTGGACATCGTCTACAAGTGGTTGGATCCTCGCATCAAGCTCGAATAGAGAGCCTTAGGATGAAACAAGAAACGTTACCAAGACCTTGGACCGCCGCCGATACAGCGAACTCGTATTTCTCACGATTCCTCGGTGCCTGCCAGGTTATCGCCCGCAATCGGTTGGCGTTGCTCGGCGTCGTGATCGTTGGGACCTGGCTCTTAACGGCTTTGCTCGCTCCCTATATCGCCACTCATGATGCGTACGAGATCAACATCGCCAATCGCCTCAAGGGGCCAAGCGCCGACCATTGGTTAGGGACGGACTCTCTCGGCCGAGACACATTTAGCCGCCTCGTGTTTGGCGCGCGCACGGCATTTCAGGTGGCCATCGGCGCAGTCTTTTTGGGGGCTGTCTTCGGCATTCCGATCGGAGCCATCGCCGGGTTCACCGGTCGTTGGGTCGATGCCATATTGATGCGCTTCATGGACGCAATCATCGCATTTCCCGGTAGGCTTTTGGCAATCGCTCTGGTGGCCTCACTTGGAGGGGGGCTTTTTTCCCTTTACATCGCACTTGGCGTCAACTCGATTCCGTCCTACGCGCGGATCGTTCGAGGCGTCGTGTTATCGCAAAAAGAAAAAGAATACGTCGAGGCGGCGCGCATGACCGGCGAGTCCAGTTTGACGATCCTTTTTTTCCAAGTGCTGCCGAATTGCTTGTCGCCGCTCCTGGTTCGTCTCAGCCTTGATTTCGGCCATGCGATTCTCGCCGAGTCTTCCCTAAGTTTCCTAGGGCTCGGGCTGCCTCCGCCCACTGCGAGT
>VBKY01000543.1 GCA_005879255.1 Deltaproteobacteria bacterium
GACTAAAGCGATCATGAGAGCGATCAACGCGCCCTCTGCGCCACCCAGCGCCCTACCAACTTTGACCACAATCACGGTCAGAAATGTCATGAGAAAAGTCATTTTCAAAGCGTTCATTCGAATCTCCTTAGCCGTCCCAAGCCAGGCCATTCTTTAATTGCCGCGGCGCGGGCTTTTCCTCGCGCTTCACGTCAAATGGCTGGGACACGAAGAATCTGTTGGGACCGATCTTGAGCTAGATCAGGTCCAATAGATAAAAGAGAGCCTAAGGTGAGGGTATTTTAAAGGCGATAGACTTGCTGAAGGCTATAAAGCTCTTGTTGCGAAAAAGTGGACGGTTTTTTTATCCTGGCAGCGGAGAGAAAATTTTCTGATCGGACACCGAACCCGCCCGACAGCACTGATGAGTTGGTTGTGGTCCGACGGCTGCGTAAACGCCCCGAATCTTTGAACCTTAACGAGATAACAAGGGCGTCGATCGAAGACGCTTCTTCCTCGGCGTCGTCATCAAGGTCGGAACGCACATCGATGCCATCTGCAAAGAGAGAAAATGCTAAAAGGAGTGAGAGAAAGAGAGCGATCTTGGCTTTCACGTGAGAGTTGCCTATCAGACTGTGGCCCTTACGTCAACATTACAAATTCCCGGGATCAACGGGGGGCGGTTTGGACATTAGCTAGTTCTCACTGAAAAACTTCCCGTTCACCCTTTGGTCGTCGAAAGCACCGACCTCATCTTTGCCGCAGGTGTGGTTCTCGCGGCAGTGGTGCTTGTGCAAGCTGCCTTTCCGATAAGAAATTTTTGAGGAACTAAGGAATAAACGCGAATTTGTTCCGACGGACTTGCAGGGCGCGAGGGACAAACTATTAATAGATCAGTCCCGGCAGGCGATGGCTGTCACGAAAATATGAAGAGGCCCGCCGCCTCGCCGAAGTCGTCCAGGTGGAGGCGGACCTGGCAGAAGCGTTCATGGTTAGACATTCATGGGTTCGCCCTGCTCGCCCCGACGCGCCAACCACCATCCCAGTGAGATCAGAGCCGCGGCAAGCAGAGCTGGGAGTGTCCATGGAAGAAAACCCGCCCAAGGCTCGAGCCAAGCATGGAGGTTTCTATCCTCGACTACCATCTCGCCTGCCACCCAGCCGAGGATCCCTCCGCCAAGCCACACAATCCACTGAAAACGGTTCATTAGTCTGGCCAGGAAGCCGGCACCACAGACAACAATGGGGATCGACAGTCCAATGCCGAAGATCACTAGAGCAAGATCACCGTGGGAGGCGGCCGCCACCGCCAAGACGTTATCGAGACTCATGATTATATCGGCTACGATGATAACCCAGATGGCTTCCCAAAGTGTCGTCCCATGCCGTACCTCATGTCCCTCCCCGCCCGCGTCCTGCCGGAGTAGCTTGACGGCGATCCAGATCAAAACTAAGCCTCCGACGGCCTGGAGATAGGGAATCCTGAGAAGCTGCGTGATTATGGCAATAAATGCGAACCGGAGCGCCACCGCCCCGAAGGTGCCGCCGACTCGTCCTAAAAACTGCTCGCGAGGAGGAAGAGTCCTGACTGCCATGGCGATGAGCAGAGCATTGTCGCCGGCCAAACTAAGATCGAGGATCACGATGCCGAACCAACGGACCCAGAACTCAGGATTTGCGAAGAATTCCATTAACTAAACACCAACAGGCCAATCTCACCACAGGCCAAATATAAACGGTCCTATTCATAGCGAAAAAATTGGCGCTTCGCCAGACATAGAAAAAAAATAGGACATAGCTTTAGACTTACATAACTTGCTGATCATCCGATAGTATTCCGAGTTTTCCGAGACAACCCAATAGAATGAGATTTGCTGTTGCGGATTGGGTCTTTCGCTTCACGATTGTTTTCTCACTGTTGAGTCTACTCACCGGCATGCAGCGAATACGTGATCGGTACCTTCTCGGCCCGATAGTATTCCATCAGAAATTCATCCTGATTCGTGTAGCGGCGCTTGGGTATGAGCCGGCCCTGGAACGAGACGATCAATGGATCGACATCGAACGGGTACGGCGTGACCGTGGCGCGGATTTCGTCTTTGATGGTAAAGGTTAGAACCGCATCATCCCTGCTGGGTTGGGTAGGCACGGGCACATTACTCAGTGTGTTGCTTGGACCGTTCTTTCGATGCGCGCTGTTGAAAGGATACCGGTTGCAAACGAACTGGCCCATCTGATCGTAGACTTCCATCAACTTAAAGTTCGTCCACAATTGCTCATTGGATATAAAGTCGCAGTATTGGTTGGAACTTTTTAATTGCTCCATTAGCTCGGCGCGATAGTTCTCCTGTTCGGTGAGAAATTCTTTAACCTCGGGATAGACTGTGTAATCCGGCATGTAAGGGAGCAGCCCGCGTCCTTGAGTCAGTAAACCGTCGGAGTGCAAGGAAACGATGTAGCCCGCATAGGGATCCTGCTCGGCGAGGCGATAGATGCCGTGGCGGTAAAAGTCCAGCCAAACTTTGCCGCCGAGATGTTTGATGCTGCCGATATAGTCCGACGGCAATCCTTCACTGTTGACCTGGGGCTTGATCTCCCAGTCCCACCAGCCGGTGTCGTGCTCCTGCGCGGCCAAGACCATCGCGGCATAAGGAGAAGGTCGCGCGAAGGTGTCATTGCCCCAATGGGCTGCGAACCAGCCGGTGACTCTCGAGTGATCGACCTGCAGGATCAGCAACAACCGGTTCTCATCATAGGGGCAAACCATCATTTGCGCGATCTCCTTGCTTGGTTATCGCTTAAAGTTCGAGGTTCAAAAGTTCAAAATGGGATTCTGACCTTGAACGCTTGAACATTGAACCTTGAACAAAGCCGTTACACTATCAATTTGCGCACCGTCCCGCCAAAAATATCATCAAGCTCAGACGTCGACCATCCGGTATTTTTTAATGCGGCGACCGTGTCCTTCTCGGCATTCGGCACATGCGGCACATCCGTGCCGAAAACCAGTGTATCGACGCCCCAAGTCGCGCGAGCGCATTCCAACGCCGGACCATGAATACACGCCGTGTCGAAGTAACAGCGGCGTAAATAGTAACTGGGCGGATGGGGACAGCTCGAGAATCGTTGGTAGCCGCGATCGATGCGGTCCAAGATCATCGCCAAACCGCCGCCGAGGTGCGACCAAACGATCTTGACGTCGGGGGACTCTTCGAGAGTCCCGGAGAGAGCGAGTTTGGTTGCCGCCATCGCTGTTTCACCCGGATATCCTACGGAAAGAAAGGTTCCCGGATCGTTCTGCGGCGCGTCGCAGGGACAGGTCGGGTGCACGAGCACCATGAGCTTACGGCGGCTCATCTCGCGCCAAAAGTTTCGGAGCTCAGGCGCCTGTAACTGAAAGTCGCCGACATTAGTTGCGATGCCTACGCCGGCGGCGCCCATGCCGAGAGCGCGATCCAGCTCTTGCACCATCTCACGAGGCTTCGTGCACGGCAGTACGGCGACAAATCGAAAACGAGTTGGATGTTGCCGGCAAACGTCGGCAAGCCCGTCATTGACAAAGCGCGCTGCCGTGGCGTCGCCGGAGCCGGCCCAACCGATATTCAGGGCGCCCACGGAAAGTATCGCCATACCGATGCCCGCTTCGTCCATCGACGCCAGTCGCTTAGGCAAATTGTCCTGATCCATGGGCATCGACATGACGTGGCTGCCGCGGTAGAGGAGCGACTGCCCGCGCGGATTATCGACGAGCTTGAAGTCGGCGCGGGTCTTGATCACTTCGGTGAAACAGCCGGCGGGATAGACATGGGCATGAACGTCGATCATTTGCTGAACGGTCATCGGGATTTACTCATCGTAAATTAGCACCGGGAGTTCCTCGGGCAACTTCGCGGTCTTTTATCAGCTGCAAAATGTAGTCCGGCTTGAGCGGCAATTTTTTGACTTCGACACCCAAGGCATTGGATACGGCGTTTGCCAGCGCCGCACCCGCCGCGGTGATGCCGCCTTCGCCCGCTCCCTTCACGCCGAGCGGATTATGCGGGCTCGGAAAATCTTCGGTCGAAATGAGCTGCGCCTTGGGCACTTCCATCGCCGTCGGCAGCAAATAATCCATGAAGTTCGTCGACAACGGTTGGCCGTCTTCATCGTAGACGAACTCTTCCAGCAGCGCCCCGCCGATTCCTTGCGCCAGACCGCCGGCCATTTGGCCTTCGATGATCATGGGATTGATCTTTCGACCGACGTCTTCAGTCACGAGATAATCGAGGATCTTGATTTTCCCGGTTTCCTTGTCGACTTCCACCGCTGCGACGTGGACGCCGTAAGGAAACGGCCGTTTATCGGTGGCGAAAAAATCTTCTTCGGAGATCCCGGGCGTCATGCCGCTTTTGAGCGCGGGACCGGGCAACGCCAAGCGTGCGAGCTCGGAGAAGCCGAGGGACCGCTCCGGCGCGCCGCGGGCGACGACGCGGCCATCGCGCAGAATCAGGTCAGCGCTATCGATTTCCAACCTAGCCGATGCTAGCCGCAAGAGTTTGTCTTTGACTTTACGCGACGCACCGACTGCGGCGCTGCCGGCCATCACGGTGGAACGGCTAGCGTTGCTGCCGTTGCCGTAAGGAACTTGGGCGGTATCGCCATACACCACGCGAACGTCGTCGATGCAAACCTGCAGCTCATCGGCAACGATCTGGCTCAGCGCCGTCGCGATGCCCTGGCCGACCGAGTTGCAGCCAGAGTAAAGGACGACCTGACCGGCATTGTCGACTTCGACGCGAGCGTACTCCCATGGGCCGATGCCGCTGGTTTCGACGAAGCAACCGATGCCGACGCCGACAGCGCGGCCTTCGAGTTTTGCCGCGGCGCAGGTAGCCTTCAGATCCTCATAGCCGAAGCGCTCCAGCGCGCGCTCGAACTGGCCCGGCAAATCGCCGGTGTCATAAACCATGTAATGAAATGGATGCTTGCCGAGATCGTAGGGCATTTCTTCGTGGCGGATCAGATTGCGTCCTCTTACGTCGGCGGGATCGAGCTTCAGACGATGCGCGATGATATCCATTAACCGTTCGTTGGTCAGAACGCAGAAAACATTGCAGCGATAGTTTTTTACCCGAAACGGACCGCGCAACATGGCCGATGCGGCGATAGCCGGGACGCCGCCGTGGGTGCGCGTGTAGCCGCCCATGTCGAAAAGAATCTCGGCATCCATCGCCATGATCGTGCCGTCTTTTTTCACGCCGAATTTTACTCGGTGGTTTTGCTGGCGCGACTGGTTCATCGCCTTGAGGTTCTCCGAGCGGTCCTCGATCCAGCTAATCGGTTTGCGGAAATGCATCGCGGCGAAAGGAATCAGAAAATCTTCCGGATAAAATTCACCGCGCGCGCCAAAGCCGCCGCCGACTTCCGGCTCGATGAAATGGATACAGCTCTGCGGCAGGCCAATAAGGTCGGAAAGAATGCGCC
>VBKY01000274.1 GCA_005879255.1 Deltaproteobacteria bacterium
TCGCGACAGAATGAAAAACGCGGCACGGCTTTACTCAATCGGAGGCGCGCAATGAAAACAAGGGCAATCGTCATAGCTGCTTTGTTCGCTATCTCCTTCTCGGTTGCCCAGTTCATGTTCGCACGAGTTTATGCGGCGCAAGCGCCGCTTTCGGCCAAGCAACAAGCGCTGATTGACGCCGCCAAGAAAGAAGGTGTCATCGATATCATCGCGACCTGGCGGCCCAGTGAAGCCAAGGGGATATTCGGCGCTTTCAAGGAGGCTTACCCGTTCATAGAGGTCAAACAAACGATGATGGCCGGCGCCGTTGGCTTTGAGCGACTCAGAGCGGAGTTTGCCTCTGGCCGCCGGACGACGGATCTCATAAATACTTCGATTGTCGATCTGGAAAAGGCCGGGATGGTCCAGGCCTAGAAAAAAACCGTTCACTCGTCGTTGATGGCAGCTCTAGAGCCTGGCGGAACGTACGCGCTCGTTTATCGGCAGGATCTGGTTCCAAAAAACTTACAACCGCTAACCTACACCAAATTGTCCGATCCTCGCTTGCGCGGCAAGATCGGCGTCAACATACGCCAGTATTATTTCTGGGATGCCTTGTATCCAAAGTGGAGCGAGGAAGAGATCATGCGCTACATCAAAACGGTCATCGTTCCGCAGAAACCGAGGCTGTACAACGGCTCCGGCGACGGCTGGGAAATGTTGGTCCGCGGCGAGATCTGGGCCAATCCGGTTTCCAACACGCACCAGTATTTTTCTCGTTACCAGCCGAAGGGGGTTAAAAATATAGCTGTGGCCCCGGACTTGGCCGGTGTCGAATCCGGCAAACCGATCGCGCTGCTGAAAGACGCGCCGCATCCCAACGCGTCGAAGCTGTTTCTCCACTGGATCACCTCGGACAATGGCCAGGAGGCTCTTCACCAGCATCGAGGTCGCGCTAATCCTTATGATGAAACGAATATCGTCGGGCGCTGGTTCAAGCAGCATGGCGCCAAACTCTACGAGTATCCCGATGAAGAGCGCGAGGCCAAAGCCAGGGAGAACGGCGTGCAAATCCTGCAACTATTCGGCGTGCCGGTGCCGGAAAGATAATCTATGCAGCTGGTGGAGGCGGAAAGAGCGTTGTATGCCAGCAAGATCCTGCCGCGTTTCAGCACCACCAACCTCATCCTGGTCGGGACCGTCGCGATCATCGCCTATCTCGTAGTCGCTCCGATCATTTTTCTCTTGTGGAGCAGCTTTCGGACTGCGTTACCCACGCCGGCCAATCCGGGGCTTTTCACGCTAAAAAACTACATCTTCGTATACAGCAACCCCGCCACGTATACATTGTTTCTCAACACGGCAATCTTCGTCTTGGTGTGTACCTCGTTAGCGCTTTTGTTAGCCGTTGGCTTCGCGTGGCTGATCGAACGGACCGATATATCGGCCAAGGGTACGCTTTTCGTTTTGATTTTGCTGCCATCGGCCGTTCCGTCTTTACTGATGGGCATATCGTATATCATTCTTGCCGGGCCTGAAGCCGGACTTTTGAATCGACTCACCGATGAATTGTTCGGCGTTAAACCTTTCAACATTTTTTCGCTGCCGGCCATGTTCATCTTGCAGGCCCTCAGCAGCGTGCCGGCGTCTTTTTTGATCGTGCTCTCGGCGCTTAGAAGCATGGACCCGGCGCTCGAGGAGGCCGCTTCCGTTTCAGGGGTGGGTTGGCTGAGTACGATCCGAAGGGTCACCTTTCCGATGATGGTTCCGGCTATCCTGTCAGCAGCGATCTACACGGGAATGAGTATCGCGGAGACCTTTGAAATTCCGGCGCTGATCGGCGTGCCGATTGGATTTCATGTCCTTTCCTCCCAGGTGTACCTCTCTTTGCGTGTGTGGGGGAACCATACCGTTGCCAGCGCGTATTCCGTCATATTTCTCATCATGCTCATAGGGTTAGTTTATCTCTACCAGAAAACGACACGCCACGGCTTTCGGTACGCCACCATTTCCGGCAAGGGATACCGGCCCAAACTCATTAAAATCGGTCGCTGGAAGTATGTTGCGTTAATTCTGATCGCCTTTTATCTCTTCGTCACCATCGCCTTGCCCTTCTTTGTTTTTATCTGGTCCAGCCTCTATCCAAACTGGCAACCTCCTTCTTTGGCGATGTTGTCTCAAGCAAACCTGGAAAGCTACCGTGAAGTCTTTGGCAACGCTAATTTTCTTGAGAGTGTAAAAAACACTTTGATTCTAATGCTGGTGACTCCGGTGATCACGGTCGCGTTGATCAGCGTCGCCTCGTGGTTAATCGTCCGCTCCAATCTAAGTCTAAAAAGCAAATCGCTCCTCGATACCTTGACATTTTGGCCCCATGCCTATCCGGGAATTGTCCTGGGGGTCGCGCTGTTGTGGTTTTTCATCATCGTCAACTTTCCGCCGGTTTGGGGAACCCTCTGGCCGATCATATTGGGGCTGACGATTTCTTATATGCCTTTTAGCGTGCGAACCTTGAACGCGGCCTTTATCCAGGTGCATCAAGAGCTCGAACAGGCGGCTTATGTTAGCGGCGCGAGCTGGCTAACCACTTTCCTGCGCATCACCCTGCCGCTGGTGCTACCTGCGCTCGCGTCCGTGGCGCTGTGGATCGCCATTCACGCGATGCGGTCGCTCACGGTGCCTATGTTCTTGACCACTCAGGGTAATGAAGTGTTAGCGATGCTTCTGTGGACCTATTGGGATAACGATATGGTCGAGGCGGTCTCTGTGATAGGCCTCTTGTACCTCGTGGTGTGCGTGGTGTTGTCTTTGGTGTGGCGCCGTTACGGGTTCAGAAATTGGTGATCGAAAGATTCATGGTGCAAACACATGCGATCATTGACAGGGGGCTAATATGAGAATGGGAGCGCTTGTAACCATTTGGCTTTTCAGCGCCGCTTCTTACCTAGGATTCGACGGGCATGTTTATGCGCAGTCTTCGTATTACCAAGGCAAGACCATCAGACTTGTACAGGGACGCGAGCCGGGCGGTTCGGGAGACACCAGAGCAAAATTGGTCATACCCTATTTAAAGAAATACCTTCCAGGAAATCCCAATATCGTAAATGAGTTCATGCCAGGCGGCGGAGGTCGCAAAGCCGCCAACTACCTTTTCAGCGCGCGCCCGGACGGTCTGACCATCGGCCATGTCAGCAGTGGCGTGGTGACGAGTTCTGTCTTGGGGGAAAGCGGCGTCCAATATGAGCTCGACAAATTTCATTGGCTCGGATCGACCGATAGCGCCTTCCACTATGCTTTCGCGATTCGCAAAGAGTTAGGGCTGACTAACGCAGAAAAGCTGCAAGCCTATTCGGGGCTTAAATTGGTGCAACATCCATAGGCCACACCACTTACACGTTCGGACGCAGTTTTGCCTGGCTGCTCGGTGTTAAAGATCCCAGATTTGTCTTGGGCTATGCCTCTCTCGAGCTTGATCTGGCCGTGGAACGGGGCGAGGCGGATGCGCGTAGTAACAACACCAGCGAGGTGCTCCGGCGCTATCCCGATGCGCTTAAGAAAGGTCCGTTCAATTATGTCGCCATCTTCAAAATTCCTCGAGATGACAAGGATCCGGAGTTCGATCATCTTCCCGAAATCGACAACTTCTCGAAAGCGGAGAGGGAGCGGCGCTTGCTGACCTTGATCCGCGCCATGAGAGTTGTCGGAACTCCCTACTTGATTCCTCCGGGCACGCCCAAAGAACTGGTACAAATCGTGCGGGAGGGAATGAGTAAAACCTTTCGCGATCCTGAGTTCAAAAAAGAATACAGGAAGATCACCGGCGACGATGTCAGTCCGATAACGCCGGAACGACAAGAAGAAATCGTCAGGTCGGTGCCGCGTGACGTGGAGACCATCGAACTCTTCAAATTGATTAACGGCAACCAGCCTCTCCCAGCTCGTTAGGTTCGTTCATGCAATAATGGGTCGGCCAGAATGACAACTCGATTCTCTTTGTTCATACTTTTTTTGCTTGCCGCATCCAGCGCACTAGCTGCATCGGCGGGTCCGGCGTTGCAAAGCAAACAAGAGGCGGAAGCCAAGGGACATGTCTTCCATTCGAGCCATGACGACATCGTCAAAATGGCAAAGCAGGAAGCGAAGGTTGACGGAATAGTTTCTCTTGATCCGGAAACCTTCGGTCCTCTGACGAAAGCTTTCAAAAGCAGATATCCCTTTCTCGATCTAAAGCTCCGCGAAGTTACGGGAACGGAGGCGACACAGCGATTCCTGCTGGAAGTTCAGAGTGGCACGGCGCAGGCGGACTTCACCTACATCAGTGAAGATTTTTATAAAGGATTTATTTCTCGCGGCAAGAAGTTCGATATCTTAGGGATGGCCGAGCAGGGTGTTCTATCGATCCCGGTCAAGATGATCGATCCTCTGTCGCGCAAGGCGATTGCGGCGGCGACTATTTTCGCTGCCATCGCCTTTAACAAGTGCCTCCTCGAACCGGCCAAGGTTCCAGACCGTTGGGAGGATTTTTTAAAGCCGGAGCTGAAAGGCAAAAAGTTTTTGGTGGATATCCGGCCTTTTCATTATCAATCGTTTGCCGCTGGAGCGGGCGAAGAATGGATGCTCGATTATGCTCAGAAGATCGCCGCCCAGGATCCTGTGTGGATCAGAGGAGCCAGCCGGATTCTTACCTCGATCGCTGCGGGTGAGTACCAGTTGCACTCGGGAATTAATTATCACAGCACGCTGAGGGCCAAGGAGAAGGACAAAACCGGGTGCTTGGAGCTCAAAATCATCGAACCGGTTCCCGTGCGCCTCTCTGAACCACAAATGGTCGTCGAGACGGCGAAGCACCCGAACGCGGCTCTGCTGTGGCTGGAATTCCTCGCGGGCGCCGAAGCCCAGGCGATTATCGACACGTACGAGCCGCTGAAATCTTCCATTTACACACCGGGATCAGCCGTGGAAAAAATCATTCGCGGGAAAAAGATCTGGCTCAAGGACTGGAAGCACTACGAGAAAGGGCCGGACTGGATGGGTATGGCGGTAAAGGCATTTGGCTTTCCCAAGGCGGGAAGCTAATCAAGGTTGTTCCGCGGTCTGATCTCGATCAGGACTGGAGTCCCTCATGGAAACGCACAGGTTGTCAGGAAAATACGCGATCGCCGGGTTGGGAATGGTCGTCGGCGTTCCCGAAAAGGAATTGGCAAAACGTAAGGCCGACCTGCCGGGTCATCCGATGTTGGAACACGCGATCCCGTCTCCCGTGCTCGACCTCTCGGCCAAGGACCTCGAAGCCGAAGCTGCGCGCCGCGCGATTGAAGATGCCGGCTTGAGCAACAAAGATATTGATGGCGCCGTCCATGTTCATGGCGGTCCCAGAAGCGGTCGCGGGGTCATCGAGCACATGGACGCTTTTCCGCGGATGTTAGGTCTGCCCGTCAACTTCTACTATCACTGTGGCAGAGGCGGCGGATGGGGAACGATCGGGATTATAACCGCATTGTCCTTCCTCGAGTTGGGGCTTGCCAAATACGTCGTCATCGCCGGATCGCGAGAAGATTGGACGAGAAGCCATAGAAGGGATGTCCGCGAGCAGGGAGTGCGCGGCCAGGTCAATCTCGCGAGCGTCGCCGGGATGTGGGGCCCGACCTTTGGCCGAACCGCCGCGGCGCACGATCACAGTATGTTCGCGACGCGGCATCGGCATGAATACGGCACAACCGAAGAGCAGTTTGGCGCCGGGGCCATTCAGGTGCGCGCCTGGGCCTGCAAGAATCCCCTGGCACTTATGTACGGCCGTCCGGCGACGATGGAAGACTACCTCGCGTCGCCGATGTACATCGCTCCCTATCACCTGATGGACATGGCGGTCACCACGGATGGCGCCGTCGCATTCGTCCTGACTTCGATGGAGCGCGCGCGCGACTGTCCGAAGCCGCCTGTTGCTGTTCTCGGCATCGGCTACGGCGACGCGCAGGGAGGGCAATGGTGGGAGGGCGCCGCACACTACACGCGGCTTCCGGTGGCCAAGGCTAAAGAAGCGGCATTCGGTCAGGCCGGAATCGCCATTCAAGATATCGATGTAGCGCAGTTCTATGATTGCTTTACGGCGGAGCTAATACTTCAGTTGGAAGATTACGGCTGGTGCGCAAAAGGCGAAGGCGGCGCCTACATCGAGGCGGGTCACATCGGCCCCGGAGGCGCCACACCGGCGAATACCAGCGGCGGTCTTCTCTCGGCCTATCATTTGGCCGATATGACCGGACTGTCCGAAGCAATTTTTCAATTGCGCGGCGAAGCGCAAGAAAGACAGGTGCCGAACGCGCGCATTTCTTTAGTGACGGGACACGGCGGCGAAGTCTTCGCGCCGGGCATGTGTTCGATCCATACGAGTCTTGTGTTGGGGAGGCCCTGATGGCTTGGACTAAACCGATTCCTGTTGTTGAAAAAGTGATGAAGCCCTTTTGGGAAGGACTCAAGAATCACCGTTTTCTATTGATGAAATGCAACGAATGCGGCGCCTGGTATTGGCCGGCTACCTATTGCCGGAACCATCGGAACAAGCCATTTTTCGGTAGCCTGTCGTGGACCGATGCCAGCGGGCAGGGAAAAATCATTTCTTTCAACGTCACGCGGGTAGCCATGCGGCCGGCTTTCAAAGATGAAACGCCCTATGTGTATGCGCTCATTCAGCTCAGCGAAGGACCGATCATCTCGAGCAATATTATCAATTGCCCGGCGGAGTCGGTCCATATCGACATGCCGGTTCGGGTGGTCTATCGCGATGTCGCCGAAATCAACCTGACGATTCCTTATTTTGAGCCTCTCTGATACGGCTCCGTTCGAAGGCCGCCGGCGTAAAGCAGCTCGCAGATCAAAAGAGCGGAGACCATGACAGCGACATGAATGATGAGTGGAAAGCGGACCTGCAAACTCTGTTCAACCCACGCTCTGTCGCTCTGATAGGGGCCTCGGAGTCCTCGTCCAGATCACGGGCAATTATTAGCAACATGCGCGAATTCGGCTATCGGGGAGAAATATTCCCGGTTCATCCCAAGCGCGATGAAGCCTTCGGCCTCAGGTGTTATCCGAGGGTCACCGACATTCCGGAGGTCGTTGACGCCTTCATCATTGCGGTCCCGCGCGATCAAGTCATCGTCGCCTTGGAAGGATGTGCAGAAAAGAGTATCCCCGCGGGCGTCATCATATCCGCCGGCTTTGCCGAGGCCTCGCCGGAAGGAAAGGTTCTGCAAGACCGGCTCACACAAATTGCCGAAACGGCAAAGATCAGGATTTGCGGCCCTAACTGTTACGGCATTGCCAACATACACGAGCGCGTTGCCTTGCTCCTCGGTACGGATGTCCGACATGTGCAGCCGGGAAAGATCGGCCTCGTGTTCCAGAGTGGCGGGCTCTTGAACTTAACCTTGCTTGCGGCCTGGGACAGAGGATGGGGCGTCAGCCATGCGATTTCATGCGGTAATGAGGCCGTGATTCACGTCGCGCACTACGCCGAGTATCTGGTCAGGGATAGTCGAACTCAAGTCGTCGGTATTCTTACAGAGGGGATCAAAGATCCTGAGAAGTTTCTCGCTGTCGCACGGTCGGCCGCTGAGCTCGAAAAACCGCTGATTGTCTTGAAGATCGGCAAATCGGAAAAAGGCGTCAAAGCAGCTCAGGCCCATACAGGAACTCTCGTCGGCTCAGACACTGTTTACGATGCGGTGTTCAAGCAGCACGGAGTGGTGCGCGTTCATGACCTCGATGATTTCATTGAAACCGTCGAGCTTTTCGCCAAACGCAAGAGACCAAGGGGAGGTCGGTTGGGATTCATTGCCCCATCGGGCGCCGAATGTGGGCTCATCGCGGACATTGCGACAGACATCGGAATTGATTTGCCGGAGCTACCCGCAAAGACCGTTGACAGGCTCAAAAAGGTACAGTCCCCATTTCTTTCTATCCGCAATCCGCTGAATGCGCCGGAGCAGTATACGCGCAAGGAAAAAATCTTTAACGCATGCATCGCCGCTTTGCTTGACGCCGACAACCTCGACATTGTCGGGCTCAGACTGCCATTGCCTAGGATGAGAGAAGACAGAGACGTTGTGAACCGTTTTGTCGATCTGGTTCAGGCAGGGAAAAAAACGGAAAAGCTCTTGATCGTGTTTTCGCGAGCGTCGGTCAGTTTACCTGAATACTGGCGCCAACTGTTGCGTGAGCATGAAATTCCGTTTCTGTTGGAATACCGAAAAGGATTCAAGGCGTTAAAATCTTTGCTGAGCTATTACCGCTTCATTGATAGAGACAGAGCGTCCTGCGACGCGGGAGTACGAGTAGACGTAAACCTCGGCAAAGTAAAAGGCTTGCTCCAATCTTTCGGGCGGACATTGACAGAGCGGCAGAGTAAACAGATTCTTGCAGAGTACGGAATTCCGATTGCCCGGGAAACTCTCGCGACAAGCGCCGAAGAGGCCGTCGAGATAGCGCGCCGGATAGGTTATCCGGTGGTGCTGAAGATCGAGTCGCCTGAAATCGCTCATAAGACCGAGGCGCGCGCGGTCGAGATAGGCATAAGCAACGACGCGGAAGTCCGTGCCGACTATGGTCGAATTATGGAAAACGCTCGAGCACACAACTCCGCTGCACAGATCAATGGCGTTCTGGTTCAGGAAATGGTTCGTGGCGCGAGAGAAGTCATCATCGGCATGACTCAGGACTCGCAATGGGGACCGATGATCATCTTGGGTCTAGGCGGCATTTTGGTAGAGGTCTTGAAAGATATCGCCACTCGGGTAGCGCCTTTAACCAGGTTCGATGTCGAGGAGATGATGCATGAGCTCAAGGGCGCAAAAATCCTCGAGGGATTCAGAGGACAGCCACCGGCGGATATCGCTGCGGTGATTGATATTGTTCTACGGTTCTCCCAGCTTTGTCTTGATCTTAAAGCCGACATCGCCGAGATCGATATCAATCCACTGATGATTTGCGAAAACGGCAAAGGCGCTAAGGTCGTCGACTGTCTGATGACGCGCCTGCTACCAGAATCCCGGCACAATATCGGACCTTAACGTTTGGATTGGCGCGCTCGCGTGAAGAACGCAAGGTCGGCAAATTTTTTCTTGAGCGGAGCGACCGCGCTTCAGCATGGCGCGGCTGTGGTGAAATTCCGCAAGGTGCAAATCAAGCCCCTATAGCCTGTGCCGACCGAGCGTTTAGAACGTGTTGACCCCCTATTTTCTTGAGTAATGACCGCCTACGGTAGCCCTATTTGGTTGACTTCGACAGTAGTAGATAAAAATAGCCAAAACCTGCCAACCCTGCTCGATCTTATCAGCCGCTTCTGCGGTGTTCTCCAAACATCACAGAACAAATTTCGTAGGCTCGGTAATTTTTAGCGCTTCTTGCCGAATCTCCGTCGCACCAAATCCCCGTAATGTTGGAATTAACTTATGGCATGGTTGCTGCTTTAGGTTCGCGCAGAAAAGCCACGGTGGCAAAAAACAAAGGAGAAAGTATGAAGATTTCGAAGCTACAAAGGATCGTGCCCGCACTCATTGTCATCGGCGCATTGGGACTGACGGCGTCTTCTGCTTTGGCCAAGCAAGAAGGCAAGACCAAAGTTAAGAACAGCGAAAAAACTACGACCAAGGAAAACTCGGGTCGTCAAGCTGGCGAGCTACCTTCCGGTCTGCAGAAATACACAGAGAAAAAAGGCCAGCTTCCATCCGGGCTGCAAAAGAAGAAAGACGAAGACGGCCAATTGACGAAGGGACTTGAGAAGGGTGGCAAAAAACTTGAGTCGAGCGCAAAAAGCAATAAACCTTCCAAGTAAATATTTACGGGGGCAGTGACCAGTCGCGCTGTAAGCTTGATTGGCTGACGGCAAAACGCCGCCCTGCTCTTTTTGGTACGACGCATGCGTTTTACTGCGCGAATACTTTATGCGGGAGCGTCACCTTTATGACGTTTAACTGGATGCCATTCAAAAGGCTTTATCACTCGGTGACGCACGTTCG
This sequence comes from Deltaproteobacteria bacterium, assembly GCA_005879255.1. The sequence goes on from VBKY01000274.1 coordinate 9,993, forward strand.
CAGCGTTTGCTATTCTGCTTTTGGCTCACCCGGTTTAGGAATTACCTGGTCGCTCGTGACTTTGTTAAGTGGACTGATTTACCTCATCTACGATGAGCGCAAGCGGCGCAATTTCTAACCGGAGCGCCAAAAGCGCGCTGTTAAACTTGGAAATAGTTGTGAGGCCGCAAAAGAAGGATAATGACGGATTCAGCATCTACGATACCGAGATTGTCTTACGGGTTTTCCGAATGGTCGTTGTGATTCAAACATTCACGAACGATGACCAATTGATCTTCCCTTATGGGTTCGGCCACCTGCTCCAACCACTGGCGTTCGTTTCGTCATCCACCGGACGCGGATCCGCCAGCTGTCGCCTTCGCAAACTCGACCACAACCATTCTCCCGCTGTGCTCGTCAAGCCGGTACCGACCGGATTTTGAAAAACGTAACGCACCACGGTTATTAAATGTTCATCACGCTGCACCGGAAAACTCTTAAAGCGACCTTGCCAAATATGGCCGCCGCCACCGTAGTACTGATGATAACGACGAACATGGCTCGTCAGTAGCCTCTGTATGCTCTGTTGTCCTCTAGGAATTCTCGGCACGAAGCGCTTCTAACATACGACCGGTCGACCTCACAACGGAAGGAAAAGTAGCCTGTCCCCCTTTCCTGCTTGTCCCCCTTTCCTGCTCCTTGATTTTTCTTCCTTATTCCTTCCCTCGCACCCCACATAACCACGTTGACGCAACAGTAGCTGGAATTACTTTGACAGTGATTCACTATTCTCATATTCTGCGAGGAAGATATTCCACTTAGATAACAACGTCCGCCAATTTTCCGTTTGCCAATTTCCGACTCGCAGATCGTGTCGCAGAGGAGCTTGGAAAATATGTTACCTACCCTCTCCACAACTGTCACCGTGTTGTTCTTTCTGGGCTCGTCGCTATTCGCTGCGCCGGGATTCGCTGCCTCGGTAACCGCTGCCACTCTCCAGAAGGCGAAGCAAGCGGCTGATGCCAAGGGTTATGCCTTCATCGCGAGCCATGACGAAATCCTTGCCAACGCCAAGAAAGAGGGCAAACTCCGCGTCCAAAGCTCATTGGACCCGAATACGTTCAAGCCCCTCATGAATTCTTTCAAAAAAAAATACCCCTTCGCGGATATTGAAATCCAGGAGATGACGGGCACAGACACGGCCCAACGCTTTCTCTTGGAGCTCAAGGCGGGAACGGTCAAGGAATGGGATACGTTACATCTCCCGGAAGATTTTTATACCGACTACGCGCCGTATGCGAAGAAATTGGATGTCTTAGGTATGGCTGAGCACGGAGTCTTGAAGATTAACCCCAAAATGGTCGATCCCGAATACCGCAGCGTGGTGAGCATCGGCTCCGGCATCTGCTCCATCGCATACAACAAGAAACAGCTTGCCGCCGACAAGGTCCCGAATAAGTGGGAAGACTTCTTGAAGCCGGAGTTCAAGGGACGAAAGATGCTTGTCGATATCCGGCCCTACTGCGTCGCCGCTCTCGTGCCCGCCATGGGTGAAGAGTGGGTCAAAAACTATGCCCGTAAGATCAAGGAACAGGAACCCATCTGGGTTCGAGGCCAGACACGCGCCATGAGCGGGATCATTGCCGGCGAATATGATCTCCATCAAATGACGCAATACCATTCCTGCATGCGCGCCGCCGCAAAGGACGTCACCAAATCCCTCGGCTGCAAGATCATTGAACCCGTACCGGCAAAAGTCCAGGACGTTGAGGGAGTTCTGCAATCCGCCCCAAACCCCTCTCGCGCGCTACTGTTTATCGAGCACTCGGCCAGTCCTGAGGCGCAAAAAATGATCGATGAATTCAACCCCTTGAAGTCAAATGTCTTTGCTGACGGCGAGATCGCCAAATTGCTCAAGGGAAAAAAAGTTTCGCTGAACGATTTTCGCACCTACCACAAGTCACCCGAATGGATAAAGATGATCGTGGAAGCATACGGCTTTCCCAAGGCCGACGTCAGGTAGCGGCAACTGTCATCGACATAGGCGTTTAAATGGTTCCAGTCGTTCCAAACGTTCAAGACGTTCCGGTCGTTCAACATTAGTGAGCGGCTGAGACATGTTGAGCACGCAGGTTTAAGGTTATCGGCAGCCCCGGCTTCTAATTGTCAACAAGACCCCTTTTGACCTCCGGACTGTAAAGATCTTCCAAGGTTCCAAGTTCAATGTTCAAGGTTAAATTCAACAACGGAAAACTTAGAACGTCGAGAAAGCTGTTCGCGTTTCGTTTAGATGCAAAGTTTAGGACCGTTACCGATCCATTGAACTCAGACACGATCACGGAACACGAACACGGCTGTCAAACGGTTGAACGACTGGAACGAAGCGATGGAACCTCTGGAACGATTGGAACGTCTGAAACCAGTCGACTCATATACGTCTTGAACTTTTGAACCGCCGCTTGCCGGCGAACGTCTTGAACAATTCTTGAACTTTGAACCTTGAACATTGAACTGCCGCTTGATCCCCAATCAAGCGGCGAATCAGGAGGGGAAATGGCCGAACTCGAAGTGTTGAATCCGGTAGCTGAGGTACGCGGCGACCTTAAACGTCAACCGGTAAGCCCGCGACTAGCCGGCCTGGAGGAGAAAACCCTGGGATTGCTGTGGTCCGGTACGACCAATGGTGATGTGGCGTTGCGCCGCGTCGAAGAGCACCTGCAGGCGCGATTTCCGAAAACGCGCACGAAGTTTTACCGCGGCGAGCATCCTTTTGCGGAGGGCTTGCTGCGCGAGGTTGCGGAGACATGCGATGGTGTAGTGATCGCGACTGCGGATTGAGGCGCGTGCAGCTCGTGGAGTATCCACGGGGCAGTACAACTTGAACAGTTAGGGCGGCCGGCCGTTACTATCGTATCCGGACGATTGGAGGGCGACGCCGTCGAAAGCGCTCGTGTGTTCGGCATGCCGGACCTGCAGTACGTGGTGGTGCCCTGGATCTACCGTAATCTCGACGCCGCGCGCGTGCTGGAGCAGACCGACGGAGTGTTCGACGACGTCGTGCGCGAGCTAACCTCGCTCAGACCGATAACCGATCGGCGTGTCGACGGAGCGGATCGGGAGCGATTCAAGGGGTCCGATCAGCTGGATGCGCTCGAGCGCATGAACGAGGCGTTTCTCGGCCGGGATTGGGGCGATGGTTTCCCGCTGCTTCCTCCGACCGCCGAGGCGGTCGAGCGGCTTCTGACGGGGACCTGCTTGCCGCCTGATTGTGTGCTGTGCGACGTGGCGCCGGGGTGGGGACTCGCCACCGTCGAGAAGATAGCTATCAACGCCGCTATGGCCGGAGCCAAACCGGAACAGCTGCCGGTCATCTTGGCGGCGCTAAAGGCGCTCGCCAAGCTCGATCCGGAGATGGCGCGTTTCTTTCTCATGTCGACCGGGTCGCACGCCTCACTCCTGCTAGTGAATGGGCCCATCGCCAAGGAGATCGGCATCAATGCGCGGGCGGCCATGGGACCCGGTCGTGATAATCAAGTCAACCTGATCATCGGGCGCTCGTATACGCTGTGCCTAAAGAATATTGGCCACTGGTATCCGGGGCTAATGGACATGGACACTTTGGGCTCGGTGCGCAAATTCACCGTATGCGTGGCGGAGAACGAAGAAGCAAGCCCGTGGGAGCCTTTTCACGTCGAGAAAGGGTATCGAAAAGAGGAGAGCGTGCTAACGCTCATGGGAACCCGAGGGGAAATCGATGTGCCGGACCAAGGCAATACGACCCCCGAGGCGCTGCTCAAGAACATAGCTTTCAACTGTACCTTCGGCCAGAAGGACTTGCGGCATGCCGCCGACCCCGAGATCGGACGCAGAATCATCCTGATGGTGCCGCCCGATCCCGCGCGGATCATTGGCGAAGGCGGGATCAGCAAGTCAGGAGCAAAGGAGTTCATCCATTTCCATGCGCGCAAGTCGTTGCTTCACACGCTGGCCTACGTGCCGATGCACAGCACCGAAGGCGATCTGCGTTGGCTGCCGCGACAATGGCATTGGCTCCGCGATCTTTCGGATAAGGAATTGGACAATATCGTCGAGCCGGTGGTGGAACGTGCCGACCGATACGATCTGCTCTGTGTAGGGGCGGATCGGGCGAAGTTCCAGATTATGCCCGCTGGTCCGTTCACTCCATCGAGCGAGAACATCGATCAGTACCGCGCCGGCTCTCGCCAATGAGCTCGTTCAACCTGGAGTAACCACGCATGAAGAGAAAACACCCGGCATTACGGCTCGTGATGACTTCACTATGGTGCGCGTCTTTGGTCGGCGCGCTCATCCCGAACCAAGCATTGCCGCAGGCTCCCTATTACGAAGGCAAGACCATCAAAGCTATCGTCGGCCAGGCGCCAGGCGGGTTGGGAGCTAATCGGGTTAAAGCCATTGTCCCCTTCCTGCAGAAATATATCCCGGGAAAGCCCCACATTGTGATTGAATATATGGAAGGGGCGGGCGGCCAAAAAGCCGCGAACTATGTGCACAAGACAGCTCGTCCGGACGGACTGACCATCGCTTTTTGGTCGGCCGGCGCGGTGCCGGCAGCTGTTCTTGGGCAACTGGGAGTTCTCTATGATCTTGACGAAGCCATTTTTCTAGGAGCGCACCAGACCGGTCGCAGCACGGTTTTCTTTACGCGCAAAGAAGTCGGCCTGGATAATCTAGAAAAGTTGCGCTCGGCCTCGGGCCTGCGCATCGGCGCCCAGTCGGTGGGACACGGCACTTACTATGTCGCGCGACTCTTCGCGTTTGTTTTCGGTCTCAAGGAGCCAAGGTGGGTTACGGGATACAGCGGCCCTGAATCGGATGTCGCCATTTTGAACGGTGAGGTTGACGGCCGCGGTTCTGCTGTGGATCAGATCATCGCTTCGCGACCTGACTGGGTGGAAAAAGGTCTTATGCACTTCCATGCGATTTACGAAGTTCCCAAGGGACAAAAGCATCCTCACCCTCGCTTCGGCCAGCTCCCCGAATTTAGCGCCTTTGCCAAATCTGACAGAGAGCGAAAGGTCTTGGACTTATACCGAGCCACGCAAAGCGCTTCCCACCCTATCGTCTTGCCGCCAAAGACACCGAAGGAAACGGTGCAGATTTTGCGCGAAGCGGTCGGCAAGACATTTGAAGATCCCCAATTCCTCAAGGAATATGAAAAGCTTACGGGAGAGGAATCCCGGCCGGTAAAAGGAGAAATCCTCGAGCGGGAGATCAAAGCCATAGCCGGCCAACGGGAGATTGGCGATTTGCTCAAAAGAATTGGTGCTCCCGGATGCTTTACCCGCGCGCCAGTAAGTGAGAACGATGTTTCGGATGACGCTTTGCCGAGCGCGAGAACCCTTCGTTGAATTCTTTATCTGAGAGACGCAGTGATAGACCACATTGAACGGGCACTCGAGCCGATTCGCAATTCACTTCAGGCCGACGGTTTCGATCTGCAGGTGGAGGGCTTTGAAAACGGCGTAGTCTTCTTGATCGTTTCGGCCGGGCCGGAAGCCTGCCACGACTGCTTGCTGCCGCAAGAACATCTGCAGTTGAGACTCGAAGATAGACTCAAGGGAATCGCTCGCGTCGTCCGGTTGCATTATCCTGAAATCACCAAGCCGTCGCACTAGCGCTGTAAAATTTGTTCAAGGTTCAAGGTTGGAATCCGCGACGCGGAGCACTAGGAAATCGAAAAAGGTCTTCGTGTTTCGTTTAGACGCAAAGTCTGGGGCGTTACCGATCCGGTTGGACAACTGGAACGGAACGGAGCGAAGCGATGGAACGACTGGAACTATTGGAACGCTCAGTAACGTTAAACGATTTGAACGAAGCGAAGCGATTGAACGGCTGGAACGATTTGAACACATTCGTTCATTTAGTCCGAGGTAGGTGATGAAATCTTTCCTGGCTATTTTTCTCAGTGTTATGTTGGAGTGTGAGGTTTTGTCGACAGGCGCGGCCGAAGCGCCATTACCGACGAAAGCCAAACCGGCGGCGCAGGCGAAAGGTTACGTGTCCTTTAGCAACCACAACGAGTTGGAAGAGAAAGCCAAGAAAGAGGGAAAGTTGCGCATCCTGGTCAACATGGATCCGGCCACGCTAAAAGTTGCCGGTAAGGCCTTCAATCAGAGGTACCCTTTTATCAGCTTGCATGCTCAGGAAATTACTGGAACCGACATGGTCCAGCGCAACGTATTGGAGATTAAAAGCGGACAGGCTCGAGAGTGGGATATCATTTACGCGAGCAGAGACTTGTATAGCGAGTACCTTCCTTATCTATGGAAGATCGATCTTCTTCACATGGCCGAGCGCGGCGTCGTACAAATCCCCCCGGCGATAATAGATCCGAAGAACCGCAATATTATCGCGCCTTATACCCGGATCATTGCCTCGGCCTTTAATAAGGATTCATTAAGCGCGGAACAACTTCCCAAATCGTGGGAAGACTTCCTCAAGCGTGAATTCAAGGGAAGGAAGTTTGCGGTGGATATCGGACCACGGCCAATCGCCTGCCTTGTCCCAGCATGGGGATTGGAAAAAACTCTGGATTTCGCGCGCAAACTGGCGACGCAAGATCCGATCTGGGTTCGTGGAGTGAGTCGAACGTTACCTTCGATCGTGACCGGTGAAGTACCCATGATGATGGGCACCCTGCTTCACAGTGTAAAGCGAGCACAGCTTAAAGATCGCACCGGGGTCCTGCAACATCTAATCCTGGAACCGGTCCCGGTTTACCTCACTTCGGAACAGGCGATTCTTGGCACGTCCCAGAACCGACACGCGGCAATTCTCTGGTTGGAGTGGATGGCCAGTTCCGAGTCGCAAAAGATTGCCGACGATCAGGAACCAATGGGATCGTCCCACCTTTTCCACGGCGGTGGCGTCGAGCAGGAACTGCGCGGGAAAAAGCTCTCATGGGTGAACTGGGAGCAGCACGTAAACATGGAATCGTGGATGGCCAAACTGTTCCAGGCATATGGTTTTCCCAACGCTCAACGTTGAGTCAAATCCGTTTGTAACAGGCGCGAGTTCTTCGGCCTCTTTCCTCGACAAGCGGCTTCGCTCACAAACCGCGGACCCCTGAAGAAACATCCTAATTGCTATAGCCATATGAAGTCACAGTTCGTCATCAATCCTTTTTGATTCTTAAACGATTTGAACGAAGCGCAGCGATTGAACGTCTTGAACGTTTTGAACTCCCAGAGACAAGGTCGACCCCTTTGGGTCCTCGCAAGCTTACTTACCGAAGATCTCTTGAGCCTGGCGCGCGTAGAACTCCATGTTATCACCCTGAGAGGGATCGAGAGGGATTAACTTGACATCTTTTATGGCACCCTGCTCCTGAGCGAGATCGGCGCGGGCGGAGTTTCGATCGGACGCCAGAACTACCCGTTGTCCTTCTCTCGAAAGAACAAAGTCGATGAATAGTTTCGCCGCATTGGGATGAGGGGCGCGAGCCGACACCCCGTGCCCTACTGGAACCACGAGAGTTGGACCCAAGGTTGTCCAGCTGACCGGGGCGCCATTTCTTATCAATGGGGTCAGGACGCTATAAGTCGAATCGACGTCGAGGTCGGACTCGCCGGCGGTGACGAGTTGGGCTCTCATGGCGGTGGTTTCGCGGCGTATCGCGATGTTTTGCTTCGCAAGCGCGCGCATATAATTGAGCCCGTTCTCTTTACCCATGATCTGCAGGACCCAAGCGAACCATTGTTCCCTGGGGCTGACCAGCATTCTCCCCTTCCAGGCGGGGTTCAGAAGGTCCTCCCACTTCTTCGGTAGCTTGTCCCGGGCAATAGCTCTCGTGTTGTAGCCGATGACGTGAACGTTGGTGCTGCTGGTGATCCAGTAGCCGTGGTCTTTGAAATCGTTGGGGTAGAAGCGATCTTCGGATGACACGTAGTGAGCCAGAAACTTTCCTCGTTTCAAGAAATACATCCCAAGAGTGTTGTTCTGCAGCACGTCGCTCAAGAATTTACCCGAACGCGTCTCCGCAATCACCCTTGGGTACATGTTATCGCTAGTCAAACGATTCAATTTGACGTCGATAAAAGGATACTTCTGGCGAAATTTCTCGTTGAGAATGGTTGCCTGTCTCAGGTCGGTCGTTCCATAGATTACCAGCTCTCCTTCCTTCTTTGCTCCTTCGATAAGCGTTGCTGAGTTAATTGGCTGGGCCAATGCCCGGTCAGCACAGTGGAGTGCCATGCTCGCAAGAACAATCAGCGCTAGGAGCGCGCACAGGATTGGATGATTCATAGGACCCCACCGTCTTTTGTTTCTTCTGCAAGGGTTGTAGATGAAAGCGCGCTGCACCATCAGAGCGACTCTTGGCTGGGTGAAATCAGCGCGCCGCGAGCGATTTTTCAATCCGCCTGGTAACGCGCGGATCGTCGGCTCCACGGCGCGTTCGTACATAGCGATCGGCTGCATATTGCTTTAGCCATGAAGTCACAGTTCGTCATTAATCCGTTTTGATTCTTAAACGATTTGAACTTCCAGACAAAAGGTGAGTTAGAACAACAAACGGCTCGACTCCTTTGGCGTCCCGGACCTGATATTTTTTCGCCAATCGTTAAGCTGAAGCAGCTTCAGATGCCCTGTAGGCGGCGCCACGAAGGACCTGGCCCGGGAGCTCACCCGTCAACCTGCCGTCCTCATAGATGACTCGACCGTTGACGACGACGTAGTGCATCCCAACCGAACGTTGAATCAAGCGCTTTGTGTTGGCCGGGAAGTCGTGGAGCCACTCCACCTCTCCGGCGTTCACCGTAGCGGCATCAAAGATCGCGAGATCGGCTGCATATCCCGGGCGCAGCAACCCTCTGCCTTCGAGTCCGTAAACGGAGGCGACCATGAAGGTGAGTTTGTGAATGGCCTGCTCCAAGCTCATTACTCCCTTTTCCCGCACCCACAAGCCCAAGAAAGTCGTGCAATACCCGTTCTCGGCGCCAAGCTGAACCTTGGCGCCAGCGTTGGAATTTCCCACCAGGATGTAAGGACTCCGCAGAATCTCGGCCATCGCCTTTGCGTCCCCGCCGGTGGTGTAGTTCACGAACGTGGTTTCCAGATCTTCCTCCAGAGCCAGGTCGAGAAAAGCATCCAGGGGATCTTGGCTCCGCATCTTGGCGACCTCGTCGACGCTCTTTCCCGCGTATTTGTGATTCTGCGGGTTTGCGACCTTCTCTACCGTGACAAGATCCCACCGAAAGTCGGTTTGCCGCGGATCTTTTAATTCCTCGCGCAGCCGATGACGGATTTGCCGATCGGCAAATGCCCGCTTTCGCGGCTCTTCATCCGTAAACATCAGGTTCTTCCACGTCTTGAACTCGTCAAAGACTTGGGCGTTCTTCAACGTGAAATGGCGGAAAGTGGGAATAGTATTGGTGCGCAGGTACGGAAGATACCCATCGCGAAACGTCGGCGCGACAGCGTCAAGCTGCTGCTTCCAGCGCTCCGGCGCCTCCGCGCGGTGCACAACCGGTTGTCCTACGCTTGGGCGACCGGTACGACGAACCAGCCGATCGTATGTGTCAAAATGCTTGATCGTATACTGTCCCAGATGGGATTGGATCACGCCGGCGTTCAACTCTCCCAGAGCATCGCACAAGGTAAAGAATTCCTCGTCGTCCGCGAGCCCACTGGGTATGGGTCTCTCGCCCTCGCGCATCTGTCTCTCGTTACGGTTGGTTGAGAACCCGAGCGCACCGTCTTCCATCGCTTGGGCCACCAACTGTTTCATGCCTTGGATTTCCGCCGGTTTCGCGGGACGGTCAGCTGCTTCCTGGCCCATGACAAAATGACGTAGTGGTACGTGGCCCACCAAGCCGCCTACGTTTATGCCCAAACGGCCTTCCAAACTATCAAGGTAATCACGGTAGGAATGCCAGCCCCACGGAATGCCTTTCTCTAACGCATGACGAGGCATCGCCTCGAATCGAACAAAACTGGTTACCAGTTCGTGTTCGTCTCCACTCTTCACAGGAGCAAGGGCTAGACCGTCGTTGCCCATGACAATAGAGGTGATGCCATGCTGGGGCTCGGCAGTGCCGTAAGGATCCCATTGGATCTGGGCATCCATATAGGTGTGATGATCAATGAATCCCGGCGCAACGACCAGCCCGTGGACATCGATCGTTCTGCCTCCGTTTCCTTGAACCCGCTCAATCTCAGCGATCTTTCCGTCTTTGATTGCGACATCGGCCAGTAGGACGGCAAACCGGAACCATCGACTACGCGACCACCACGAAGCACCAAGTTATAGCCCATCTGCAATTCCTCTCGATGGAAAGCTTTCTTATTCCTCAATTCGTTACACTAGCTGCCCGCCGAGCCGAAGATGTCGGCAAAAAGTTTTTGATAGTAGCCTATCTTCTCGCCGATCTCGGGGTTGTTGACGTAAAGCTTAATCCCCTTGGGCACCCAAGCCGGATCCATTCCGGTCCGCGCAGGCTCAAGGCTCTCGGAGAGATAGGTCCTTTGGCCCTTCCTCAGAGAGCAGATAATTCATGAAGAGCTTGGCGGCGTTGGGGTGGGGCGCGTTCTTGCTGATACCGCCGGTAATCGTGTGCACGATCGCGGGTTCGACGACATGAAAGTCTATCGGCGCGCCACTTTTCTTCGCGCGGTCGACCGTGTAGGCGTAGATGTCGATCACGTACGGAATCTCCCCGGCCACCACCAAGTTGGTCAGTAGCGTGGTGCCCGAGCGCAAGCGAGCTTCTTATAAATTCGATTCCCTGGCTCTCCCCTTTGATCTTCAGCAAATTGACGAACCACACATAGGCGGCGTCCTCAAGCCCCAACTGTCCTTTCCATTTAGGCTCCAGCAGGCCGTCATAGGAACGGGGAAGGTCCTGCTTGCGCACCATCCGGCTGTTGTAGGCGATGGCATGAAGTTGCTTATAGAGAGCTGTGTAGTAGCCGTCACGGTCTTTAAGCTCGTTGATGAAGGCTTTCCTTTCAGGTCATTCATACTTCATCAAGAGACCCTTTTGCTTAAAGATATCGATGTACCAATCGGTCGTGCGTACGATATCGGCAATATGCTTTCCCGCTTTGCTTTCAGCCTCAAAACGGACGAGCAGCCGCTGGCTCTGGATGCGAGTCTTTTTTACCTGGAGAAACGGGTATTTTTTGGAAAAATTCTTGGCGTGAACTTCATCAATCTCGCCTGAGCCGCCGCCGTACCAGACGACCTCTCCCTCTTTCTTTGCCCCTTCAATAACTTCGGGGCTGGCGGCTAATACTGGCGCCGCCCAAAAAGCCAACGCCCCTAACAGAGCGATAACAAATCGCTGCATGTTGTCCTCCTTAAGCGCCCTGCGTCTATTTCGGTCCACTAAATTCAGTCGCGCAGCGGTAGGGGCCGCATTGCGGTGGCCCGGGTTTCACGGACAGTAAAATTAGTAGACACCTGCCTTACGTTCATAATCGACTGGACTGAGATAATCCAGTGACTGATGGCGCCGCGAGCGATTTTTCAACCTTGGTAAGGCGTAGATCGTCGGGCCACTAGTCGTTCAAGGTTTCATGTTCAAGGTTCAAGGTTGAAATGCCAAAACGCGCAGAACTAAGAAGTCGGGAAAGCTGTTCGCTTCGTTTCGATGCAAAGTTTCAGCGTTATCGACGTGTTGAACGACTGGAACGAAACGAAGTGATGGAACGTTTGGAACGGGCCGCGGTATTAAGTGAGCGAAGCGATTGAACGGCTGGAACGTTTTGAACACATTCGCCCATTTAAACATTCACGGGAAAAATATTTCTTTTAGCTTCTTGGCAAACTCTGGTTCTCGTTTTATGCCTTCTTCAGTTTGCAGCACGGCGAGTTTCGCTCCCTGCAATGCGTCGGGCCCGAGAACCGACGGCACGCCTTTGCGCAGCGGTAGATAGCCGGTATCGGCGACGGTCTTTTGGCCAGCTTCAGACAAGGTAAAATCGATATAGAGCTTGGCGGCATTGGGGTGCGGTGCATTCTTCACCAAACCGAGCCCGATGCGGGTGTAAAACGCGCCGTCACGCGGCTTGAGAAATTTCACCGGCGCCGAGCGCGGCGCTTCCGTGGTGGCACGCTCCTCGGTGCCGGCGATGTGGACGAAATATTCGCCGCGAGCGAGCAGGCTATGAACGAGATCGTTGGTGCGGCCGAAAAAGATCTTTTGCTGGGCCATTTTTCTTAGATAATTTTCACCTAGGTTCGCATCCGTCAGCATCTGAACGAACCAGCTAAAGCCACCGCCGCCGGGACGCGGATCTTGAATCGCCAGCTTACCTTTCCACTTGGGATCGGCGAGTTCGCTCCACGAGCGCGGTGATTCTTCGGCGCCGACCCAGCGCGTATTGATGACCAAGCCGTAGATGTGCGCCGAATGGGAAAGCGTCAAACCACTCTTATCGACCGTCGCCGGATCGAAGTAGTTCTGTTGCGGCGACTGATATTTTTCTAAATAACCTTCGAGGCCGAATTGGTATAGTCCGTTCCAGCCACAGGAATGAACATCCGTCGTGGGCCGGCCGGCGCGCGCTTCGCTGCGGATTTTTTCTTGCAGCTGCGAGCCTTTGCCGTAGCTCACTTGCACTTTGATGCCGGGGTGCTGGCGCTCGAATTCCTTCACCACCGGTTCGACATTTTCCCGCCCAGGACAGCTATAGAGCACGACCCGGCCTTCGGCGCGCGCCTTGGCTTCAACCTCGGCGCTGATTGCCGAAGCTGAAAAAATCGAAAAAATCACGCAGACCCAAAGCAGGATGAATAGCAACGCGGCGAACCATTTTCCGTTCATGGCGAGTCCCTTCAGGGTGTGAGTCCGAAATCCTTCGACTCGAGCAAAATCATAAAACGCCTTTGTTCCTCAACTACCTCACCCGTTGGTAAGCGTCAACGCTGATCATGGACGCCCGTGGCTCCCATGAGACGTGCCGCGCCGAGGGCGATCAAAAAGATCGCCAGCAAGACCATCGAGAGCGCACACACTGTGCCCGGTTCGCCTCTCTGCCAAAGGTGAAATATTGTTATCGAAAGCAATTCCGTGCCGTGGCCGTAAAGGAGAATCACCGGACCGAGGGCGCGCATGAAAGTGACGAAAAGAATCAGCGTGCCGGCGAAAAACACCGGCGCCATCAGCTTGAGCGTGATCGTGCGAAAGGCGTAAAGCCAAGTCGCGCCATGCACCCACGCACTTTCTTCCAACTCATCGCTGATCTGCGCGAGACCTCCGTTCGCCAGTCTGACGCCGAGCGGAATGCCGTTGGTGATGAATGCGATGAGAAGTATCCAGAGTGTGCCGTAAATCTCAAAAGGATAAGGGAGACGAATATACGCCCATAGCATCCCCAAGCTCAGAACGAGTCCGGGAACCGTCCAGGGGACCCAGGAAATCAGATCGAGTGTCTTCCGGAGTGCGAAGCTGGTCTTGGTGACGACGTAGGCGACGCCGAACGAAAGCAACATGGTGAGCAGCGCCGCCGCGCTGGCGAGCAAAAAGGAGTTCTTGATGCTTTGCCAAACCAGCGGATCGTCAAAAATTGTCCGATAGTGATGCAGCGTTAGCGCCTGCCAGTCATAGATTCCGAAAACTTCAAAGAACGATCCCAAGACAAGTTGCGACAGGGGCAAAACCGTCGCTATTAGAAAATAAACCGCGCAAATGGCCAAGATAAAATATCTCCACCGTCCCAGACTGATGGTCATCGGGCGGTAGCCTTTGCCGCTTATGATGGCAAAGGATCTTTCGCGCAAGATTCTACGCTGAACAAAAATCATCATCGCCGTCATCAGGAAAAGTGTGACGGCAAGCGCGGTGGCCAATCCATACCTCGGTGGAAAGCCAAACTCGAGGACCTCGTAGATTTTGTTGGTAAAGACAAAGATGCCTGCCGGCAAACCTAAAATAACCGGCAACTCGAAGGACTCCATGCCCCGCACGAACGTGAGTAAGCTGGCGGCCAAAATCGCCGGCGCGAGCAGCGGCAGAGTGATACGGGCAAACGCGCCGGCGTGGCTGCTGCCGGAGGTGAGCGCGGCTTCTTCGAGAGAACTATCCATCGCCCGAAAGGCGCCGACGATCAGGAGAAACTTCGTCGGCGCCGAAGTAATCGTCCAAGTCCAGATTAGTCCGCCGAGCGAGTAAATATTGAAGGGCGGCTCTTGCAAGTCGAACAGCCAGCTTAAAAACACATTGATCAAACCCGTCCTCGGGCTCAGTAGCAAAGCCCAGGCAAAAACTTCCAAGATCGACGGGATGAAAAAAGGCACGATCATGAAGAGGGTAATCGCGCCGCGGTAAGGAGTGTCGGTGCGCGTCACGACCCAGGCAAAGAAAATCGCCACCACCGCGGAGAGCAGCGTTACGGCGCCGACGATAAAAAAAGTGTTCAGAAAAAGACGGTATGTCTCCCGGTCGCCGTAAGCGTCGAAATAGTTTTGCAGTGTGAAGAAGCCCGCGTCTCCTGGCGCCGAGCTTCTCATGCTGCCGTACAGCAGCATCAAGACGGGATAAAGGACAATGATGGCAACGACCAGGAAAAGGCCGCCAACCAAAAATTTAGTTAAGCGAGTTGGAATCAATCGATTTGACGAGTGAGAACTTCGGAACAAGTTGAGCTAAGCCCTGG
>VBKY01000544.1 GCA_005879255.1 Deltaproteobacteria bacterium
AATTCCATCGACTCGAAACCGATGCGGTCCATCTGTGCCGCGATCGGCAACATCGCGGCCGTTTTCATGCCGAGGGCCCAAAGGCTCTGCTGCCCATCGCGCAGGGTAGTGTCGATGAAATGGATGGAGCTCATGGAACGCTTAGCGTCTTTGATGATTTTTTCTGCGTGATTGGTAACGGTATGTGATTATGGACATGGGCGTTGGAGTACTGGAGTGATGGAGTGGTGGAGTGTTGGGTCTCGGACCCATTACTCCAATACTCCAGCACTCCAATTCATTTTCTTGTCGCTCCCGCTTTGCCTTGCGCTAGCTCTTTCAAGATCGAATAGTCCGCGAGCTTGCTGCGATCGACCGTAGCAGCGCGTTTGTCGACGTAAGTCATCATCCTTACGAGGTTTTCGACGGCAGCCTCCGGCGGCACCAGATCGACGGTCGCGCGGGCACGCATCTGCTCGTAACCGTTATCCAGGGTGTCTTTCTCGTCGGTCTGAATGATTTTCTTGAGAACCTCCATCGAGCCTTCCCGGTTGGTCGTCATATATTGGGTTGCTTCCAAATATGCCTTGAAGAACCTCACCCATTTTGCGCGATTCGCCTTTAACGCCGCGACCGTCACTGTGATCGGGCCGTTCATGAACGGAGTCTTTCGACCCGCGACTAAATGGAAACCCATCTGTTTCATCTTGGGCTCGAAGACAAAATCGACCGGCGCGGCGTCGATGCCGCCGCGGATGAGAGCGGCCAATCTTTCCTGCGAACCGCCGAGCTGCAGTAAGGTGACGTCCTTAGAAGTATTGAGCCCGGCGTCTTCGAGCATGACTTGGAGGATCAGCGACGACTTCCCGCCGAGCCGGTTGATGCCGACTTTTTTTCCCCTCAGTTGCGCGAGATCGTCGATCTTTTCGCGTGTTGCCATGGTGTACGAGACGAGATTGTCCCAACTGCCCAGCGACACGACGGGCACGCCCTGAATATTCGATTGTACGAGACCGGTCGGCGCGCCGGAGGTGGCATCGATGTCGCCGGAAATGAGCGCCTGATAGGTTGTCGGCTCGCTGTTGATCCGGATGATTTCGGCTTTGATACCGTTCTTTTCGAAAATACCCTTCTCTTGCGCGATGAAGACCGGATAGGAAACGGTGGGAAATAGCGGCACGCCGATGCGAACTCTGTCCTGGCTGAATGCCACCAAAGGCGCGCAATTGTCGAGGAGGAGAATCAGGAAAAGTACCGTCAGCTTGCTAACGTTCCGCATGAAACCTCCATAGCAGAAAATTCCCGCTCGCCAGTGCATTGTCCTTTAGGCGATGGAAACGTCGTCAGCGTATTACGGGCGTTATGTTCGAGCAAGAGTTGGCCGATTTGGGCTCGGCGTCAAGTGCCGTCCGGGGTGACTTCGCGCTCTACGATGGTATTATTGTGACATCTTCTTCAGTATACGGCCTTCTGATAGAGGACATTAAAAAGGTTGAAGGCCCCTGTCAGTCTCTATCCTTGCGAACAGATACTAAAGGAAAATCCGATCAGAGCGCGGTTGAGCAGTTGAGCCCCATGTTCGGCGCCCATTAGCAGTTCATTTCTCAGGGTCAAAGACATTAACATTCTCTTATAGGAGGAGAACATGGGTAGTAAATTATACGTCGGCGGTCTGCCATATTCCGTAACGGGTGACCGGCTGCATGAAATCTTTTCGGAGCATGGGACCGTGGAATCGGCCAATGTGATCTCCGACAAATTCACTGGTCAATCGCGAGGTTTCGGCTTCGTGGAGATGAGCTCGGGAAGCGAGGCGCAAAAGGCCATCGACAGCCTGAACGGCACGCAGCTGGACGGGCGCACCTTGACCGTCAACGAAGCCAAGCCGATGGCGAAGCGCGATAACTTCGGCGGCGGCGGTGGTGGAGGCCGTGGTAATCGTAGCGGCGGTGGCGGCGGACGTAACCGCTGGTAGTTTTTTCGTTAGCGAATTAACGGCAAAAAGGGCAACCCATCGGGTTGCCCTTTTTTTGTGATTGAGCAGAAATTTCACCCGGCGCGTTCCCCATGGAAAGATTTTTCGCCACCTGTCCGCGCGGCCTGGAGCCGGTCTTGGCCGCGGAACTGCGCCAGCTCCAAGCGGAAAAAATTCGTGCCGTCGGCGGTGGCGTCGCATTCAGCGGTGATTTTTTGCTCTGCTATCGGGCCAATCTCGAAAGCCGCATCGCCAGCCGCGTTCTGTGGCAGGTGGCAACCGACGATTACCGCAACGAAGACGATATCTATCGCACCGCTTTCGCGCTGCCGTGGACAGATTGGTTTGAACCGGCACGCACCATCCGGGTCGATGTCTCGGCGACCAAGAGTCCGCTCACCAGTGTCAATTTCGTTACTCTCAAAATCAAAGACGCGGTGTGCGACAAAATTCGCCGGCTCTCCGGCCGACGCCCGAGCGTGAACACCCGCGAGCCCGATATTCCGATCCAGGGCCATCTGACGGATCGCGATTTTACGCTTTATCTCGACACCACAGGCGAGCCGTTGTTCAAGCGCGGTATGCGCATGGCCACAGGAGAAGCACCGCTCAGGGAAAATCTCGCCGCCGGAATGCTTCGGCTCGCCGGCTGGGTTCCGGGCACTCCGCTGCTCGACCCCATGTGCGGCAGCGGCACGATCCTGCTGGAAGCAGCGCAGATGGCCATCGATATCGCGCCCGGACTGGGACGCCACTTTGCGTTCGAGAAATTCAAAAATTTCGATGGGCGTCGCTGGCACGAATTGCTGCAACGAAGCATGTCTCAACAAAATCCAAAAATATCACAGGCGATTTACGGCAGTGATCTTTCCGGCGATGTATTGAAAGCAGCACGCGCTAATCTGATGGCCGCCGGTTTGGAAAAAATCGTCAGCCTCAAGCGAGCCAACGTGCTGGAAATTTCTGCGCCGGCGAAGGAAGGTATCATCGTCACCAACCCGCCGTACGGCGTGCGCCTCGGCGAGCAGCAGACGCTCGCGGAATTTTATCCAAAGCTCGGCGACGTCTTGAAGAAACGATTCAGCGGCTGGCGCGCCTAT
>VBKY01000275.1 GCA_005879255.1 Deltaproteobacteria bacterium
TCGGGAGACAACTATATCATAGTTATATAGCTATGCATAAACGTTTTTATACGATTTTTTCACAGCTTCCCCTTTTGTCAAAGGGGGATTTTGCACTGGAAGAAAAATTTCTCCTCTTTGAAAAAGAGGGGTCAGGGGAGATTTTCCTGAGCACTCCGGATCACCCATACGTCCGCTCGTCGATCTTCTGCCCGTTGTGCATTACAGTTACTTCTATGCGCGCGGCGCGGGCGAATGTCACGAAGGCAGCGCAATGCTCGCTCGCCCGAGCGACAATTTTTTTCACTTCTTCCGACGGATTTGGACTGTCGATGGTCACCATAAAAGTCGCGCGCTCGAACCCGCCTTTACGCGACGAGTCGCCTTGCGCCAAGTAGCCGGAGATCTCGCATTCAAGGTTCTCCAGCCGAACGTCGGCGAGCGCGGCGCTTTTCACGCACCACACTTGGTGACACATCATGATACCCGCCAAAAAATAACGCAGCGGTGCCGGCCCCGCATCGGTACCGCCGGCCGATTCCCGCTCGTCAGAGATGAAAACATGGCCCTCGACGCTGGCGCGAAATTGCAGATCGTGGAGCGCTTTGGATTTGACAGTCGTAACCGGCCGAACGGGCTGTCCCGCGGTCCTAGTCCCTCGCTCTTCGAGCTGGCGCTGCACCAGCTGTTTCATACTCGGATTGATTGATAACATGCTCTCTCCTCCTAGCTTCCTTCTCTGCGGGGTCAATTCCCCACAGCGTGCTGCGTTGAACTAATTTCCTTTCCGAAGATCGTCATTCCCGCATGCTTTAAGCGGGAATCCAGGCGAAACCGGAGCTGGACCCCCGATTAAAACATTCGGGGGTGACGGCTTTGGGAATCGCGTGTCATTTCGACCCTTCGTCAAGCTCAGGTAAACACCGGAAGAAACTTTTTTATCATGCGCATTCGGATGATGGATCTAAGCCCGTCACTTGGCGCTCTTTGCGTCCTTGCGCGAGTGATTTTTTTTCCGATTCGGTTGCGAGTATGGTTCAGACCTTGATTTCACCGTTCTCACAAACGACGATATTGTCGTCGACGATCACTGTCACCCGAGCAATGATTCCCTCTAATCTCAGCGTGCTGAACACTCGCTTGCTCGGATCGTCGGTAAAGGTGTAACGATCCGGCCCGGTGCCGATGCCGAAATGCATTGAGCCGTAGCATTTTTTGTCGCTTCGCATAATGCCGGCGCGCGGCGGACACTTTTTATTGGTCCCTAGTCCCATCTCGCCGCCCACGGAATATGAGTCTGCGTCGCCGTATTTTTGCAAATACGTTTTGACTTGTTGGGCCTCGAGACCGCCGGTAAAATCGATGACCCGACCGTCCTTGATCGTGAGTTTCACCGGATCTTTCCAAATCCCGGCAGGATAATGCGCGGTCGTATCCCAAACCACCGTTCCGTTGGCCGTGCCCGGAAGTGGCTCAACGTGGATTTCTCCGTAAGGCCATGTTCCTCCTCCAAGATGCTGACCATCTCTCTGAAATGGCAGCTTGGCAGCCCTGTTGAAGTGGAAATCTTTGGGGTAGCCGGAAATATCCGCGGTAAAATCGGTGCCGTACTCGGAGAGCAGGCGGATTTTTTTGCCGCGGTCGTAAATGGCGCCGATTCGCTTGTGCAGCTCGACCATTTCTTTGATATCGTCCCACGACGCCGTGCCGCCGCCCTCGGTGAGAATCTCCACCGTGTTTTCTTCCATCAGCCAGATCGGAATCCGACCTGCCTTGCGAATGGAACGCAGGCCGGGGGTTCCACTATTCATACATGTGGTTGTCAGAGCAGCGACGCCGTTGCAGGCCTTGGCCGCTTCGATGGCGGCAGGATGAGGATCGCAGCAATGATAGGGAAGCTTGGGAAACAAACACAAAGCCGGCGAGCCGCCCTTCTCGTTCACGACGGCCATGAATGCCTGCCAAACCAGCGGGTCCATGCTGTCATCGGTCATCACCAGTACCTTGTCACCCGGTTGAATCTGTTGCAGTGGGGTCTGTAGATATTTCATCAGAGCGATGATTTTGGTTGCAGGTACGCCGTAGCGTTCAGTCATAACCATAAGAAACCTCCTCGTTAGTTAAGAATTTTTTTTGACATAGCGGTATTTCAACGGATCCCACCTTTGCGCCACCAATTCTTCGTAAGCCCGTTTCACAAAACTAAAGTCGTAAACCTGGTCCACGGTTACATCCTTACCTTTCGGTTGCGCGCCGGCCATGCGCATTTGTTCCTTTACTCTTTCGAGATTCGTGGCCATCACCTCTTCGGTGGCTCGGCCGGCCTGGGCGCTCTCTGATGCCCGTCCAATCCGTTCTTCCCAAATCTCTTTGACCTCAGCCTCATCCGATAGCGCCAGCGCTTCCATCAAGAACTTTATCGTTTCGGGATTTCGGTACCAGAATAGTTGCCCCTTGAGCGTCGCTCTGACGACGCGGTAGACCTCGTCGGGTAACTCCTTGATCCTCGAGTCGGTGGTGCACAAACCGGGACTCAGAGAAGAAATATAATCTCCGCTGTAGGCCAGCATGCGGTAACCTTTCGCCTGCGCGCGCTTGACCTGTTCATAGGACAGCATCGTGGCATCGACCGAGTCGGTCAGCAATGCGTTGAGCCGGAGATTGGCCTCGCCAAAGACCCTCAATTTAATGTCGGCAATAGGAACTCCGGTCCTGGCCAGGAGATCCTTCATGATCAGGAACGCGTTGCCTGAGAAATCTGAGATGGCAACCGTTTTACCAGGCAGTTGCTTGAGGCTGGAGATTTTCGGCGAGCTAACCAGGTACTGCGCCGGCTTGTCGGCGTTATTGAGTATAGTCTTCAGGCGCGCGCCGTTGAGAATCGCCGGCAGAACATTGGCATTCGTATAGCCGACACTGCCGCCGATGAGCGCTTGGCTTGCGATGGTTCCGCGGGTCACAACGACTTCGGCCTTGACGCCTTCTTCACGATAAAAGCCCAAGCGCTCGGATATTACAAAGGGAAGCATCGACTCCCCTGCGCCCTTTGCCGAGAACATGATTTTCTTTAACGGCTGAGCGTCGACGCTGGAGACGAAAACGAGAAAAAGCATCACTGCGACAAAAGCGATCGTTTTCATTTTCAGCTCTGACCTCGGCTCATGACCTGCTTTTCTGCTTCGTGATATTGCTTGGATGTTAGCCGAGCTGTACCGATGCTTTAGTGAATGTTCAGCCACATGTCAAAGGTTAAGCCGCTCTGTTCCAAGTTGACATGATGTCCCGTTACTCGATATTCCTTTTTGAAACGAAACGCGAGCGTGTGCGCGAGAGTTTTGCGCGGTTGCGGTAGCTCGTGTGATCTATGGTTTCATGACCAGTGCGCTGGGAGGACTAGCAATGTCAGTCTGGGAACGTGGCGAGCTTTCGATTTATTACGAAACCCATGGTTCGGGGTTTCCGCTGTTGCTCATCGCCCCCGGGGGCATGAACTCGGTGATCGGCTTCTGGAACCGAGCGGCGTTTAACCCGATCGAAATCTTCTCCAGGGAATACTGGGTTATCGCCATGGACCAACGCAATGCCGGTAGGTCGAAGGGCCCGCTCGACTTGACCGATCCGTGGGGCAGCTACGCGGAAGATCAGCTTGGGCTGATGAACCATTTGGGCATCGAGCGATTCCATGTGCTCGGTTGCTGCATAGGATGCTCGTATGCGCTTAGATTGATCCAGCGCGCGCCCGAGCGGGTGGTCGCCGCGGTGATCGAGCAGCCGATCGGCGTCTCCGACGAGAACCGCAACGTCCTGGCCAAAAACCTCTATGGTCGATGGGCCGAGGAACTTCCCAAGCAGCGGCCTGAACTTGAACCGGAAAAAGTGGCAGCGTTCGGCAAGCGCATGTTCACCGGCGATTTTGTCTTCAGTGTGACCAGAGAGTTCGTCAAAGGTTGCGACACCCCGATGATCGTTATGCCGGGCAACAACCTGGACCACCCGCGAGTGATCGGCAACGAGATTGCGGCGTTGGCGCCGAACTCAGAACTCATTCCGGAATGGCGCCATCCGCCGGAGCTCGTCCCGCCCGCGGTAGCGCGTATAAAAAACTTTCTCAAAACCCATACGCCAAGCTAGGAAAAAGCTCGAAACTCGAAATCCGAAATTCGAAACTCGAAACAAATCCAAATGATCAAAATTCACAAAGTTCCAAACAGATTCGATTCGGATCGAGGTTTTCAAACTTCTCAGATTTTAGACTTATTTGACTTGGAGTTTGTTTCGGATTTCGGTGCGCCGGTAAAAAAAACCGGCAAGGTGTTGTGAATGAAAGTTTCATACGGTGAAGGATTAGCGATCCGCACCGGCTCCGAGTCATGCATCGGCGTTCGCAAGGGCGCAGGTGAAGCGTTGACAGGGGTACGTATAGGCCAGGTATTGAGCCGCGAAATTGAAACCCCACCGTGGAAACGGTGGCTACTTCGGGGTGCCGACGCTGTCGAAATATGCGGAAGGCAAAACTGGGGGCGTCGATATCGCGAGACGCTTTTGGACTCCGCGCGGTCTGAGACCCTGTGCATGCACGTAAGCACCTTGAGCGGGAACCGGGAGATCCTGTGTCTGTCTGGGGAAGAGAAAACCCCAGACCGCATCGGGAAGTCTAAGGACGCACGCCGATGATACACGGGCATGGGAAGTCGGACAGCTCCATAGTACCGACAAAGCCGCCGAACGAGGTCGAGCCTGAGGCCAAGGAGCTGGTGGAGGGAAGGGGGCTGGCCAAGGGGAATTTGCTTGAGCGTAACATGTACCGGGCACAGAGCCGGCAAGGCATGTCCAGCGCGCTTGAGCGGATACGTCAAGCGGGGATGAAGGATGGGAATGAACGTTGTTATCATTCTTACTTTTCTGCCAGCATTGGCGTTATTACCCAAGGCAAGAGCCGGATGCAGTAATTCTGCACGTCCGGATCCGTGCGGGGGGCCGCCCGCGAGGGCGGTTTCTACCGCGACAGCTTCGGATTTCGGATTTTGATTGGAGACCTAGGCATGAAAAATGGCTTTAAAATTTTTGACACCGACACGCATGTTCGCCCCTCACTAGAAACGCTCGAGCCGTACTATGATGCAAGCGTGCGTGCGCGCTTGCCCGAGCTCGAGCCGTACAAAAGGGAGAACCGGCGCGAGGTCGAAGGCATGGTCGTCGGCCGCCATTCCTATTCGCTCGGAGAGCGCGTCGCATACTCTCGCTTGCTGGGCAAAGCCGAGCCAGAGCCCGGGCACTTCGCGCCGAGGTCAAAGTACATGGGGACACGTCATGCGACCAAGGGGGCGATCGATGACGATGCCGGCGCGCGTCTGCGTGACATGGATGAAGAAGGTGTCGACGTTCAGTTCCTCATCGGTGGAGCGGCAAACAGCGGACCGCTTAAGGACCATGAACTCGATGTCGGCTTCATGCGAGCCTACAATCGGTATCTGCACGATTTTTGCGGCAAGGCGCCGCATCGTCTGAAGGCGGCGCCGCCGGTGGCACTCGACGCGGTCGAGGAGTGCGTCGAAGAAATCAGACGCTGGGGCAAAGAGCCGTGGATGGTCGGCATTCTGCCGCAGTCACGCAACGACATACCGCTGGATCATCCCGTGATGGAGCCGGTTTGGAAGGCCTGCGCGGACATGGGAATCGCCGTTGTTTATCACAGCCATTACGCCGGACCGCCTTACTTCCCCGGTTATCTCGATTTGTGGGCAAACGCTTTTCTCGGGCGCTCGGCGGCTCATCCATGGGGCGCGATGCGCGCAATCGGATCGTTCATCGGAGCCGGCATCATGGAGCGCTACAAATCGCTGCGCTTCGGCATCCTGGAGAGCGGTTGTGGTTGGCTGCCCTTCTGGAGCCGGAGACTTGATGATCAAGCGGAGTACGTCTTAGGTAGCGTACCCGAGTTGGAACACAAGATCAGCGAGTACATGACCGGCGGCAGATTCTTCTCGAGCATCGAGATGTCGGAAGGCCAAGACATGATCGAGATGGTGATAAATTTCCTCGGTGAGGATGTGCTAATGTATGCCTCGGATTACCCACACTTCGAATGTCGCTTTCCAAACTCTGTAGACTATTTCTTCGGTTGGAATCTTCCCGACGAAGTGCGGCGCAAGCTGTTGTGGGACAACCCGGTGCGGTTTTACGGTGAGCCGTAGGGAATTTGACGAAGATTTTAGCCGCCAAGAACGCAAAGAAAAGAGAACAAAACTCGAAGCACGAAGTCCGAAATTCGAAACAAATCCAAATGATCAAAAAGCACAAATTTCCAAACAAGCTCGTTTCAGATTTCGATTTTTGGATTTCGAATTTGAGTGCTGCGGTTTGTTTCGGATTTCGAGCTTCGGATTTCGGATTTTGATAGGAAGCGGGCTTGGAGGATCACAATGGGAAAAACTGAAACGACGCTCGCGAAGTTTGCACTCGACTTCCCAACACAGGATATTCCAGCCGATGTCATGCATCTGGCCAAGCGCTGCGTGATGAATTCCTGCGGCGTCGCGCTGTATGCGACCCTGGACCCAGCTATCGATATTCTGCTCGATTTCTTGCGCGCGGAAGGCTGTGCCGCCGAAGCAACCGTGATCGGCAAGGGATTCAGAACCTCGCCGCAAAATGCGGCCCTGGCGAACGGCTTTCTCGGCCATCTCGAGGACTACGATGATACACACACCACCGTGATTCACCCCACCGCGCCTATTTTCCCCGCTGCCCTGGCGCTCAGCGAGGGGCGGACGGTTAGCGGAAGAGACTTACTTGGAGCGTTCGCCATCGGCGTAGAGGTTGCCTGTCGTATTGGGCTGGTGATTTACGCGCACTTCAGGGAAGGAGCGGCGCATTGGCACATCACTAACACATGCGGCGTACTCGGCGCCGCCGCTGCTGCGGGTCGTTTGCTCAAGCTCACCGAGCAGCAGATGGTTTATGCTTTCGCTATTGCAGGCACGCAAGCCTCGGGTGTCCGCGAAGTGTTCGGTTCCATGTGCAAGCCTTTTCATGCCGGTAAAGCCGCCCAGAACGGAGCAGTCGCGGCGATGCTCGCTCAGCGCGGCTTCACCGGCACCGATGGCATCTTCGAAGGCGAGCGCGGCTTGGTCGGCGTGATGGCTACGGGCCACGATATTACTGAGGCCACCAAAGATCTCGGCAGCCGTTGGGAATTACCTCAGACTGGGCTCAAGCCATACGCCTGCGGCCAGGCGAACCACGGATTTCTCGACGCGGTGCTTGCTCTCAGAAAGAAAAGCGGCGTCTCGCCACAGACCATCAAGCACATGCAGGGAAGCGTGCAACAGTTCGCGCCTGCGCTGGTGCGGCGGCGCCATCCGCGCACGGGCCTCGAATCGAAGTTCTGCTACTATCACTCGATGGCTGTGGCGATGATCGACGGGCAAGCGCTGCCGGCGCAGTTCACCGACGCGCGCGCTCTTGACCCTGCCGTCGGAGCGCTTAGGAACCGCATTGATTTCAGCGAAGACCCGTCGCTATCCCGCCGCGCCGCGGTTGTAACTCTCGAGCTAAGCGACGGCACTACCTATACAGAGACGATCCAGCACCCAACCGGGACGCCCGGGAATCCGATGAGCGACGCGATGGTCCAGGAAAAATTTAACGGCCTTGCAGCGGCGGCGCTCGGTGCCGAAAAAGCGGAAAAGGCGCAACGCGCGCTCTGGGAAATAGACAAGCTCTCGGACGTGCGCGAGGTGATGCCGTTTCTGACGAAATGAGCGGCGAGAATTTTGCTCTCTTTGCTTGTTAGTTGCTACGATTGCAACTATCGGAAAAGCAGGGTAAACGAGAATCTAACTGTTCATCAAAGATATCCTTACCTTCCTTTTACGGAGGTGCGTTATGGCTTATCCGAAAATCAAAATGGAAAAACCCAGCGTGTATAACGGCTTGGATTGGCTCGTCGCACTGGACGAGGGCTTGTTTGCGAAAGAGGGGCTGGAGGTTGAACTGGTCGCGCATGGTGGCGAACGAGAAACCAACGTTAACGTCACGGACTGGAACAAGGTGCGCTCCAACGCCGGCCATGCGGAGGCTGTGGAACGCGGATCGGCAAATATCTTCAACGCCTGTGAATGGGGCAATTATCGTAGATCGCAGGATACGGCAGTCGGTTGCCGGCAGCTTGGCAGGCGGGCGTCGATTGTCGCCGGCGCGGTTGCGGTGCCGCCGGATTCCGACATTTATACGCCACAGCAGTTGGCTAATAGAACTATCGCAGTGCCTTTTCATGCCGGGACGCATTACCTGACGCTGCAATTGCTGGAAGGCTTCGTGCCGCGCGACATGATCAAACTCGTCAGCAGCGGGCGGCCCTCGGAACGCTACAGAGCGATGATGAACGGCACGGTAGATGCCTGCAGCGTCCGTGAACCCTGGATTACGGTTGCCGAGAAGAACGGCTGCCGGCTGATTGTCCAAGGGTTTTACAATGGCACGGACACAGCGACACCGGAAATCAGCGTAGAAGCCTATGCTGCGATCAATCGGGCGCTCAGTGAGGCTGTACGCCGGATCAACGCGAACAAACGCGGATACCTGCACTACTTCATTGACAACGAGAAGGGAGCGGAGGTGAAAACATTGACCACCGACGACTTCAATCTCAACCGGATCGTGTTCATCGAGCCTGGAAAACCTATTCCTGAAGAGCAGTTAATGCGAACCTACCAGTGGATGGTGAGTTGGAATCTGATCGATGAGGGCCATGAAGTTCAGGATCTCGTCAACACTCAGGTCATGGCACCGGCATAGTTTCTCTTTCCTAAGATTATAGATGACGGGCCGGCAGAAACGCTGGAATCGGTTGAACGATTTGATCGCCGCCGGATCGAACGCTACTCTCGCGCTTGCCAATCCAATTGTCGAGCGGATCAAAGGTTTTTGAACGTTTTGAACCTTGAACCATTGAGCGTCTCGACATCCGCCTGCTTGCCATGCTTCGTCCCGAAGAGAGTCGAAGACGGCGGCAACCGCGCCTATTGCGGCTGGAGCGCGCTCGGCTTCCGCTGAAACCTAAACGTTGGGCACATGAAGGCATCAACAAAGGTGCACCTTAAAAGGTTTCTGTGGGTTGGATACTGCTTCAGTTTAATCACTGCGGGTTTGATGCCCGCGGCTTGCTGAGTAAAGAGCGATTCCCAGACCTCTTAGAGTCCGTCATTCCCGAATGCTTCTATCGGGAATCCAGGCGAGAACGGAAACTGGACCCCCGATTAAAACATTCGGGGGTGACGCCTTTGGGATGAATTTTGCGAAACTGAACCTCTACCTCTGGGTTGATAGGGCGTCATTTGTTATACGATAACCGATGCCCAGCCTTTAGTTTGGGTCCAGATCGACGGCAATCTACGGGAATTGAGGCATAAGAATATGGCTGAAAAAAGCAACGTTGAAATTGGTGGGAAAATTTCTCGCCGCACGGCGCTTCGCAATATTTCTCTGTTTGGAGTGGGTTTGCCAATGGCTCAGATTATAGGAGAGGGCAAGCTTCACGGGCAGACATCGGAATCCAAACCGGGAGGAGTCATGGTTGCCAAGCCGATATTTTCTGTTGCCGAGCGCGGCCGCCGGTGGGAAGCGGTGCGGCGGATCATGGCAAAGCCGCAGTGGAACCTGGACGCGCTGCTCGCACCTTCGAAC
Source organism: Deltaproteobacteria bacterium (assembly GCA_005879255.1). The sequence continues at coordinate 9,667 of VBKY01000275.1, forward strand.
GGCGATGGCGCGTATCCTCGCTACTTGACTCAAATCGGCGGCCGTGGCGGTTCTGCGGATGTTGTTCTCCCGCGTGACTCTTCCAAGCCGGTCTATGCGTTCACCGGGTCGGGCCGCAACAAAAGCTTTTGGTCGAAGCGACTCACATCGTGGACCTCAGACGGAAAACTCGTCATCAACGACGGCGAAGGTTCCAAGCCGGTCGTGGAGCAACTCAAAGCCTTGGGGCTCAATAAACCAGGGACGCGCATCGGTGTCGCCAAGCTTACCGGCAGCCGCTTCGATCCAGAGGGAATGGTTTCGGCGACCTATTTGGACAATCTAAAATCGGCTTTGCCGGGGGTTATGTTTCTCCCGGTTGAGAAATGGGGTTCAGATTCAGGCCCCATCGATGAGCCGGCGATGGTCAAGAGCGCGGAAGAACATGACGCGATCCGACGCTGTGTGGCCGCGGGAGAAAAAGCGATTGAGACAATCGCCCGGGTAGCGCGTTCCTCGGCCAAACAACAAGCCGACATATGGTTTCCAACTTTTACGGCGATGTTCGCGGAGACCGGCGAAGATCCGACTCGCCTGTCGATCTCGCTCGATGAAGCTTCGAATTCCACCCTCGGCGCTCCGGTGGATGACCCGTTGAAAGCAGGACAAATCATCAGCCAGGAGATCGATGCGACGGTGCAAGGCTATCGAGGGCAGGTCAATCATTCGATCTTTGTCGGCGGGGCCAACACGCCGGGATTCAATTACTACAAATCCGCTATGGAGGTCGCCATCAAGACGCTGCTCGACTCGATCGCCTTCATCGTACCGGGCAAAACTACCTGCGGACAACTCGTCGATCACTACGCTGCCACTGTGGGCAAGCTCAACTCTGATGATCAATCAGGCGTCGTCCTGCACAGCAGTGGTATCGGTAACCTGTCGCGGCCCCGCTTAGGGCCGGCAAATTCCCGGGGCGATTCCGACATCGTTCTGGTTCCAGGAATGACGTTCGACTTCAAGCCCGCCATCAGATTAAAACGGAATGTCAGCGAAGATGTCCGGCGGGAAAACCGCACCGTGCAGATCGGTGAACATTATCTGATCACGGACAAAGGTGCGGTCCGCTTGGGGAAAAGAGAGCTGAAGCCGATCACAACGGAAGCGGTATAGATAAGAATCGCCGTGCCAAGCAAAGAAGAAGATGACCACGAAGGAGGTCACGAAGAAGAGAAAAAGAGCTTAAGCACAAAGTACGCAGAGATCTTCTATTTCAAACTCTTCCCTCAGCGATCTCGGCGCCTCGGCGGTGCAATCTCACGACAGAGACACTAAGAAACTTCGATGAAATAGGGGATCGCGCGCAGGGCCACGCTGGCGGCGAGGAGACCGAGAGACGCCATCGCGAAGGGATAAAACCATGGGATTTGTTTGTCCAGTGTTTTTACCAGAAACGTTCCCTTTTCGGTCTTGTTGATATCCGAGTAGGCGTTTTCAAGCTGGTGCGCGTCACGCACGTCGTAATACTTTCCACCGGTTCCTTCCACGGCGGCGATCAATCTCGGCGCGTCGCGCACTTTTTCCACTTCAACGCCGATGAAGTGAATCTTGAATTTGTCCTGTATCGCCCGGGCGATGGCCTGGTAAGGGTCGCGTCCGGTGTTGTTCTCGCCGTCGGTTAGCACGACCATCACTTTTCCCTTGTCGGCTCCCTTGCCGTCACGCGCTTGTTTGCTGGCTAAGTCGAGAGAAGTTAGAATTCCTTCGCCAATTGCGGTTTGTCCTTCGCCGGCGAGAGTCTTGTTATCGACCATTTGCAAATAGCGCGTTACGTAGGATTCATCGAAGGTCATCGGCGCCACGACGTAGCCATTTTCAGAAAACACCACGACTGCCAATCGGTCGTCTTGCCGCCGTTGCAGGAAGTTAGCCATCGCTCCCTTGACGGCTTCGAGACGGCTCTTTTCTTTGCTCTTGATCCCTTGCCTTTGCCGTTCCAACGCGCCCTTGAGATCAATGGGTTCCTGCATGCTGGACGACAGATCCATGACCAAGATGATATCGAGGCCCTGTTTTGCCACAAGTCGTTCCGCGTACGGCAGCACAGGATCGAGCAGGGCGACCAGCAGAAACCCCAGCGCCATAAACTCGAAAAACTTTGGCAGATATACCAGGCCGGAAGCCGGTCGAATGCGCGTTTTTAGATAAAGCAAGAGGGGATGCGTGAAGTAACTCTTCCGCCTTCGCCAGCGAATCGCCAAAATAAGAAAAATGAGCGGAATGAAAATCCAGATCAGGTCGAGGAATTTCATTTTTCATCCCTTGAGACGCGCGCGATCAGCAAACTTGCCGAGATCTCCCTGGACTTCATCACGCCAGCGCTTGCCCAACTCGGAGCCCTGCGGACTATAAAGCACCTGCTCGCACCGCTCCAGCACGGTTTTCACCGGAGCGCTCAAGCCGTTTTGTCCGCGGTGTATCAATACGCCCTCGATCTCTTCGGGGGTCAGACCTGAGGTATCGATTTCCAGCGACTCGTTCAGATAGTTGCGCACGAATTGGGACACCTCGCCATAGTAACGGAGCTGATCTTCGGTGGACTCTCTGCCGATCCCTTGCGCTTTGCGCACGAAGTCCCGAAGCATCCGCTGTCGAGCGCGCCGGCTGAGACGACGTCGCACGGGCTTTTCCTCATGCGACGCGGCCCACAGGCGACGGGCCAACTGGATCAAAACGAAAGCCATTCCCGCAAGGCCGAGGGCAAACGGAACGATCCACATCTGAGGATTGATTTGCCAGATGTCCCTGCTATCACGCGGTTTCAAGTTGTCGGTGGTTAATGTAGAACGGAGACCAACTTTGGTCACCGGCACTGAGAAAGATTCCGCGAGAGTA
>VBKY01000546.1 GCA_005879255.1 Deltaproteobacteria bacterium
TTTGATGGAGGGCCTAAAATTCTTCATCACTGATAGACTAACGTAGTGCATCGCAAAAAATCTCAACTCGGCAAAATCAACCCCTATGCTTACCCGAATTTTTCACACCTTCAGGGGGATAAAGGGGGATTTTTTACAATGCTCCAGTACGGTAAGCACCTCAAAAAATTTTCCAGACGGCTGCGAAGCGAGATGACCGATGCGGAAAGATTGCTGTGGTCAAAGATCAGAGGAAAACAACTAAAAGGGTTTCAAGTCTATCGACAAAAGCCCATAGGTCGCTTCGTGGTGGACTTTTACTGTCCGAAGGCAAAGTTAATCATCGAGCTGGATGGAGGTCAGCACTACAGCGAAGCCGTCCAGGCAAAGGATGAATCGAGAGATAGATACATGGTCGGGGTTGGGCTAAAGGTTTTACGATTCTCCGACAAGGAGGTTTTTGAGAATCTGCGTGGAGTATTTGAGGAGATATGGAACCATGCGTGATCAGCAAATCTCCCCTGGCCCCTCTTTTACAAACTAATTGTGCGACACATCTTTTTGACTGGACACGGGGGCCACGAAGTGCTATTTTGCCTACGTGATCGTTTGTCGGCAAACGTTTTCGGAACAAACCATCGCGTACATTCAAGCGACGATCGACCGCGAGCCGGGAATATCGCGGGTGGCGTTGTCGCGCCGCGTTTGTGGAAAACTGAACTGGCGTAGTCCCAACGGTAGGCTCAAGGAGATGAGTTGCCGCGTAGCGCTTTCGAGACTTGATCAGCGAGGCGTCATCCGGTTGGGGCCGCTGACTCACCAAGCGCCTGGGCGTACGAGAAGAGAGTTTTCTGACCCGATTCCAACCCCTGAGCCGATCCATTGTAGTCTGGGAGAATTGGGTGGGGTGGAGTTGGTTAGAGTGAACAGCGCTGAGAGTAAAACGTCTAGGTGCTGGAATGAGTTGATGGAGCGCTATCATTATTTGGGCTCGGGGCCGCTTTGCGGAGCGCAGCTGCGCTATTTGATCAAGAGCGCTAAAGGCCAATGGTTGGGGGGGCTGGCTTTCAGCGCTTCGGCCTGGCGCGTTAAGGCACGCGATGGCTGGATTGGCTGGAGCGATAGAGCGCGCCGAGAAAACTTGCCGCGGGTGGTCTCGAACAGTCGATTTTTGATTCTGCCGTGGGTCAAAGTTCAAAACTTGGCGAGTCATGTGCTCGCTCAGGCGATTGGTCGGCTTAGAGCCGACTGGCAAGAGCGCTACGGTTTTGAGCCCGTGTTGGTAGAGACCTTTGTGGATCGGAGCCGTTTTTCGGGGGCTTCTTATCGGGCCGCCAATTGGCTTTATGTGGGACAAACTTCTGGACGGGGACGCCAGGATCGCGAGAAAACATTTCCGCTGAGCGAAAAAGATGTGTATGTGTATAGGCTGCGCAAACAGGCGCGTGAAGTTCTCTGTAGCGCTGCATCTAAGATAGAGTCTGAGCCCCGCACGCCTGAAAAGCATGAGGATTGGGCGCATCAGGAGTTTGGCGAGGCAGAGCTTAACGATGAGCGACTGAACAGAAGGCTTTTGACTCTGGCGCGCGACTTCTATGAGCGTCCTCAGGCGAACCTGCCTCAGGCGTGTCAAAGCCGAGCCAAGACCAGAGCAGCGTATCGGTTTTTCGATCATCCTAAGATCACCATGGATAAGCTTTTGCAGTCGCACTACGAGGCGACCCTTCAGCGCATCAGCGAAGAGAAGATCGTCCTGGTCGTGCAGGACACCACTAGCCTTAACTACAGCGCTCACCCACTCACCGAAGGCCTGGGTCCCATTAGCCCTAAGCCCCAAGGGGTCGTTGGACTTCTGCTGCATGACTCGATGGCGTTTAATCTTGCGGGCACCCCCTTGGGGCTTCTCGATGTTCAGTGTTGGGCGAGAGATCCTAAACAGTTTGGCAAAAGGGAGTTTCGTCACGAGCGGCCCATTGAGCACAAAGAGAGTCAGAAGTGGCTTAAGGCTTTTAAGCAAGTCGGTGAGGCTGCAAAGCGCTGTCCCAACACCACGCTTATCAGTGTGGCAGACCGGGAAGCCGATATTTATGAGCTGTTTGATCTGGCGGTAAACGATCCCTGCAAAGTGCAGTTGCTGGTGCGCGCCGAACATGATCGGCTCTTGGCCGACGGTCAGGGCCGGTTGTGGGAGCACGTGGCCAAACAGCCTGTGGCCGCAACTGAAGTGCTCAGCGTGCCGCGTCAGGGCAAGCGCGCACCCAGAGATGCGCGCTTGGAGGTGCGCTTTGGGCGAGTGAAGCTGACTCCCCCTAGTCGCAAGCTTCAGTTCAAAGAGCTCGACATCACCGCGATTATGGCTCAGGAGATCGATTGTCCCCCAGGGATCGAACCGCTTCAATGGATGCTGCTCACGACCCTGGCCGTCCAAAACTTCGACGAGGCGGTGGAGAAGCTTGGGTGGTATGCCAAACGCTGGGGGATTGAAGTCTATCACCGCACCTTGAAAAGCGGTTGCAAGATCGAAGAGCGCCAGTTGGGAAGCGCCGATCGCATTGAGGCGTGCCTGGCTATCGATATGGTCGTGGCTTGGCGTATCTTTCACTTGACCAAGCTCGGCCGCGAGACTCCCGATGTGCCGTGCTCGGTTTTCTTTGAAGAAGCCGAGTGGAAAGCCTTGTATTGTTTGGTCCGACAAGATCCAAAACCTCCAGATCAACCGCCCACGCTCAGAGAAGCCATCCGCATGGTAGCTAGCCTCGGTGGCTTTCTCGGCCGCAAAAGCGACGGCGAGCCTGGCACCAAATCTCTTTGGCTAGGAATCCAACGTCTCGATGACATTGCCGCAACATGGAAATTCATGGCGCTCAACTTTGCTCCACATCTGCTCTCACCCCCCGTGTCTAGCAAACCGGGTTACGGCTAACGATTAGTTTGCTTGATAAGGAGAATAGCGCGGCATGAAAAACGTCGAACATGAGCTCATAGCGACTGCGCTGCCCTATTGGGAAGCTGAAGCTACGATCGTTCGGCGATTTTTCAAGAGCAAACCGACGCGGGAGGATCATATTTTTTGGCTCAAGGCGCAGCTGTGGAAGGAGCTCCATCCAGTCGACGGGTATTTCACCGGGCTACAGAAGGAACTGAACAATCTGGTGGCGAGTTTTCCTGAGATCGACAAGACCCTCGGGCGGCACCGATATCATTCGCTTCTCGAACAGCTCACGCAGGAGTTCAATCACTACGTGCTCATGGCTGACATTCTCGAATATCTTCTGGGCCATCCGGTTTCCGCGGAGGATACTTTTCAACTCCCGCAGGAGAAAAAACTCGGTAATATACGC
>VBKY01000547.1 GCA_005879255.1 Deltaproteobacteria bacterium
GATACTTCGGGATGAACACCACATGATACTTGCATTCCCATTTCGTGTGCTTTAGGTTCTCTTTGCTACTATTCACTTTAGCCTCCTCTCCGTTGAGCCACGAGCGGTTCACCGGATTGGAGGCTTTCTCTCGATTGCCGTAAATGTCAAACTTTCTCAGTCCCCCAGCAAAGCTGGGGGTTTACCCTCGATTAATTATCCAATGTATCAACCAGAGAGTTTTCCTCTGTGCGAAATTGCACCGTCTAATCGTACTGCGCAATCCCATCGCCGAAAGATCAGTTCTGTTCTTTGACTTCGGCCCAATTTAAGGTTCGCGAGAGGGCAATTTTATGCATTCTTGTTTACGTGACCGGAAATTGCGTTGAGAATTTCCTCGGCACCTTCGCACCTCTTGAAATTGACGCTGCGAAAGATTTCCTGTTGGGTCGCGATTTCCAGATGACCGCAGGTGCGATTGGCCCGCAGAAGCTTAACGTCGACCAAATCGTCGGCTCCCAGACTTACCGGCGGTCGTGGCCAGAAAAATATCAGCTCGATCTCTCGCGGTCCAATGCCAACCGCGTGAAAGCGCAGATACATCGAAGAGCCCAAGAACCACACAGCCACCGCGCCGGCAATCACGAAAAACCACGATTGGCGCCCCGAGCGGAAACGGTTTGAAACCAACAGCGGGCGAATCGGCATTGCAACTGCAAACAAAAAGCCGCCCAGAACAAGCAACGCCAGAAGGTAAGTTGACCAAAGAGGAAAGTCGTCGAGAACTACGAACTTCATAGCTGCAAGTGTTCACGCTCTTATTTAACAAAGCTTTTCATCGAGACTCATCTCGAAGGCCGCATTTGTGTCGGCCCGAATGCGCAAAATGCGAATGCTACGTCTCCTTGCGCAACGAATAGGTCGCTCGATCGTGGACGTAGATTTCGCGACTTCTCATAACACTGGAAGCGGCGGCCGACCAGTCTGTTTGCAAGTGGGGAACCATCGCCCCATCAACGATCAGTACGTCCGCGTCCCTGCAGCCGGCCACTAAAGCGCTACCATGCCCTTCAAAAATCCACACGGCATGTCCGATGTAAGCAAAACCGCGAAGAATTCCGAAGAAGGGTATCGTCTTTGAGATGTCCGATCTTAAGCCGCTCAATTCGGTATAAGCAATTGCCGCAATGTTCCTTTTGACCTTGGGAGAGATCATCCCCTCTACCGAGGCTACTTGGTTCGACGCCATCGACCCAGGGGCCGGACATGGTTGAAGCATCAGCAGTCGTCCTGGTGTCACTACGATTACGTTTCGCCCTTTCTGCTCGACCGGCTGGTCTCCGGCAGCAGCCCTTCTAGCCTTGGCAAAGACTTCTTCTATATCCGGCACCGCGTCCACGTCAGGCATACGCAAAGCCTGATATTCGCTAGCATTGCCCAGCTTACGGAGATATCCAAATAGTTTTTCAAGCATCAGTCGACTACACCAGTAGGCCCGATACACGCAAACTACTTATGATTGGGACTCTTTCAACTCGCAAGCCTTCGCAATATACCTAGCCAAGCGCGGCGAATATCCGTTCAGGACACATCCGCCGATTATATATAAGGGTGAAGCCAGTATACTTTGTAGCGCAAAAGGAGCCACGCTCTGAGAGAACCAATCAGGTGTGCCCTGAAGAAGGATAAGGATAAATAGACCTATATAAACAAGGCCCAGAGTTCCTAGAAAGGTCATAATCAATCCAGACCACCGGAGCAGAACTAGCGCAATATTGTACGGACTATTCATTATACCTCCTGACATTCCATCCGACTCAATCTGCTCGTCGGTTTCAGCAGGGAATTTCCAATCGGCGGACGGGATTCTCTTTTGATTCGTCTGATCTGTCAAGCTTTGCGACGACCAATGGATACGGCCACCTAAACCATGGCGTGATCACCGCCATTGGTCGTACCGAATGACTTCGACAGATTTTTTAAGTAAAGTCGGCCGAGCTTTCAAAATCGACCTGAACATGAAATTTCTATCTCCCTCGCTTGTCGTCGTATGGTTGCTGATTGGCAACAGTTCGTTCACCGTTAGAGCCCAAAACCCGCTTACTCCACAGCCCGGCGAACCCAAGGAAACGCGTCTAAAAGACTTAAAGCAGCTCACCTTCGGCGGGCAGAACGCCGAAGCGTAATTCTCACATGACGGCAATAAGATAATTTTCCAATCCACCAGGCCCTCCGTTCGAGTGCGATCAGATCTTTAGCATGAATGTCGACGGCAGTGACGTCAAACTTCTGAATAGCGGCAAAGGCCGGACGACTTGCGGGTTCTTCTTCCCTGACGGGAAGCGGTTCATTTATGCCTCTACTCATTTGGCTGGAGACGCCTGCCCGCCGGCGCCGGATCGAAGCCAGGGATACGTCTGGCCGATCTATCCCAGCTATGAAATCTTCAGCGCGAATGTCGACGGGTCTGGCCTAAAACGCCTGACGAAAAATCGGGGCTACGACGCGGAGGGAACCATCTCTCCTGACGGCAGGAAGATTGTCTTTACTTCGATGCGAGCCGGAGATCTCGATATTTATACTATGAACTCTGACGGCAACGGCATCAAAAGGCTCACCTCAGAGAAGGGTTACGACGGCGGGCCATTTTTCTCCTGGGACGGCAAGACAATCGTCTATCGAGCGTATCATCCGAAAACGCGGGACGAATTGATGGAATATGAGTCTCTGCTCAAGCAAAACTTGATCAAGCCGACGCGGGCGGAGATTTTCATGATATCCGCCGACGGCTCGAACAAGCGGCAATTGACGAATAACGGGGCGGCGAACTGGGCGCCGTTTCTCCATCCCAACAACCGGCAGATAATATTCTCGTCGAACGTGCACGATCCCGAGCGCAGGAGCTTTTCTCTTTTCGTGATTAACGTCGACGGAACTGGTTTGGAGCGCGTTACCTACGGTGCCCGTTTCGACAGTTTCCCGATGTTTTCACGGGACGGGAAAAAATTGGTATTCGCTTCGACACGAAATGGAAAAAAGCCGCGAGAATTTAACATTTTTATCGCCGATTGGATGCAATAAAACCTCAAGTACGTCCCGCTTCATTCAGTTCCCGGGCCGGTCGCGGGTGATGACATCCGCAGTTTTTTTGAGTAGAGTCCACGAAAGGCAATTGGCAGGCAGTTAGCGCCCTAGCTGGTTTGCGGAGACAGTTCGGAATGCTTCGAGGGCCTCAGCATGAACAGAAAATCGTCAAAGAAGCCAGATCCCCGTTCGTCCTGAGCCCCGTCGAAGGATTCCCAAAGAGTTTTTCAGCAGCCTTTCCGAAACTTCGGACACTGGCTGCTGTTAGTCACTGGAGGTAAATTGCTTGGAAACCGCCGCGCGTGAGTTTCAGATCATGGTGAAGACGATCGGGGCGATTTGTAACCTCGATTGCCACTACTGCT
>VBKY01000548.1 GCA_005879255.1 Deltaproteobacteria bacterium
CGCATCGGCCGCTTCGAGCTGGCCGATCGGGGAACGGTATTCCTGGATGAAGTTGGCGAGGTCCCGCTCGACCTTCAAACCAAGCTTCTCCGGGTGTTACAAGAGCGAGAGTTTGAACGACTGGGGAGCACACGGACAATGCGAACGGATACGCGTCTGATCGCCGCAACCAATCGCGATCTGTCTGCCATGGTGGAGGAGCAGAAGTTTCGTTCCGATCTATTCTATCGTTTAAATGTATTTCCAGTTCGCGTTCCTGCGCTACGCGAGCGAGCGCAGGACATCCCGTTGTTGGTGCGCCATTTTGTTCAACATTTTGCCCGGCGGATGAAAAGGACAATTGAGACGATCCCTTCTGAAACGATGGACGCCTTGATCCGATACCCGTGGCCGGGAAACATTCGTGAACTGGAGAATCTCATTGAGCGCGCGGTGATTTTATCCCCCGGACCGGTGTTAAAGGTTCCGGTTGGGGACATTGATAGCCACACCACATCCGGCCAGGTTAATGGCAAGCACCTAACTCTGGAAGAGGCCGACCGTGCGCATATCCTGGCGACACTGAAAGAGACCCGATGGGTTCTCTCTGGACCAAACGGTGCGGCGACACGCCTGGGAATGAATCGCTCGACCCTGCAGTTTCGCATGAAAAAGCTCGGCATCGTTCGTCCCGAGCCGTAGTGTTCGATTCCGCGTTTCGATTTGAGAGACGAGTGCCAATAGGCTGGCAACTGCTAGCCGGTTGGCACTGCGAGGTTCACGCGAGCTTCGATTCGCGCTCCCACTCTCCTCATTTTTATTTCCATTCAAGCATTCGTGAAGCGACTCGGCGTCCCTTGACGCTCGGCACAGCGATTGCTCTTTGATCAAGTGCATCGGGAAAACGCATGCTCAGAATCACCGTACAGGACGAGCCGGACCAAGTCACCTTGAAGCTGGAAGGCAACCTCGACGGGATCTGGGTCACTGAGTTAGAAGAGTCTTGGCGGGCGGCAACCTCAGAATTCGCCGGTCGTTCCCTCCGCCTGGATTTAACGGCAGTTGATCGCGTTGACAGCGCCGGTAATTACTTATTGGCGCTATTGCGTCGGAGCGGGGCCCAACTGATTGCTTCGGGGACAGCGATGAGCGAGCGCGTCCGAGACATTGCGAGGGACTGGCCTCTGGATAAGTAGGAAACGAGTGAAGAAGCGGGGAACGGCTAGCACTACAGGGCGTCGTCAAAGTTATACGCGGACTCCCTTGTACATGAGACAGCCGACGTCGCCCAACTTGTTAAACTCAACGCAATGATCAGTAGGATGCGTGTTCTCTCATCGACGACAACCGTTCAAAACGCAGACAAAGTTGTTCGAATGATTGTTAACACCTATCTGGCGCCCAATAAGACTTTCCCCGAATTGCGGGACATGATGAACAACGGCGCGATAGATCGGTTGCGAGATTTTAGCGAAGCTTCCCGCGAAGACTTGCAGAGGTTTGGATTTGTATAGCGTTGCGCGCGTCGGCGATTGCACCCGCAGAGTGCCTGCAGGCAACCTAACAATGGGCGTTTAGCTCAATGGCATAAGCTTGCTGCCACAATGAACTCGAATCTCTACGATCCTGCGGACAGAGATCTGAAGTCGGACGGAGAATGAAGATGAGGAACCGAGATCCGGGCAGGGTCCCAACGCTGTTGATATGGGCCTTTTTATTATTTCTTCCCTTCGACGCCTTCGCCGATAGCCCCACCGTAGAGATCAAGTCAACGGTGGACCAAGTGATCCAGATTCTGGCTAACCCTCAACTCCAGGGGGAGGGCAGAAAGCAAGAACGTCGAAAGAGGCTGCGCGAAGTAATCTTTGTCCGCTTCGATTTCCAGGAGATGGCCCAACGTTCGTTAGGTGCTCACTGGCAGCGCCGAACCCCTGAAGAGCAGACGGAGTTTATAAAGGTCTTTAGCGACTTGTTGGAGCAAACCTATGTGGATAAGATCGAGTCTTACAACAACGAGAAATTCATCTATGCGAATGAGAGAATAGACGGACCCTATGCTGAGGTGAGTAGTAAGATGCGGACCTCTAAGGGAGAGGAATTTACTATCAACTACAAACTTCATCGCGTGGGAGAGGATTGGAGAGTCTACGATCTAGTCATAGAAAACATCAGCCTTATAAACAATTACCGCTCCCAGTTTAACCGTATCCTCACCAGTTCGACCTATGATGAGCTGGTCTCGAGGATAAAGACGAAACTTTCCGACAAAAAAGAGCAGGTGGAATGACCCAAATGCATCCCTCGTAGGCAGAACCAGGGTCGCTACCGGCGCATCGCATGGTCGAACAAACTTTCGTGAGGAAAATGAAATAAAAAGGAGGCTCTATGACATCAAAGAAACGCACCATTGTTGTCATGGCACTGATAATGGATTTAATGGCGGGCTGCAGCACGGGGTCGGTCACCAAGGGGGAAGGAGACGCGCTCTTCAAGAAGGCCCAGGCTTCCAGGCAGGAATGGAACAAAGTGGATCCGCAGTTTGAGGCCTTTGCCAAGAAGGGTTATGGCTACGCTTTTTTCCCGGAGATCACCAAAGGCGGCTTGCTCTTTGGCGGCGCCAGCGGTCGGGGTGTCGTTTACGAGAAAGGCCAACATATCGGTTACGCGGACTTGACCCAGATGTCGGTAGGGTTTCAGGCCGGGCTCCAGGACTACAGTCAGCTAATTGTGTTCGAGAATCAGCCTGCGATGGACCGATTCAAACGAAACGAGATTGATTTTGGCGCCAACGCCTCCGCAGTATACGCGGATAAGGGTGCCGCCATGGGTGCCCAGTTCGTTGACGGTGTGGCGGTATTCGTCAGACCTATCCGGGGTGTGATGGCGGAGGCTTCCCTTGGCGGCCAGCAGATAACCTATCTGCCGAAGTGATCGGCGGCTCTCGAAGATATTTCGAAGGCGGAAATCATAGAAAATCCCCACGAGCGTGCAGTAGTGATGAAACAACACATCTTGCGCTTACTGGAGACCAAGTGGTGAAGGTACAAATGTCTCGTTCTGAGGCAGTAACGCGAGGAACGTGGAAAGCTTAGGTGGCTAGCGCGGGTCTAATCGTCGCCGAGAGAGAGCGGGGAGTGACTCGCAGTAATGACAGGTTTGAGTAGCAAAGGAGAAAGCGGTGAAAACAACACGTGCCTGTGAGGTTGGTGTGAGACGCTACTTGGTGAAAATTCTCGGCCGCGACGTCCGGCTCAAACTGCAGATTAAGTTGGCGCTGCTGCTCTTTGCTGCCTTGCTCTTGAGCTTAGACGCCGACTTGACGTTTGCGCGGAATGAAGCAGTGCAGGCAGGATCCGTAACGTCGGCAAACGACGTGGCCAGCCATAAAAATGCCCAACAGGGCAGTTTGCCTGCGGCGCGCGCTGAAACGGAGGAACACGGCCTGCC
>VBKY01000549.1:0-328 GCA_005879255.1 Deltaproteobacteria bacterium
TCTGGCTGAGCGCAGTCTTGCTTGCCGGCTGTGTGATGGCGAACCTGAGACCGGCGTTGCAGCCGGCGGCGTATTGGTCCACCATTTGGTGACCACGCCTGAGGGAAATTAAGCTTCGAGGTCGTTTGGCACGCAACGACCTCGGGTCAAGCGCACACGGCCTCAGGAAAACATGCACCTCGGAAAAAGCCTCTCTCGGACATATCCGGTTCGGTTGGGAGCATCGTACGTATAAAACCCGCCGCCTAAACGAAGCTTTTGGAAAGAATGGTTATTGCAAGCTTGTGTTTTTCGCTAGCAGCGGTCGCCTACGGTGCTGAGCCGAATG
>VBKY01000549.1:494-6908 GCA_005879255.1 Deltaproteobacteria bacterium
ACGACAGAGCCGAAATCGTGGTGATTATCCGCTCCGTCGGTTCGGGTGGATATCTTTCGGCCGACGCGTTTCGTTATCGAACCAGATCGCTCGAATTCATCGGATCGGTTTCACATCTCGACAAAGGAACAGATCCGATACCGGCTTTGCGCGACAAGTTTAAGGCGACCGAAGGAAAAGAAGGTTGAGCCAGAGAAGCTCTGCATTACACCCCGGCAGGCACAGTGGATGTAATCAATTATTTTGGAGCCTATATAACTCTTCCCTGGACAAACAACTCCTACTTGGCAGCGCCGTATGAAATCCATCGTGGAGCGAACAATGAGACTCTATGCGGCCATGCAACAATATCGTCGATGGATCGCGGTCATCGTGATTAGCAGCTTGGCCGCGCTCACTGGATGCGTTGCGTACGAGCCGGTTCCTGCTCCCGCGCCGAGTCCGTTTGATCGTTCTTGGAGTGCGGCACTGGCAGCGGCGCAGGATGAAGGTGTGAGAATCGCATCCGAGGATCGAGCAAGCGGAGTTATCCGCGGTTTTCGAGGCGAGCAAGAGGTAATGATCAACGTCCAGTCTCAGGCCGACGGCGGCGCTCGCGTGGAGATCAGCGCGCGAGGGCCCAAAGGATCGGATCCTGGATTAGCCGGCAGGATATCGCGCGCCTACGACAGGCGCATGGGCCGATAAGAATACACATCAATGTTCATTGACGTAAAAAGAAAGCAGACCTCATCCAAACTATCTATTTTGTATTGGTATGCGTTGGCATTGCTCCTTTGCCTTGCGACCGGCTGCGCCACGCCGATCGGTGTCAACTACGTCGATCAGCGGATCGCTTACCAGTCGCTCACCGCAAACATTCTTTCCGCCGAACGGCCGAGCTCGTTTTCCGCGCGCGAGCTGATGAATGCCAATCTCTACCAACGCTTCGAGGACGAGCCGGAGAAAGCCCTCGCCGATATGCATGCGGGATTGGCGCCGAAAGGCGATGAGGATCGTCTTTTCGCATTGACTGAGCTTTCTTTCGCGCACGCCGAAGCTAGCGGCGATAAATCCTATTATCTCGCCGCAGCCGTCTATGCGTATGCATTTATGCTTCCAGGAGAGCACGGAACGGCTCCCAGAGCTATTGATCCGCGTTTTAGATGGGCAGCGGATATTTACAACCAGGCGCTCACGCGAGCTGCGATGGTCGACCAAAAACCAGTGCCGAGAGGCGGGACCTTCAAGCTGCCATTCGGCGAGCTCACTGTTGATTTTAACGAGGACGATCTCATTTGGGCCGGCTTTAAACTGACGAATTTCGTTCCCGCCGCGGATATCGAAATCCGCGGATTGCGGAATCGATACCGCATTCCGGGTATCGGCGCGCCGCTTGCCGCGTCTCTCGAGCCATCGAGCGCGGCCGCGACAAAAGAGCAGTCACGGATTCCGCCGAGACTCAAAGTGCCGGTCACGGCATTTTTGCGACTCGATGATCCTCGAGGCGCATTAGCCTCGGGGAAATTAAAAGGCAAGCTGGAATTTTACACTCCGGATTCGGCGCGAACCGTGAAGATCTCGGGCCTCGACGTTCCGATCGAATATGAAACGACCACTGCCCTTGCGCTGACTCTAGAAGGAGCACCGATCTGGGATTTTGAGATCGGAGGCTTTCGCTCCGGCGACTTCACTGTGGGGACGGGCAATTTTCAGCAAGGTCTTTTTATGCTTCACCCGCATCGCGCTGGACGAATGCCGCTGGTGCTGGTGCACGGGACCGCATCCAGTCCGGCGCGTTGGGCGGAGCTCGTGAATGAGTTAGAGAACGATCCGCGGTTTTGGCAAAACTACGAGATCTGGCTTTTCATGTACAACACGGGCAACCCGATTGCCTATTCGGCGCTGCTTTTGCGCGACGCGTTGACCGAGTTAGTGACGGAGCTCGACCCCTCGGGTACCGATTCGGGTCTAAAGAACATCGTCGTAGCCGGCCATAGTCAGGGCGGGCTGCTTACGAAAATGACCGTCATCGACAGCGGCATGCAACTTTGGCCGTTCAGTGTCCCCCCGGAGCAACTCGGTGTAAGCGATGAATTTCGCGACCTGGTCACGCGCGGGCTGATCCTCAAGCCGCTTCCATTCGTCAAAGAAGTTATTTTCATCGCTACTCCGCATCGAGGCAGTTATCAAGCGCTGGGCATCTTCGGTGATCTGGCGTCCTGGTTGGTCAACATGCCCGGACGCTTCGCGAAATTAAGCCTCGATGTCCTGACATTGCAAAAGCAGGGCTTCATCCTCGGTCCATTCAGCGGGATTCCGACCAGTATTACGAACATGAACCCGAACAACCGGTTCATCAAGGCGCTCTCGGCAATTCCGATCGTCGATGGAGTCGTGGCGCACTCGATCATTGCCGTGCAGGGGGACGGGCCGCCGGAGCAAGGAGACGACGGTGTTGTCAAGTATTCCAGCGCGCATATCGATGGCGTCGCGTCGGAAAAGATCGTCCGTTCGAGTCATTCCACGCAGGGTCATCCGGAAACAATTCAGGAGATCAAACGGATTCTGTACGAGCGCGCAAAGGGATTAACGGCACTACAGGACAACTCCTCGACCTTGAATAGATGAAAGCATGTACCTCCGCCATCACCGCATGCGCGCGACGATCAACGGGGAACTGACGAATCCGACAATCTCAAGCAGTGCGGTCTTTTAGCTGCGTTTATCTTGGATTCCCGAGGGAGAAGGAAATGTTTTTTCGGGAGATCTGTTAGACGATCGAACAAATGGTTGACCACTACGTGCAAATCTGTGGCGAATCGCTGAAATGAGATGGACTCGTGACCAGAGTAATAGCGAAAATTTTTTTGGCGATGCTGATCGCCGGCGCGACTCTTTGGGGCGTTGGCGCGTTGTACTATTCGCCCCTCCTGCCCGAGGAGTGGCGAGCCTATGGCGCCGGCGCTTATGCCGCTCTCACGATTCTAGCTTTTCTTTTTTTGCCGCTTCGGGGACGGACAGCGCTAGGCGCGTTGGCGGTGTTCGGAATTCTCGTCGTTTTGTTTTTGCGGATTCCGGCGTCGAACGATCGCGATTGGGAGCCCGAGGTGGCGTTCACTCCTTATGCAACGGTGAGAAATTTTGATTATCGCACCGAGACCGATTTCACACCGCGCTGGGAAACCCGCACTTATTATCTGAGCGAGCTCGTTGGCGCGGACGTTATCGCGGTGTATTGGGCCGGCAAGGCGATCGCTCACATCATGGTAAGCTTTGACTTCGGGGGCAAAGAGCATCTCGCAGTTTCGATCGAAACGCGGAAAGAAAAAGGCGAGCGCTATTCAACCCTCGCCGGCTTTTTTCGGCAGTACGAGCTTTACTACGTGGTCGCCGACGAGCGCGACGTGATCCGTGTGCGGACGACCTATCGCCGGCCTCAGGAGGACGTCTACGTCTACCGAACGCGAGCACCGCTCAAGAACATTCACCGTGTTTTTCTCGACTATGTGCGGTCGATGAACGAGCTGCGCGTGCGGCCGACTTATTACAATACGCTGACAACCAACTGCACGACGAGCATCCTGTTTCATACGCGGATGAATCCCGAGGCGCCGCCGATGTCCTGGAAGGTTCTGCTGAGCGGCTATGTGCCGGACTATCTGTACGAGCTCGGGAAGGTAGACACAATGAAACCGTTTGCGGAGTTGGAGAAACTTTCGCGCGTCAACGCGCGCGCTCACGCCGCGGACAAAGATCCTGCGTTCTCACAGCGCATTCGAGAAGGGCTGCCCAGACCGGCACCGCCACCTTGAGACAGAGGCATCCGGCCAGAGCAAAATGAACGCTGCACTCTGTTTCCGGCTTTCAGCGTTTGATTCAGCTTGAGGGGTTCCATTGGACCAAAGTCCAATATACAGAATGTCATCACTCCGCTATGAATATCTCAACTCGATCGGAGTGTATTCGCTTCAGCGCCTAGGGACATCGTGTTGCTGGCTCCTCGTTATAGACAAAGTTTTCAGCGGTGCTGAGTTAAGAGGATTCTAGCATGGAAGCCCAAACAGCGACTTCTTACCGTTGCAAAGAACGAAGAGGCCTCACCGCAAGTAACGTGACATCTCTCTTTCAGCCCGACACAGTTTTGTCCGCGCAGTTTTTCGACGATCGGCGCAGAAAAATGCTCCTAGAAGCCGAGAAAAGACTGATGTTGGCGATAATGGAGGATGCTGTCCACTGTTTTCAAGATCATCACCTAGCGCAGCATGGGAAGAGAAAACGCCTTTTCGACGATGTGCATAGATGGTTCTTCGAGGCGAGCAGCGATTGGCTTTGCGGCTTTGAAAACATCTCTAGTGTTTTGGGGTTTAACCCCGAATACACTCGCAAGGGGTTGGTGCGATGGCGCACCAAAGAACTGTCGAAGCATCGTCGCGCTCCTTTTTGGGAAGAAACAAAGAAGAGCCAGAGCTTGGAGTTTCGCTGCTAGGCGAGTGACGAACAAGCGGCAGCAGGCGCGGTAACGGGCGAAAAACTCTTATACACACGATTCTACAGTCAGAGGATCAGCAAGACTCAGTAACTATAAACGGTTTCAAAATAAAGGGAGGGGAAAAAAATGAAGCGAATATTGACGGGATTAACAATTATCGGAGCTCTGTTGCTGGTAGCGCCGATCGGGCACTCGGCCGAAGAGAAGGAGAAGAAGCCAGATGCCACAGTGAAGATGACCGGAAAATCACTTGCCGCCGGCGTGGGATTCTCATGGGGGAGCGGTGTTTTGACTTATCAGGGGAAGGATTATCCGTTCAGCGTCAGTGGGCTTTCGGCGGGCAACATCGGCGCTAGCAGTGCAGAACTCTCCGGTCAAGTATTTAATCTCAAGAACCTTGACGACTTTAATGGAAACTATACAAGTGCCGGCGCCGGAGCCACGGTTGCCGGCGGCGGCGGCGGCGCGACGATGAAAAACCAAAACGGTGTGGTGATGAATGTTGTGGCGACGACTCAAGGGCTGGCGTTTAAATTTGGAGTTGACGGCATGAAAGTACAACTCAAGAAATAGCACAAACTCTCTACTTGAATGAGGGGGGCGCCATCGCGCACGTAAGTGGGTGATGACGCCCTTCGCTATTCGTGACACTCCGCACATGGACAGGGTTAGTTGCTTGGTCAATGATGTCACGAGCAGTCTTGAATCCCGGCGAGGTGCTGGAAAAGGGTTTTGACGCCGTCGCCATGAAGATCGTTCGCTCGTACTAAGCTAGCCCTCGGCGGAAAGGCGGAATCCGGTGGCGCAGATCAGGCGAAGCACCAAGGATCTCAACCTCGCAAACGAGCCGATGAATTGGCAACCTCACGTTTGAACTCTTGATTAGCGTACAGCTGTCGCGGCGTCTTGTACTTTATTGGACCAAAGTCCAATATAAGCCGTTGTGAAATTTGGCTAGAAGATCTCAATTGCCAAGCGGCAACTTCGTTGGCCGGCTTTGAATCGGAGGAACATGATGCACCGCAAACTACTCGGACGACTTGCCGGAACTATTTTGCTGCTGTCCAACTTTTCGGCATCAGCGCAGGAGCCGGCTGGCACGATCAAAATCACCACCAGAATGGTGGCTCCGGGAATTGGCCTCTCCTGGGGCGACGGAGTTTTGACCTACAAAGGTCAACCGATTCCTTTCACGTTTCAAGCAAACGGGCTTTTTCGTAACGTCGATGCCGATATCACCGCTGCAGAGCTGTCCGGTGAAGTGTTCAATTTAAAAAGTGCCGCTGACTTTAGCGGCAACTATCAAAAAATCGAAGAAACGAACGTTGAGAGCGGAGCCGGATCTAGCGCCACGATGAAGAATGAAAAGGGCGTGGTGGTGAATCTCATGTCGACGGTTGCCGGACGAAAATTCAATCCCGCTCGCGAGGGGCTGAATATCGAGTTCAAAAAATAAAATAGTCGCCGCGCAGAAAAGACAAGCCCGGAATGAAAGATGAGTTACTTGACCGCAAAAAAGGCATTCGCGTCTGGTTGTGAAATTGCGGCATTACTCGATAATCCATGAGCGCCTAAGACATCTGTACCAAAGCTCACGAATACCGCTTGCTGACATCGCGAAAATGTCCTCAATGATGCCAACAAAAGCAAACTATGCCAGCAAATGTCGGCGGTTCCTCGCTTTAAGCTTGATAGCATCGAGCGTCGGCTTCACTTCATTTCCGGCTGTAGCCGGCGAGATCTTGACGCGGGTTCAGTCGCGCCGACTGTTAAACTGCGGCGTCAGCGAAGGACGCGTTGGGTTCTCATACCAGGATGCAAAGGGGCGCTGGTTGGGTCTGGATGTGGACTTCTGTCGGGCGGTTGCCACCGCGGTTATCGGCGACGCCGAAAGAGTGAAATTTATCCCGCTGTTGACCGCGGCACGGTTCGTTGCTCTGCGC
>VBKY01000276.1 GCA_005879255.1 Deltaproteobacteria bacterium
TATAAAGTGCCTACGCGCAGGACGAATTGAAAGCGACATCATGCCTTTGAATGAATCACTAAGCGTTATGAGGACCGCGGATCAGATCAGGGAACAAAGGCTATCCGAAGTCTGTACATTAGCCAGAGAGGAAAATCCCCGAACCATAGACCCTAGAGCTCTTCCGAGAGCCTTGGGCTAGTCAATCCATTGCTGTCTAACATTACTTGTTGGTCACAACGCTTACGTAACAATATCAAAAAGTTCAAATGGGACATTCATATCCTTTCTTTTCGGTCATAATTCCTACCTATGAGCGAGCACAACAGCTGACTGTTTGTTTGCGCGCATTGGCGTGTCAGAACTATCCGCGCGATCGCTTCGAGGTACTTGTGGTGGATGATGGCAGTGGGACCTCTCCGAAAGCCGCGGTCAATGCATTCCTCGGTCAACTTAACGTGAGGCTTCTTGCGCAACTCCACTCCGGCCCGGCGGTTGCGCGGAACTATGGGCGAGACATGCAGCGTTCAAAAATCGTTCGAGAAGCGGACGATTTATGTCTATTCAAAACACAAAACTGAAGTTTTGCCGGCGCTGAGGCGGCGGCCCAAGCGATCCTGGCTCTCCGGGCGGAGATGCTTGCGTATACGCCGCTTCAGGACTACTTCCGATTTATAGAGAAATCTGAACCAACTTTTTCTTCTTATTCGGGAGTCCCATTTAGCCAAACTCAAAATCCGCTCAACGTGGCTATCGCAATTCTTCACACCGGATGCACACAAGTCCCAGAAATGCGTCAAGCAGGAACGATCTCGGAAGTGCCTCGCCCGGAAGTTGCCGATGTCCTGATCCAAGCGATGGAGAAGCCGGCCGGAAATGACTGACGGGGTCGGACTGAGGCTATTAACATCGGCATGAGGTAATACAATGCTGGGAACCCTACTCACAACAAAACAGGTTGCAGACTACCTCAAAATAGACAAGTTCACTGTCTATCGTCTCGTAGCACGGCGGAGACTCCCTGCTTATAAAGTTGGGAGCCAGTGGCGCTTCAACACGAGATTGCTTGAAACCTGGCTACAGCAAAACTTGAACGTCGACTCTTCCCAAAAAACTCAATAGCTATCCCGCTCAGAAATTGGGGCTTAACTCATACACACCGGAGAAGGAGTTATAGGTGGCAAACACATTGTCGATGTCGTCGGCACCGGTACAAGTGGCGAGCCACTGATCGGGCTCTTATGTATATTGCCGGCGACGGACTGCGTAATGACTCGCAATAGGATAATTATTCTTGCCAGCTTTGTGTTGATTTTCATAACTACACTTTTTCCCTTTAACTTTACATTGAGCGAAACGGTCCTTAGCTGGAAGGTTCTGGCGCTTACACCGGGAACAGAGGGAAAATGGGAAAATTCTGGCTAACATCCTGCTTTACCTTCCACTGGGTCTCGCAATAACTGCCTACTTTTGTGCCAGACGGATGCAAGTTCACAGAATATTCATAGTAGTTCTGGTGATTTGCTTTACTATTTCCTACTTCTGTGAGGTGCTTCAATTTTTCCTGCCTGCGAGGTTTCCTTCTTGGAGAGATGTCGAATCGAACATGATGGGAGGTATTTTGGTTCGCTCTGTGTGTTTCGCTGGGCGCAAATTTGACGAACTGAGTCTTCAGCTTTTCGGAAACTCCCTTCATTCGTCATTCCGATCGGGCGCAAGAAGCTCTCAACTATTTTGCTATTCTTTTGAAACGGATCGACCTTGCCTCAACCCGATTAACAACCATGCGACCCATTCGGCTGGTCGCCACTTAATCTTTATTACCTCCTGTCCGGCCAAGTAACGGCAGGAATCCTGGGTGACGGAAAGCCCTTACCAACAGCAGCTCGAATCCAGCTGAGGCCAGGCTACTTTTTTCGCTAAACGGATATAGAAACAATTGCCTTTTCGCTTTCCTGCCACATTGACCGCTTTTTATCGCTTCGTTTACGTAAGAGATTTAATCGGTTCACCTAACGAATGAACAGGCTACTAACGTAACCTAGAGATGCGACCCATAATTTTGACGGGAGGTAGACAATGGAACTCGTACAGGAAATTATAACTGAAACAGCGGTGAAACCTGTAGGGGATAATTTAGAGAGAAAAATCCGGGATCGGTCTGCCCAACTAGGCGTTATTGGCTTGGGATATGTGGGGCTTCCGTTAGCCGTAGAAATGGCTCAAAAGGGGTTTCGGGTAACCGGCATCGACATTGACGGCAATAAAGTTGAATCCGTCAACGCCGGAATTTCTTATGTCTTGGGCCTGCCCAATGGATCTCTGCTAACCGCTATCGACAACGGAACCATAAGAGCAACGCAGTCATTCGCTGCCGTGGCATCTCTTGATACGATCAGCATATGTGTTCCGACGCCCCTGAGGAAAACCAAAGAGCCGGACCTCTCCTATATTATTGCTGCCGTCGAGGCGGTTCACAATCATCTCACGCCCGGAAAGTTGATCATTCTCGAAAGCACGACTTACCCGGGAACCACGCGCGAAGTCGTGTTACCCATATTGGAAAAATCAGGTCTTAAGGCGGGGAGAGATTTTTTCCTGGCTTACTCACCTAAGCGGGTAGACCCTGGCAATAAAGCCTTTACGACTCGTAACTTTCCGAAGGTCATCGGCGGAATAACTCCCCGCTGCACGGAGTTGGCGACATTGTTGTACCAACAGTTTCTCGAACGCACGGTGGCGGTCTCTTCCGCGGAGTCTGCGGAAATGATCAAACTTCTGGAAAACACTTTTCGCAGTGTCAATATCGCGCTAGGCGATGAAATGGCTAGAATGTGCCGAAAGTTTGGTATCAACGTGTGGGAAGTCATTGATGCGGTCAATACCGAACCGGTTGGTTTAATGCCCTCCTTTCCAGGACCTGGTCTTGACGGTCATTGCATGCCGGTGGATCCGTACTATCTCTCTTGGAAGGCCAGAATGAACGGCTTTGGGCCCAGGCTCATTGAGCTCGCCGCGGTGATCAACAACGGAATGCCAGCTTTTACCATCAACTGGATTGCAGACGCGCTGAACAAAAACAAGAAAAGTCTAAATGGCTCTCATATCCTCGCGCTTGGAATTGCCTACAAGCGCGACACCAATGATACTCGTGAATCTCCGTCCCTCGATGTGGTTAAAGGCCTTCAGGAGAAAGGCGCCATCGTGTCATACTCAGATCCGCACGTGCCGTTCATCAAGCTCGATGGCAAAAAAATGAAATCGACTTCTATTACACCTGGAGTTCTTAACTCTATGGATTGCGCTGTAATACTCACGGACCATTCTGCTTTCAACTATAGCATGATTTCTGAGCATGCGAAGTTGATTCTGGATTGTCGGAGCGCATTACGGGGCTATTCGGGCTCCAACGTTATGCGTCTTTGATAGGGCGTAGTTCGCTGCAAGAGTGACATTAGTTGCGATTATCTGCCAGTCTTTTGCGCGGTCCTGGTTCTTGAGACGTCTACAGCACGAATCGATGATGAGAAAATAGTTAGTATTGAAATCAAAGTAATCGCGGAAGATAGCGAAGTTGGGGGGAACGAATGTACGACGCGCACGACTCAGGAACCGGGATCAAACAGATTCATTTTCCCGAATTGGCCAACGAGGTGCTGAAGCTTCTGCAAATGCGGATGGACGAACTTTTGGGGACATTGGGGGGACAGCTCATGGGGTGTGGGCGACCGACCCGGAGCGCCGGAATGTTCAGTTTTCTCTGCGCCGCCGAATCTGCCTCCAAAGCCGGAAATTTATTCGGCTATCCGCTGTCGGTAACATCTTCATCGGAATGGAGTGAAGGTGTTCAGGCCATTTGTGACGAACTTAGGCGCGCGGGAACGTCGTTCGTTGAAGAGATCAGTCAGGAGTTGCGCGCGGCACTCAATGACAATGAAGAAATCCTTCGAATGTCAGAGCACACCAACCCATCCAGCATCCATGTGATCCTTATGGTGATCGGAGCTATCCTTAAGCTGCCGCGGCAGCTCGAACCAATTTCTGCGACTGTTACAGCCATCCTACTCAAGCAAGGGTTGCGCAATTTTTGCCTCCAGGCGAGTTGAAGAGCAATATTTGATTGGTTCTATAAGTTTCCCGCAATAACGAGAAAATTTTAGTGGGATTTATTATTGCTTTGTCGCCTAAAACATTCTTGCAAGGAAGTGAGACTATTTCCCCTTTATTCGATCGGGGTGTTCTTTAACTTGTATTGAGCGACGTAGACTCGGATCATATGGCTCAGGGAAGCTCATGTGTTCCGTAGCGATCAAGACAAGACTACCTATCACTGTTATCAATGCTGACAGATAAAGTAGCGGGTGTAAGGTACGGCCTGACATCATGCCGGCGACCCAGGCTGTACAGATTAATGCCGCAGTGAGCAGGTGTGGCCGAAGCAGTACGTGAGACCGAGATTGCTCTTTGACTTTGCTGGTCACCACATATGGTAATCGTCTATTTAATAGGACCTGAGATAGCGCTAGAAGGAAATAAGGCCATTTCGCCAGTTGCAAGACGCCAGCCCTCCAGTGCCAACCCCACTCGTTCCGCCGGTCGAGGTAGAATCTCTGACGGTAGAAATCGCAAAGCACCAATGGTGCTAACAACACACCGAAGTCTCTTAAGATAACGTAATTCAATACCCTCGGCGCTAATCCGGTCGCAAGCATATAGGCCATAAGTAAAAGAGTTATGATTACAGTTATCCCCTGAAGATAATAAAATCCATGCATAAAGCTGATAATACGTTCCTTGACGGAGAGTTTCCCTGCTATTTGGCGGTACTTCCGAAGTTTGATATCGATCACGGAACGGGCCCAGCGCAATTGCTGGTTTATGTAGGCAGACCAATCGACGGGAGTTAAGCCTCTAGCGAGAATGCTTGGCACATATATTCCGTGCCACCCGTAGGATCGGTAGAGCAGTGTGATTAAAAGATCGTCGGCGTCGTGAGCCGCGAAGCCGCCTACTTGCTTTAACGCAGCTACCCGGTGCGTGTTGTGGCAGCCGGTCACGACCGGGTATCCCATTGCGAAAGCGAACATTTGCGTGGAAGAATAATATGCGTAAGTCTCTTCGGCCGCACCACGTGCAATAAAACTCGCGTGCTGGTTATAATAGGCCTGAGCCGCCTGCACATAGCCTACCTGCGCGTCATTGAAATAGCCGAGCACCGCGGAAAGAAAGGACGGTTCCGGCACGTGATCAGGATCAAATGCCGCGATGATTTCGTACCTTTCAAACCCGATCTCATGTAACCATGCATTGTAATTTCCATGTTTTGATCGAGCCCGGAAGGGGCCGTCCTCAGTTTGATAATGCCGGGAATTTTTTCTGCTGAAATGGAAGGCCCCCAGTTCGATGCATAGGGATATGACGCGGGTATCATTCCCCTCATCCAGGACCCAGGTGTCATGCGGGTAGTTCAATGCAACTAACGCTCTGATCGTCTCTTCGAGCATCTCGATTGACTCGTCGCCGGGCACAAAGGTTGTAGCGACGCCGACCCTCCAACCTGAGCGTGGCGTCATCGGTACTGGTTTCCTCATGAAAGGTAAATACCACCATCTGAACTGGTTAATTGTTAACCTGCCTATGACAATCAGTGTTAAACCCCAAAAGGCGAGCGGATGAGCAAACCAATCTCCATAAGCGAACCAATGCGTCATGAAGTAAGCAATGACGGCACAGCTCACGACTGTTAACAGCGCAAAAAGTATATAATCAGACATGTTGAAGACTTTTTGTGACTGGACGGAGCCATGAAATTCCTTGGGATCAGCAATCATGCGATCGATTTCGTTTTCGAGTGGTGACGGCGATTTCATGATCATTGAATCCCGATAGAATATGGTCTCGATACCAATGCTAAACGTCAGAATTGATGTGGAGCAAAGATAAAGCCACCTAATGCGCTTGTTCCGGATTTCTATAAAGGCCGTCAAATACTTGTTCCTGACGAGATTCTAGAGAGAATCCATAGCTTTAAATAAAAGCTCCTTTCGCATTTATCGTACGATGTATCGGCCTAACGACGGCTCGGTCTTCATCTTTCTGTGACAGTGACATCTGATTTGTCAGACGTGTCATAGGAACTGTCGTAAATGCATTCGTTATGGCAATCGATCAAGGAGATTTGCCGAGCACGCGAGGTTTTTGAAAGCTATCCCTAACGCAACACTCTTTGAATCTGCAGTTTGTTCTTGCCAGCTTTTAATAAAATGTGGGTGAGATCGTCCACGAGAGGGACGAGCGAAAGGATATTTGTGTATCACGGTTTCATTCAGCATGCTTTAAAGTCATCGTCGTCTATCATCGAGCATACCTCGTCCTCTTCTGTAAAGTTTACTTACACTGTAAAGCGTCTGAGCTTACTAATTTGTTCTCGGTGTCAATTTTTCTAATAGCTTCATCTCGCGTTCAACTCGTTTTCAATCCTCCCGTAATTGACAATTAGGCTACGGCATTTAAATTGGGGACGTATTACGGCGCGGGCGAATCCCTCCCTTTGCCGTGGAAGCGGTCAAACCGAACGGGACTGGTCATGCCGTAATCAAGTGCCCCGCGCGGAGCGAGTGAAAACCTTGCAGCGCTCGCGTTTCAAACGTTCCGATCGATGTTGCACCCTCAATCCGAATCGGGTATTCGGGTTTAAACCAAAAGAGAACCAAAATATTATGGATTTTCCTGTAACCCAACAAATTATCCAGCACATCGATGAGCCGGTAAATGCAATGGCAGCGCTACTGCCGCGACCCGAGCCAAAGCCAATTTTAAACGGCGGGTTTTGCTGGTCGTATCCGGTCGAGTCCGCTAGGCGGTGAGAATGGCAAGTGGACTCCACGCAGCCTGGCGATTCGGAGGAAGGTCTCATAACAGAGTGTCATACGATCCTCCGAACGGTGGCGGATTTTGCCCTAGAAATCGCGTTTATTGCTAAAGGAATAATGGCGGGAAAATTCAACACTTCCCAGCAAACGTTTATTGATCAGTTTTTCGCACCATTCCCAACGGATCCTGGCTAATTCGCGACAAGAGCTCGAGAGTATTATGTGGATCGACAGAACCCGACCATCGCTGAGAGATGATTGCTGTGGTGACTGGAAAGGGAGAAGGCGAGTGAATGGTACAGGCGTTACATTGTCAGTGCCACCGCGAAGCGGTTTAGTTCAAAGCGCCGGCGTAATCCCGATAAAAATATTCCGATTTTTCTGAATGTCATTTTTTAGCTTGCTCCTTATAAAAACTACAACTTGCGGTTTTTGTGCCTCGTAATAAGTAACCTGAAGAGCGGAAGAAGTGTAAAAAAACCTTACACTTCAATTGGTTAAGCAAAATAATTTTCTCAACCTGCTTGACATGCCAACGCTGGTTGTCTATGAATTCTCTCTACCAAGGTATCAGCCAAGACATGAGGCCCAAAATAAACGTATCCCATAGCCGGGAAGCAGAAATTCTCAACCGGAAAATCATCCCCAATCGTGTTGCGATTGCGATCTGGCAGACAGATCATTCACTTCTCTTCATTAATAATCACGCCGCACAATTAACTGGATTCGCGAATGCGGATCTTCCCGAAGCCTCCGCCCTTTGGGGTGAGCGAATCCATGTAGACGACAGAGCTACTTTCTCATCCTCGTGGGGAGAACTCCGGAAGGGAACGCGCCAAAGCACATGCGACTATCGTTTCTTCCCAAAGCATTCTAAGACCGCCATTCGCCTCATGGAAGTGTCGGTTTTAACACCCGGCCTCCGGAATGGTCCGGAGCTTGTGGTCAGTGTCTATTTTAGGATTTCCGACCTGAGTGAAGAACCGAAACATAAGGAAATCGAGCGTGTCCTCCGGACCTTGCTGCATGAAATCCAAAATTACCTCCACATCGTAAAAATGGAAATCGAATTGTCTGAGTTGGGCTTGCAGAGCACGCTTGACGTGGCACGGCTTGCCAAAACGCTTTCTTCGGTGGCGCAAGTGCCGCGGGATATGCGTGACTACCTTGGCGCCAACGCGATGAGTATGACGATTGAGGATTTGGAAAGCATTCTCAAAAGAATCGTTCGCCGAGTACAAAACCAACTCCATCGGCAGAAAGCGAATCTTCGACTCGTTCAGCGTCGACCGCTTCCTCCAGTCGAAGTGGACAAGAACCAAATAGATGTGAGGAGACAGCCCTACGCCGAATTGAAAGTGAGTACAACCTCCGCGGAATCTATTGGAATCACCGTCTCTGACTCGTTGCGCTCTTTTGTACGAGTTGGGGAAAATCAAGTCGCGATCGGCCTCGACCTGGCTCGTGATATTCTTCGGCGTTACCACCGCCAGGTAACTTTTAGACAGGAAAACGCGAAGAAGGCAAGTGATAATCTGGATGAAGGATTTACCCAGCTGACGGACGGCCATATGCACTACAACGGAGGTCGGCAAGGCCTGCGCCCATCCAAGTAGGCGAATGCCACATACCGAAAGGATCCAACACGTCCCCCGGAGAATTAATAGTGAGCAGTACCAACCCGATCTCACCCGCGGGGTCAAGCTCGATGGCCCATATTCTCGTCGTCGACGACGACCCGATCATTTGTCAGCAGCTGGAACGATTGTATGCTCTTAGCAACTACCGGGTGACCGTTGCTACTCAAGCGGAAAAAGCCCTAGAGCTGCTTGAGGATCAGGATGTTGATCTCGTCGTCACGGATATCCACCTTCCCGGGATCAGCGGTGTTGAGCTTACGGACCGGATCTTGGTGAGGTGGGCTGACATTCCTGTGATAGTCATCACTGGTTTCGCCGAAATTGACGAAGCGGTGAACGTTCTCAAGCTTGGCGTCAGCGACTATATTGTCAAGCCCTTTGGCGCGGCGGCCATTCAGGAATCCACCCAGGTGGCTTTGCAGAAGGCGTCGCTCTTTGCCGAGATTCGCCGCCTTCGACGCACACTTAGGGAAAGATTCGAGTTTGGCGGCATAATAAGCAAGATGCCTGAAATGCACGGTGTATTTGAAACTATTCGAATGGTAGCGCCGACAGATAGTACGGTAATTGTAGAGGGCGAGACGGGGACTGGGAAAGAGTTGGTGGCGAGCGCGGTCCACCATTACAGTATGCGCCGGCAAGGTCCCTATGTCACGATCAATTGTGGCGGCTTGCCAGAGACGCTTCTTGAAAGCGAGCTATTCGGTTATCAACGTGGTGCTTTTACGGGCGCAGATCAGGCAAAAGCAGGAAAAATCGAATTAGCAGATGGGGGCACGCTGTTCTTGGACGAAATAGAGAACATGCCTCTAAGTATGCAGGCGAAGTTATTGTTGGTCCTTAATGACAAGAGAGTTCAGCGCCTGGGGTCAAACCAATGGATGCACGTTGACATGCGAGTGATAGCGGCCAGCAATGTTCCGCTAAAAGAGCTATTGGCTCAGGGAAAAATGCGAAGAGACTTCTTTTACCGGATAAACGTCATCCGGATCCAGCTGCTTCCATTACGGCAGCGGCTGGACGACATACCGATATTGGTCGAGGATTTTCTGCGTCATCATCCCGATGCTCTCAAGAAAAGGATAACCGGAATATCGCCGAGCGCCCTTGCTTTACTTATGCGATATCATTGGCCGGGAAATATTCGAGAACTCCATAACGTTCTTGAGAAAGCGGTGATTTTAGCCAAAGCGCGAGTTCTAGATGTGAGAGATCTGGATGTGGACTTCACCGCGGACAATGGGGACCGGTACAAAAATTTGTTAACAGAGCTTCCTCTACACCATTGGATTCAAGAACAGGAAAAAGAATACCTTATTAACCAGCTTAAGAGATTCCGAGGGAGAATAGATCGTACGGCAAAAAGTTGTGGAGTAGACGTGAGAACTCTTCACCGGAAACTGCAGCTTCACGGCCTCGATAAGAAAACCTTTAGCAGAGTGCCTTAGACGCGGTTCAGCAACTCCGTGAAGCCTCGACAGACCATTAGAAACACCTACCTAAGTTTTATACGAGCTAAACAATAATCCCGAATCATTCTTAATCTAACTGACTCTGGCCGCCACTGCCTCTCGGACAACCCCGCCGCCTATCAGCCATCCCTCTTCTGCTACAGCCCTCGAAGTGTATGGATTATTTCATTCCCACCAGTGGGAATTCAGGCGGAGCTATAACTTCGGCGCTTGATTTGGTGAAGCTAAAAGGTCTTACCTATGTTGTCAAAGTTACATACGCCCATGTTAGAAAAACTTACACACGCCCAAAGACGGTTTTATCTAAGCGTGGTTTCCAGGGCGAAAGTGAATATGCACCGATATAATTCGATTGGAATTAATTAGCAAATAAGGGCAGTTATTCATGATTCACTAACCAAAAAACATCTCGTCGTCGACGAGGTCCTAAGATTTTTTTTCCTCAGGGAGTTGGCATTTTTTATGCATTAAAAGCCTTTTCCGTGAATGCAAAGATTCTTCTAATAGAAGATAACCTAGATCTGATCGAAATAATGCGGATGTATTTAACGCATCATGGATACACCGTTTTACTTGCGCAAAATGGATTTGAAGCGATCGAGACCGCCGGTTCTGAAATCCCCGATTTGGTCGTTATGGACGTCATGCTCCAAGACATGGACGGGGTGCAAATCGCCTCGGAACTCCGAAAAGACGCGAAAACACGTCACATTCCAATCCTCGCATTGACGGCTAAAACATTTAGTGACGAAATCATGCCAAACGTGTTTAACGATATTCTCAGAAAGCCTGCTAATCTTCATCAGTTCGATGCTAAAATTCAGAAACTTCTCAAGGAATTTGGCAGGAAACATCGCTCAAATCATTAATTCAAACTTTCCGCCGTAAAGCGTTGAGTTTTCTGATGACTCACGCGGAGTCGTCAGCTTCTCCCAATTCTCCACCACCGTCTTGACCGCTTTGGGATTGTGCCGAAACGCTTGCTCGAATTTCTTTCGTTCCTTCAACGCCTCCTGCTGGCTGTCGCCATAACATCATAGCAGCAAGATGCAGCTTGGCTTGAGCCTGCTCTTTGTGGCTCACCGCGTCCATCACGTTGAGCAGCTTGTGATTCCAGCACAGCTGCTCCTGAGCCTGTGGATAAACCTCTCCAACCCTAGCCCATAATCCCAGGTTCCCATCGCCGACGAACAGCCTGGCGCTTTTCACCCTCGCACTTTCAATTGCCGCAGCACCAAAGCACACGACTCCCTGCTCTCGCGATACCGGGCTCCAAGGCCAAAAATCGTTTGCTGCCATCTCTCTGAACCCCGATCACCACCAACAACGCTGCCTTCTCCTTACCCAGCCTAGCTTTCACATAGATCCCATCTGCCCAAAGGTAGGCCCCGTCCGCTTCTTTTGATCGCTCTTCCACTGCTCGTATTCTCCTTGCCACTTCTCCTTAAGCCGCTGTAACCACGATGCCGATAGGGGTGCTCCTTCTCTCAGCAGCCCTCTCAGTGCCAATTCAAAATCTCCACTGGCCAACCCGTGAAGATAAAGCTCCGGTACCAGGTCGCGTACCTCTTCGGTCTGTCGCTTGAACAACGGTAACACCATGGACTCAAACCGCTCATCCAAATTTCTCACCCGCGGCCGGCGAATCTCGATGGTCCCCAGACTCAATGACGTCTCTTCTTGCCGTAGCCATTTCGGTACCCGAGTTGTTCCTTAGGATTATCTCTGCGCTCGCTTTTCTCTCGCCCCAACCATTCCGTCACTTCCTGCTCCAACAGATCTTGCAAGTACTCTCGGATCTTTGCCCGAGCAAACTCCTCCACCTCATCGTAGAAATTTCCCTTTGATTCATTTGCCCCAACAGGTTTCTATTTTCATCGGCGTATCCTTTCTCTGCCGGCTCCAACAGGCAGCCTTTCGTTTCAAAGTTCACGAAAGGGTACGCCTACCTATTGGAATCTGTTATTAGGGAATTTTTTGACGTTGGTGCGCCCGCCGAGAATCGAACTCGGACTTAGGGTTCCGGAGACCCTCGTGATATCCCTTTCACTACGGGCGCGTGGCAATTTTTTTACCACTGGGTCGTGACTCAGTCAACGTGCTTGTGCGCGGCCTCGCTCGCGATCTGCGCCATTTCGCCATGGATGATGCCGTTCGAAGCTAATGTCTCGTCGCCCCAAATCGAAAACTCCTTGCCGAAAAAGTCGCTGAGTCTGCCCCCTGCTTCTGCGACGATCAAAGCTCCAGCCGCGATATCCCAGGGCTTGAGTTTTAGTTCCCAAAAACCGTCAAGCCGCCCGCATGCTACGTAGCAAAGATCGAGCGCCGCTGAACCGTTACGACGAATTCCCTGACAGCGCGTCATGAATGCTTTGAAAAAAGTCAGATAGAAATCTGCTTTCTCCCGACGATCGTAGGGAAATCCGTGGCGAGTAGCGCCCTATCCAATTCGTTGACAACCGAGGTGCGAAGCCGATCGCCATTGAGCGTTGCGCCTTGACCGCTGACCGCTCTGAAGCACTCGCGATGCAGCGGATCGTAGACTAGCCCCAAAATCACTTGGCCGCTCTGTTCAAGAGCGATTGAGATCGAGACTTGCGGGTATCCATGCGCGAAATTGGTCGTGCCGTCCAAGGGATCAACGATCCAGCGGTATTCATGCTCCTTGCCTTCGAGGTCCGTTTCTTCTTCCGCCAGGATCGAGTGATTGGAAAAATTTTGCCGGATTACCTCAATGATTTTCCTTTCGCAATCTCGATCCACCGTCGTCACTAGGTCGATCGCGCCCTTGTAGTCGATCGTCTTCGATTGCTGCCAGTTTCCGCGGATGATTTCACCCGCCGCATTGGCCGCGTCCCATGCCGTTCCGAGAAATTGCATGATGTCGCCCGTCATCGCTACTTCGCAAATTTGCTGCAGCTATGTTAGCTAATGGCGCGTGAAGATTCGAGCGCCGGCGAAAATCAATTTGAGCTTGCGCGTCGTCGGCAAGCGTCGAGACGGCTACCATCTGCTCGACACGATCATGGTGCCGGTGTCGCTTTACGACGAAATCGAAATTCGCAAGATTACGCCGACAAGCGAAAAAAAAAAGGCGGCCGATGGACTGATTAGAGTGACCTGTGATCACCCTTTGGCGCCTGGTGGTGAAAAGAACATCGCCTATCGCGCCGCGCGAGTGGTGATGCAGTGGGCCAGAAGCGAGCAGCCGGTTCACATCCATATTCGCAAGCACATACCAGTCGGCGCGGGATTGGGGGGAGGTAGCACCGACGCGGCGGCGACATTGATTGGCCTCAATCGGCTGCTGCGACTACGGCTGTCTGCGGCAAAGCTTGAAAGAATGGCGCTATCAGTGGGTGCCGATGTGCCATTCTTTATCCGGGCTCGGCCCGCACGAGCGCGGGGAATTGGCGAGCGACTCTATCCAATTCGAAAATTGGCGCGTTTTTGGTTGGTCATTGTCTATCCGGGATTTCCCGTTTCGACCGCTCGAGTGTTCAACAATTATCGCGCAACGTTGACAAAATCTCTTGTAAATACTAGCATCCCGTCTTCGCTCAAGAGTTTCGATAAACTCCCAGGCCTACTGTTTAACGATCTGGAAAGCGTGACCTTCGGCTGTTATCCAAGACTTAGTTTAATCAAGGCGAGACTCTTGCATGAAGGGGCAGCGGGGAGTTTAATGTCAGGTAGCGGCTCGTCCGTGTTTGGTGTTTTTGCTTCGAAGCGTCAGGCGGCAAGAGCTCTGCGTCGGTTGGGGAAAGAGGAGGGGGCCACAGCGTTTTTGGTACATGCGCTGAGTTAAATATTCAGTCAAGAAGCCTATAGTAATCGCCAGCAACGCATCTGGCTCGTCCTAGAATGGGGGTCCCTATGCAAGTTACAGAAGTTAGGGTCTTTCCTGTCGATGAAGATAAACTAAGGGCTTATGTTACCATCACTCTAGATCACTGCTTCGTGATCCGGGATTTAAAGATCATCCATGGCGCTACTGGGTTTTTCGTCTCGATGCCCAGCAAAAAACGCAAAGACGGAACCTATAAGGATATCGCTCATCCGATCAACAATGAGACGCGAAGAATGATCGAGGAGAAAATCATCGCTGAATATCATAAGGTCCTTGCCGAAGGTAGCAGCTCGAAACCTCTCGAAGACGATTGAACCCCTATTCTGCGCAGGTCGATGAACTTCTCGCGGAGAAGTTCGGGGATGGGCGGTCGCCAAGTGGTAAGGCCCCGGACTTTGGATCCGGTATCGAAGGTTCGAATCCTTCCCGCCCAGCCAGTTCAAACCAATTAGACTGGCAGAGATTAGTTGTGATATGTTTTTCAGAGCGCTGTTCATTCAGGGATGACGGCGCTCAGCGTTTTGGATAATCGCGCGGTCGAGCAGGTTGGCGGCTGGTCCAAGGTAACAACAGCGACGTCAAGGTTCAAAAAGAGAGTTAAAAGACAACCACAAAGCGAAGAGCATGGTGCATGCACACTGCCGAACTGAAGATATTCGCCGGTAACTCCAATCCGCCTTTAGCCGCAGAGATCAGCCAGTATCTCAAGGTACCGCTGGGAAAAGCCACGGTAGAAACCTTCAGCGATGGCGAGAGCAAAATAGAGATCAAAGAGAACGTCCGCGGCGCGGATGTCTTCGTGCTCCAGTCCACCTCTGCGCCGGGCAATGACAATTTGATGGAACTTTTGCTTATGCTCGATGCGTTCAAGCGCGCCTCGGCCATGCGCATTACCGCGGTCATGCCCTATTACGGATACGCGCGCCAAGACCGTAAAGTCGTGCCGCGCGTGCCCATCAGCGCCAAACTGGTCGCCGATCTGATCACAACCGCCGGTGCGTCGCGCATGCTTACCATGGATCTTCACTCTGGGCAGATTCAAGGGTTTTTCGATATCCCGGTGGACAATGTATACGCTACCCCGGTGCTGCTCGAGTATTTGAAAAAGCAGTTAGATCACAACGAGGTGACGATTGTTTCGCCAGATGCCGGCGGCGTCGAGCGAGCGCGCGCCATCGCTACGCGGTTGGACGCGTCGCTCGCAATCATCGATAAACGCCGAGTCGGGCCAAACGTGGTTGCCGAGATGAACATCATCGGCGATGTCGGCGATCGCGTGGCTATTTTGGTCGACGATATGGTCGATACGGCTGGGACCTTGGCGATGGCCGCGGGAGCGCTGAAACGAGAAGGGGCAAAAAGAATCCTCGGCTGCTGCACTCATCCGGTATTATCCGGCCCGGCGATCAAGCAGATCGAAGAGTGCCCGCTCGAAGAATTGATCGTCACCAACACAATCCCATTGGGTACGCAAGCGCAGAGCTGCCGCAAGATTAAAACTTTATCGGTGGCGCATTTGATCGGCGAGGCGATCCGCCGCACCCACGAGGAAGAGTCCATCAGTTCTCTGTTCGTCTAGTAAGAGGAGGAAGGTGCCTTGGAAACTCTTGAAATACAGGCCGCTACCCGCGATAGGAAACGCAAGCGTGACGCCAAACGTTTGTTGCGCAGCGGCAAGGTCCCCGCAGTGCTTTACGGCCCAAAAACGCAGGCCGTCACCCTTGAATTCGACAAGCGAGAGTTCTCGACCCGGATAGCAGGACTGGAAGGTTCCCATTTGGTGCGCTTGAAGTCCTCGTCTGAAGCACTCGCCGACAAAGTAGCGCTGGTGAAGGACATGCAGTTTCACCCGATCAGTGGCGAGGTGATTCACGCGGATCTGTACGAAGTCGATCTCACCGCTAAGATCACGGTCCGCGTGCCGCTGCACTTCGTGGGCAAAGCGGTGGGCGTGGTGCGCGGCGGTATTCTGCAACCGATTGTGCGTGAAATCGAAGTCGAATGTTTGCCCCTGGATATCCCGCAGGCCTTCGACGTTGACGTCAGCGCGCTCGATATCGGTGATTCGGTCCATATCGAAGAGCTGCGCATCCCCGAAGGGGTGACGGCGGTCTCCGAGTCGAATCTTGCGCTAGTGGCGGTCGTGCCGCCAACGGTTGAAGAGGCTCCGGCTCCGGCTGAGGCGCTACCGGTAGAGGGGGCCGAAGTGGCGCCTGCAGCCCCTGAAACGACGGAGGAGGAGGAGAAGGAGAAGGAGAAGAAGGAGAAGAAGTCCTGATTGGGCGTGCTACGGGATTGGCTCGTTGAAACTGATCGTCGGTCTTGGCAATCCTGGAAAAAGGTACGAGCGCACGCGGCATAACTTGGGTTTTTTCGTCATTGATCGACTGGCGGACCAGAATGATGTTGCGGTAAAGAAAAGGCTTTGCAGTGCATTGGTAGGGGATTGGTGTTTTGGCGGAGAACAGATAATACTGGCCAAGCCGCAAACCTTTATGAACCGAAGCGGCACGGCGGTTGACGGTCTCTTACGAGAATACGGTGGCAGCGCGAAAGACCTGATGGTCGTCTATGACGATTTGGATCTGGCCTTCGGCCGTATTCGCATCCGCACCGGAGGCAGCGCAGCCGGACACCGTGGCGTTCTGTCGATTCTGGAAAGTTTGACGGGGGCGTCGTTTTATCGGATTCGGGTAGGTATCGGCAGGCCTCCGGCAGGGATTGATGCGGTGGATTACGTTTTAGAGCCATTTGGCAGCGATGAGATGAGTGAACTGAACGAAATCCTTGACCGCGCCGCGGAGTCGGTCGTCTGTCTTCTCCGCCATGGACCGCAACGCGCGATGGAGCTTTACAACCGGGCGCGCTGATGTGTTATCTTACGTTGTAAACAGGTTACAGAAAAAAATTTATTGTGGAGGATGACAAAACCGTGACGCTATATGAAACGCTATTCGTGGTTCATCCGGAAAAGGGACCGCGAATGAAAGAGTTCGTCGAGAGGTTTAAAAAAGTGATCGAAGGACAAGAAGGAGCCGTAGCGCAAGTCGATGAATGGGGTAGCCGGGACCTTGCCTATCGGATTCAAAAGCAAAGTAAAGGTTATTATACGTTGTTAAGATATCGGGCTTCTGGCCGCGCCGTTGAGGAACTCGAGCGCAATCTTAAGTTGACCGATGGCATTTTACGCTACTTAACGGTGCGTGCCGATGAGGAGAGTCCGATCACGAATCCATCCGCGACCAGGGCACATGCCGATGAACCCCGACGTCCTGTCGAGGAGGACGGCGCAAAAGCCGAACCGCCGGCCTAACGTCTTTTGCCGACGGGTCACGCCCCATGGGCGAATACAATAAGGTCATCTTATTAGGAAACCTGACCCGCGATCCGGACCTTCGTTATACCCCAACGGGCATGCCGGTTTGTGAGTTCCCAATTGCCGTGCATCATCGTTATCGGTTGAACGACGAAGTCAAAGAAGAAGTTTGTTTTATCGATATTGTTGCGTTTGGCAAGACTGGCGAGCATAGCAAAAATTTTTTGCAGAAGGGCGCGCAGGTGCTGGTCGACGGTCGGTTGAGCCAACGGCGTTGGGAGACTGCCGAGGGCAAGCCGCGTAGCAAATACGAAGTAGTCGCAAATACAGTTCAGTTCCTAAACAAAAACAGTCCGAATTCCGCCGAGCCGGAAAAAAATACCGCTGAATAATACGGGACGGTGTGAACCAAAGGGGAAAGAGGTAACTTAATTTATGGCACAGATGGAACGAGGCCCAAGACCAAGTCGGGAGAGGTCGGATGACGAGAAAGGTCCGCCGCGCCGCCGGCCGATGTTCCGGCGCAAGGTGTGCCGATTCTGCGCCGACAAGACGCTGAGGATCGATTACAAGGATCTGAGGACGATATCTCAGTTCATCACCGAGCGGGGCAAAATGACGCCGAGCCGGATCACCGGCAACTGCGCACGCCACCAGCGATTGCTGACGACCGCCGTCAAAAGAGCGCGGAGCGTGGCGTTGCTGCCCTTCACCACTGCGAAAAATTAACCCGGTTTTTCTGACCCAATCTCATGCAGCGGCTAGAAGTTATCAGCAAGTTCTGTTTAGCTTTGGTGTCGAGCGTGTTCTTGTTTATCAGCGGTGTCAGTTTGCCGCCATTAGGGGTCATCCTATTGCCATTTGTATCCCAGCCTGTGTTGATGTTCGGCCTTAAATACGGCATTGGCGCCGGTTTCGGCGTGCTCTTCGTCGCATTGGTGTTGCTGGTTTTTGTTGCCACCGAAGAGCTGGCGTTTATCTACGGCATTTTCGCGTTGATGGCGGGCTTGTTGCTGGCTTTGTTGGGGCGCATCCGCGCGATCGAAAATTTGGTTGTCGGCGTCGCTGCCGCGCTATTGACGATGACAGCAAGTCTATCGCTCTATTTCTATGGTTCATGGAGCGCTATGTTTGGCGATTTTCGCGACACCTTGACGCAACAGCTCGTATCCGCGATGCGCATACAAGAGCAAATGGGCTTATCGCAGGATAGTCTACAAATGCTCAAGGAGCGGACGCCGGAAATCGTCGAACTCATGTTGCAGCTGCTGCCGGCGCTGCTCTTCTTGAGTTTCGCCTTTATTGCCCTGGTCAATATTCTCTATCTCGGTCGCCGTTTCCCGGAGCGTCGCGCTCGTTGGTTTACCCTCCGATATCTTCGCGAGTGGAAGGGGCCGGAGCCGCTGGTTTGGGGTCTAATCGCTTGCGGTTTCGCGCTGTTCATTCCAGACGCGGGTGTGGTGCGACCGGTTGCACTGAATTTCTTGCTGGTGATCGGCGCTTGCTATTTCGCCCAAGGGCTGGCGGTGATCGCGTATTTTTTTCACAAGAATAAAGTGCCGCGGTTTTTGCGTGGTATGACCTACGTATTGATTATTTTTCAACAAATTTTTACGCTGCTGGTGGTCGGGCTGGGGCTGTTCGACCTGTGGGGCGACTTTCGCCGTTTACGGAAGAATAACCTCACTCCAAGTCAAGCATCTTAGCGGAGGAATTATGGAAGTTATTTTGAAAGAAGATATCGCGAACGTGGGAAAGATCGGCGAGGTCGTTCGAGTCCGCGACGGCTATGCGCGCAATTATTTGTTACCGCGTGGGTTGGTACTGGTCGCCAACAAGAAAAACTTAAAGACTTTCGAGCATCAAAAAAAGATCGTTGCAGACCAGAAGCAGAAAATCGTCAGGCAGGCCCAAACAGTATCTGATCAGTTGGCCACAGTGGCGGTGGTGATTCCGATGAAGGTCGGCGAGGAAGGCAGGCTCTTCGGATCGGTGACTACCATGCAAATCGAGAAGGCGCTAAAGGCCAGGGGCGTCAACGTCGAACGCCGGAAAATTCATTTGAACGAGCCGATCAAGATGGCCGGCGACTATGAAGTACCGGTTCGGTTGTCTGCCGATGTGACCGTGCCGCTCAAGGTTTCCGTCGTGCCCGAAGGCTAAAGCCGAAATCCGTTCTTCGATCACAATTTTCATTCGGAGCAAAGATGGGTGAGAACGCAGCTTCTCACCCATCTTTGCTTTATCAGTGGTGCCGCCTGACGAACACCGTGGAAGATTGCGAGATGCGCTGTGTGCTGTTAGTCTGCCGCTCGTTTTGGCCGCGTCAATACCGATGCCGAGATCAATCGCTTCATCCAATTCACACATTGCCCGCGGGCGATGGCTGATCTTCTCCGCTGCTTGCCTTTGGAGTTTGGCCGGCGTCTTCATCAAATTTCTCGATCTCCCGCCATTGACGATTGTTTTCTATCGAAGCTTTTTCGCCGCCCTGGTTTTCACTCCCTTCTTGCGCCCGAGCGACTGCCAGATCAATAGGCCGATTCTAATATCGGTGGTGAGCTACACGGCGGCGATCAGCGCGTTTGTTTCGGCGAACAAGCTCACGACGGCCGCGAACGCGATCGTGCTCCAATACACGGCGCCGATCTTTGTGTTTCTCTTCTCGCGCCTGGTGCTGGGAGAAAAAATCTCGAGGCTGAACTGGTTGGCTCTCGTGGTGAGCATGATGGGTGTGGGAATTATCTCTCTTGACAGCGCCGGCGAGCCGGAAATGGCAGGGGTTCTGCTCGCGCTCTTAAGCGGCGTGCTGTTTGCGACTTATATGGTCAATCTGCGGCGAACCCAAGAAGTGAACCCGGTTTATCTTACCTGGATCAACAACATCGCCTGTGCACTACTGCTTTTGTCTTTGGTCAAGTCACAGCTGGCGCTCTCGTTCAATGAGATGTTGATTCTCGCCATTATGGGAGCGGTGCAGCTCGGCCTGCCGTACTTTCTGTTCTCGAAAGGACTACAGACGGTCTCGCTCCAAGAGGCTTCGCTGATCGCCTTAGTTGAACCGGTCCTAAACCCGCTATGGGTGGCCCTGACAGTCAAAGAGATCCCTTCGGTCGCGACGCTGGCCGGCGGCGGAATGATCCTGGTTGGGCTTGGCCTGCGCTTTGTCTGGCCGCTTGTCAACAAATCAGCCGCACCGGCGCACGTGGGTGGGTAAGCTCGTCCCTCGACGCGGCTGGAGATCCGCGCAGTCCGGTAATGATAAATTTCTTTGCCCGTAAATTCGATTTGGTCGCCATGGCCCGCTTCGATTCAGAATCTTTTTGTGATAGCTTTTGTTGACTTTAGCGCGGCAAATACAGGAGGAAAAGATGTCAATGAATTGGGGAATGGCAAATCGTTTGGCACGAATCATTAGGCCCACGGATGGTCGAGCTGTGATGCTTGCGGTCGACCACGGTTATTTTCTCGGACCGACGAGTGGTCTAGAAGAGCCGCGGAAAACCGTCGAACCGCTGATGCCGTACGCCGATTCAATCATGTTGACACGCGGCGTGCTGCGCACTTCCGTCGATCCCAAGTCAGACAAACCCGTCGTACTTCGCGTCTCGGGCGGTACCAGCATCCTCAAAGAACTGTCTAACGAGGATATCACGGTTTCGATCGACGATTGCGTTCGTCTCAACGTCTCCGCCATGGCGCTGTCGATCTTCGTCGGCTCCGAATTCGAGAAAGAGACGCTCGTGAGTTTAGCCAAGCTCGTCGACGAAGGTGAGAAGTATGGCATTCCGGTGCTCGCGGTTACCGCCGTGGGGAAAGATATGGCGCGCGACGTGCGCTATCTCGGGTTGGCCTGCCGCATCGCCGCGGAGCTCGGCGCCCATATCGTCAAGACTTACTATTGCGATGACTTCGAGGCGTTGATCCAAAGTTGCCCGATTCCCGTTATCATCGCCGGCGGCAAGAAAACGCCGGAAATGGAAGCGCTGGAACTAGCGCACAACGCCGTCAAACACGGCGCCGTCGGCGTCGACATGGGCCGCAATATTTTCCAGTCCGATTCGCCGGTCGGCATGATCAAAGCCGTACGGGCGATCGTTCACGAAAACGTCTCGGTGAAGGAAGCCTACAAGATCTACGAAAGTGAAAAGGCCGGCATGGCGCGAAAAGCATCGTAAATGGAATGTTCTCTGACTGAATGTCGGGAATGGCTGCGACTCTTCCCGACATTTCAATTTAAGCTTGCCGATTACCGCTGAGCCTCAAACATGCACGTCGCGATGTACTACAACAACCAGGATGTTCGTCTCGAAGAACTGCCCGTGCCGAGACTCGGTCCGGGTGAGTTATTGATCAGGACGCGGGCGAGCGGGATCTGCGGCAGCGACCTGATGGAATGGTATCGTATCCAAAAAGCGCCGCTGGTCTTGGGCCACGAAGTTACCGGTGAGGTGGTGCAAGCCGGCGAGGGGGTCGAAGACTTCTGCGTGGGGGATCGCGTCTTTTCTTCGCATCATGTGCCGTGCGGTAACTGTCGTTACTGTTTAGCCGGCCATCAATCGGTTTGCGACCTCTTGCGCACGACGCACTTCGATCCCGGCGGTTTCGCCGAGTATATTCGCGTGCCCAAAATCAACGTCGAGTTGGGCACGCTGCGCATTCCTGACTCGATGACGTTTGACGAGGGATCATTCATCGAGCCCTTGGCCTGCGTCGTGCGCGCGCAGCGTTTCGCCCGTCTAATTGGCGGGCAAACCGTCCTGGTAATCGGCAGTGGTATTTCCGGTTTGCTGCACATCCAATTGGCGCGCGCGCGCGGAGCGGCGCGCATTATTGCGACGGATCTCAACGAGTTTCGGCTTAACGCGGCAAGGCAGTTTGGCGCGGACGCAACGATTCACGGATCGGAAGACGTGCCGGCGCGGCTGCGCGATTTGAATGACGGCCGTTTGGCGGATTTGGTGATCGTTTGCGTTGGCGCGATGCCGGCGATTCGGCAGGCCGTGAAAGCAACTGATCGCGGCGGTACGCTGTTGTTCTTTGCCACGACCGCTGCTGGCGTCGATGTGCCGATCCCGCTTTTTGATTTTTGGCGCGACGAAATTTCACTGGTCACATCCTATGCGGGGACCGGAGAAGACCTGGCGGAGTCGTTGGCATTGATTCGCGATCACCAAGTAGCCGTCGCGAAAATGGTGACGCATCGCCTGCCCTTGGCCGATGCAGGGCTTGGGTTCCGACTCGCAACGAGCGGTCAGGATGCCATAAAAGTGATCATCGATCCCGTGCTCGAGTCAATTTAGATTAGCAGGCTGCTGAAAAATCCAGCCCTCCGAGAGTCTCGGAGGCGAACAGTTGACATCATTGGAGATTCTTCGTGCTGAGATTCTCGAAGCACGAAAGCCATTTTTTTCGGCAACCGGGTAGTTGAATCACAAACTTAAAACTAAGCAGCTGTCAAAGGCCATGGCCCGCAAACGTTATCTCAAAAGACGCCTCTCACCGGGGCGCGCGAGCTTATCAGCAGTCGATCCGCTGCGCCTCGGCAGTGAAGAAATTCCCGTTGAGGAGGCTCTCGATCGCGTCACCGCAGAGCCGATTTTTGCAAAAATCTCCTCGCCGCATTATCACGCCTCCGCCATGGATGGCATTTGCGTGCGCGCTGAGGACACGTTCGGCGCCTCGGAGTTTGTCGGCAAAAAACTCAAAGTGACGGATCTCGATTCACCGGGATCTTGCGTTTTCAAATACGTCGACACCGGTAACGCGCTGCCACCGTGGGCCAACGCCGTCATCATGATCGAGAAGGTGCATCAACTCGATAACGACACCGTGGAAATCTTTGAATCCGTGCCGCCGTGGAACCACGTCCGTCTGGTCGGCGAGGATGTGGTGGCTACGGAATTGCTACTGGCGCGCTCGCATCGTTTGCGGCCGTACGACTTGGGCGCTCTGCTCGCGGCGGGACACACCTCCGTGCGCGTCAAAGCCAATCCAAAGGTCGGCATCATTCCGACCGGCGACGAACTGATTCAGCCCGGCGAAGAAGCCACGCCGGGCGCGGTCATTGAATTTAACTCAACCGTTTTGGCCGCGTTCATCCGCGAGTGGGGCGGCACGCCGATAAAGTATCCGAGAGCAAGAGATGACTTCGCGTTGCTCAAGCAAGCCGTGCAGCAGGCTACTGAAGAGTGTGACCTGGTGACTATCATCGCCGGTTCTTCGGCCGGCGAGCATGACTTGACGTCCGACGTCGTCGCCGGTGCGGGCGAATTATTGGCGCACGGTATCGACGTCATGCCGGGTAAACCGGCGGTGTTGGGGCGGATCGCGGGTAAGCCCGTAATCGGCGTGCCCGGTTATCCGGTTTCGGCGATCGTCATTGCGCGGGAGATCCTGCGCCCGGCGATCGAAAAGTTTCTCGGCGCGGTTGCGCCTGCTTATCCAACTGTGCGCGCGGTCGTGCCGAAAAAAATCGCCTCGCACCTCGGGCTCGAAGAATTCATTCGCGTAACGCTCGGGCGAATCGGTGACAAGTTGGTTGCCGTACCGCTCGGGCGCGGCGCTGGAGTGATCACCACGATGGTCCGCGCCGACGGATTATTGCGCATCCCAAGTCTGGTCGAGGGATTGAATGCCGGCGAGGAGTCCGACGTTGAGCTTCTTCGGCCGATCGAGGATGTCGAGAATACGATTCTCTGCACCGGTAGCCATGACCTGGCGATCGCAGTGCTCGAGGATCAAGTCAAGCAGCACCATCCGGAACTCAAGATCGCGGCGAGCAATGTCGGTAGCCTGGGCGGGTTACTGGCCTTAGCGCGCGGCGAAACCCATATCGCCGGCACGCATTTGCTTGATCCGGAAAGCGGCGTGTACAACATTCCCGACATAAAAAAAACAATTCCTAAAGTGCCCCTCGAGCTGATTCACCTGGCGCAACGGGAGCAGGGCATTCTCGTTGCGCGCGGCAATCCAAAATCGATTAACAGTCTCAGAGATGTGGCCAAGCGCGGCATCCGCTTCGTCAACCGCCAACCCGGCTCCGGTACGCGAGTTTTGTTGGACCATGAGCTCAAGAAACTCGGCATTG
This sequence comes from Deltaproteobacteria bacterium, assembly GCA_005879255.1. Next base: position 24,220 of record VBKY01000276.1, read on the forward strand.
ACCCAGCAGCGATCGCTGGCTACGAACGCGAAGAATTTACCCATATGGCCGTCGGCGTGGCGGTGGCGAGCGGCCTAGCCGATGCTGCTCTCGGCGTACGCGCAGCAGCCACGGCCTTGGCGCTCGATTTCATTTCAGTCGCCAGTGAGGAGTATGACTTGCTCGTTTCCCGTCCCTTTTTCGATTCCGAGCGCGGCGCAAAGCTGGTCCAAACAATTCGTTCTGATGGATTCAAATCGGCGGTGGCTGCGCTCGGCGGTTACGATACGACTCATTGTGGCGAAATCCTTTATCGTCAATAGATCTCGCGTTGCTGATACGCCGACGCGACATCCGGCGCCTGCGCGCTGAGCAACTATCGGTCCGTCAATCCTCGCCATTTTCAGCCAGGCCGTCAGCTTGCCTCGGCGACGAGCAAACTTTGGGCGGCGCATATCTCCTCCGCGGTCGCGGTCCGGCAGTGCCCTTGGCCGTCACAGTTTGTCCATTTCTGTACCGCTTCCTCATGAGTAGATTTGATTCTTCTCCCGCAAAAACAGGCTCTTAAGTATGTCGGGTCGATGGCACCGGCATTGCTCAAGAAGCGCTTGGGAATAATTTATGGAAAAAGAATTGGAAAGTCTCCGACTGCTGACACTCCCCGAAGCTGCGCAAATGCTCCATGTCTCCACGCGTACCCTGCAGCGAATGATCCGAAAGAACGATCTGCCTGCATTCAAAGTCGGCGGCCAGTGGCGCGTGCGCGAGAGCCAACTAGCCCAGTGGATTCGATTTCGTGAGGGCTCAAGCGGTACGACAGAAAACGGCGGCAATTCCCTATGACTCTCGCGAAAGGCCGGATAGATTGTCAGCCCAGATATTGCGATCGGTCGGCTTTGCTTAAGATTCGAAGCCTCAGACAAGTATCGGTCGTAGTGTGAAAGGGATTTGGAATAAACCGGACAGTGGCTTAAGCCTAGTAACAACCCTGCCTCGGACTTTCAGAAACTATCAACCTTGTTTTCACAACCGAGCGAAGGCGTTCTTGGACGATCAGAATGGTCCGTGGGCACGACTGGGACCTAGCAGGCATGCGGAAGCTTGACGAGATCCTACTTCAGGCCACGGGCTCGTTTCTGCGAGAGCTGCGGCAAAGATTGCTGATCATTATACTGATCGCGGTCCTGCCAATTCTGGCATTGATTCTTTATCAGGCTAAACTGGCGCGCGATCTCCAAATCGCCGAGGCTCAAGAGAATGCCTGGCAGATCGTTGAAAAAGTCGCGCTTCGGGAAGCGCGATTCATCGATTCGGCCAAGCAGTTGTTAACTCTCTTGGCCGAAACGCCGGATGTGACAGATAACGACTTCGCAGGTTGCAGCGATTTTCTACGGCGATTTGCCGAGCGCAACAAACTTTATGTCGATCTAGGCGTCGCCGACTCCAACGGCGATATAGTCTGTCGTGCCGAGCAGTCTCGCGATGCCGGCGAAAATTTAGCGCGCACCAGCCACTTTCGGGGCGCAATGACCGCCCGCACTTTTGCCATCGGCGATTATCAGCTTCACAGCAAAGCCGAGCGAAGGAGCGTCAATTTTGCCTATCCTATTGTCACTCATGACAGCCGTGTTAGCGCGATAATCTTCGTCGCGTTGGATATCAGCTGGATCAACGAGCTGGCGGCGGAAAACAACTTGCCTGACGGAGTATCCCTGTCAGTGGTCGATAGCAAAGGTATCCTCGTGGCGAGATTCCCCGAACCACAGAAGTGGGTCGGTAGACATATTCCCGATGCCTCGCTGTTCGAGATGCTGCAGCTGCGCAGCCAGGTCACTAAAGAACTGGTTGGTTTAGACGGCGTAGACCGGCTCTACGCACTCAAGCCGCTGTCGGTAAACGCCGCCGCCGGACAAATTTACGTGATGGTCGGTATTCCCAAGGACGTCGCGTTCGGCCAAGTCAACCGTTTGTTGGCGCGCAACTTGAGCTGGCTTGCGCTGGTTTCCTTCTCGGCAACCAGCATAGCTTGGCTGATCGGCAGCAAGTTTGTCGTGGGATACGTGAAGGTCCGTGCCGAGGCCGAAGAAGCACGAACTCGGCTCGCGGCGATTGTCGAGTCTTCTGAAGACGCGATCATCGGTATGAGGCTGGACGGCATTGTCACAAGTTGGAATGCCGGCGCGGAATCGATGTACGGATTCAGATCTCATGAGATGGTCGGCCAACCGGTGGAGCGGCTGATCCCGCCGGAACTCCATGGCGAAGTCA
>VBKY01000223.1 GCA_005879255.1 Deltaproteobacteria bacterium
TACCAGGATAGGTGCCGCCATCCTTCGGTTGCGCCACGTACGCTTCCATCTTGCCATCAGACGTATTCAATTGAACCGTCGAGTTCGTGACGTCCATAAACATCCTCCTAGAGGTGATTGTGAATTACGAGGTGGCATTTTTCTATCAAATTTCCTTTTCGTGGTCCACACCCAGACCGAAGGACACGGACCGAAATTTAATCATGTTTTCGACAAAACTCTAAAATCCGGTCGCAGACTTTTTGGGTTGTCTGATCCGGTGGCATGACGTTCCAGAATTCGGCCTTTGGCAGAAGCTCACGCAAATAATGCGCTCCGGAAGTAGCATGGGACGGATCATCGCCGGGAATGATCAGCGCGGGCGCGGTCACGCCCATGACCTCTTCGGGTTCGGCGCCGGGCGCCGTGTCGCGATCGAACAGACTGCGGCCGCTGGTCAGGATGATTCCCAGATATCGCTCTAGATTTTGCGTAGCGAATCGATCGGCGAATCCGCTATTCCGCGCGATCGCGGTCGCCCACGGACCCGCTTCCGGGTCAATCCAGAAACTCTTTCCATCTTGCGCCCGGTCGATAAGGCCTTTCAGGCCATTCTGCTTGGCGAAATTGTAATGGCGTATGAAGCGCTCCCGGCTGTTCGCTTTCCAGCGATAACCGCCCACCGGCCAGTGAAGCAGTAAACCTCGTGTCATCTCCGGGTAGTGGACGCCAAAGGCTAGTGCCACCGAGCAGCCCATGCAGCCACCCATGACCCACGCCGTGTCAATCTTGAGATGATCCAACAACGCTTTGCCCTGCCGAGTGTAACTTGCGAAACTCAATCGCTCGACGCGGCCACCGGATCGGCCGCACTCACGCCGGTCGTAGACGATGATTGTATGTTCAGCGGCGAACGCCTTGATCGCATCGATTCCCGTCCATGCGCTGGCCACGCGCCACTTGTCGATCGTCGCGTCGAAGCCGCCGGGCGCGAACATTAAAATTGGCGAACCTGAACCGTGGGTTTCGTAGTAGGTGTCGATTCCATCAATTGTGACGTTGGGCATGATCTTCCCTCCACTCGTCATCTAGACATCGAAAGATGTGCCACGTAAGATCTAGCACGCTACCCATTTGGAAGGAAGTTCGCTTTTTGTATGGAGAATAAAATCGTGAATCGGAAGGACATCGCACAAAAATTCGGCGAATTGCTCGAGGTGATGGCTCAACTGCGCAGCGAAGCGGGCTGCCCGTGGGACAAGGAACAGACCCATGCCTCGCTCAAGCCTTGCCTGCTCGAAGAAACTTATGAGCTGCTCGACGCCCTCGACGGGGGCGACCCGCAAAAACTGCGAGAAGAGCTTGGCGATGTCTTGCTCCAGGTCGTGTTTCACTCCCAGATCGCGACAGAGGAAGGCCGATTTACCGCGGGCGACGTCATTTCAAGTCTCACCGACAAGCTCGTCCGCCGTCATCCATACGTGTTCGCCGGCGAACCCATACCCGAAGACACCGCGGCGGTATTGAAGCAACGCTTGCAGATCAAAGCAAGCGAGAAAAGAGCCGGCGAATCGAAGTCCGCCCTTGGCAACATGCCGAAGGCGATGCCAGCATTGGCGCGGGCCCAAAGCATTACGCGAAGAGCATCGCACTTGGGTTTCGATTGGCCCAAGATCGAACCGGTTTGGGAAAAAATCGAGGAAGAGATTGAGGAGCTAAAGAACGCCGCATCCTCGGGCGACAAGACGCGCACCGGCGAAGAGCTGGGCGACTTGCTCTTTTCCATCGTAAATTTGGCGCGCTTCCTTGATGTCGAAGCCGAAGAGGCGCTCGCCGGAACCATCGACCGCTTCACGCGGCGGTTTCAATACATTGAAACCAAATTGCACGAAGCCAACAAGGGCGTAGAGCAATCCTCACTCGAAGAAATGGACAAGCTCTGGGAAGAAGCCAAGAAAAACGAATTCAAGGAAGAGACCGCCAAGTGAGTGACTCGCAGCCCCGCATCGTCTTTCTCGACGCCGCGACTTACGGTGACATTTCGTTACAGCGTTTCACCGATCTGTGGAGATGCACGATTCACCAAGTCACAAATCCCGCCGACACCGTCGGGCGATTGCCCGGGCATTCAATCGCCATAACCAACAAAGTCGCCTTCGACAAGACAGTCTTAAATTCACCGGAAGCGATGGATCTCAAATTGATCGCCGTGGCCGCAACCGGTACCGATATCATCGACCGACAAGAGGCGGCGAAGCGCGCCGTCAAAGTCTGCAACGTGCCCGGCTACGCGACACAGTCCGTGGCACAATTCACCATGGCGCTGATTTTGGAATTGGCCACCCGCACCGCAAGCTACGCGAACGCCGTGAAGCTGGGCGAGTGGCAGAAAAGTCCTGTCTTCTCTCTTCTTAGCTATCCCAGCGTTGAGCTCAGGGGCAAGAAGTTAGGCATCATCGGCTACGGCAACATTGGTCGGACAGTCGCGGCGATGGCGCGTGGCTTCGACATGAAGGTATTAGTCGCCGCACGACCGGGCACCATCGGATCGGTCCCACAGGATCGAATCGCATTGGACCAAATGTTTCGCCAAGCCGACTTTATTTCTTTGCACTGCCCGCTGGCGACGGAGACAAGGAATCTGATCGACGAGCAAACCTTGGGGTTGATGAAATCGACGGCGTTTCTGATCAACACAGCCCGCGGCGCGTTGATCGATGAGGCCGCGCTGATTCACGCTTTGCGCAATAAACGAATCGCCGGTGCGGCAGTGGACGTTATTTCCAAAGAACCGCCGCCCGCGGATCACCCGATCATTCTCGCGGCAAAGGAGCTCGACAACTTAATTGTCACGCCGCATACAGCCTGGAGCGCCCGCGAAACGCGCGAGCGGTTGCTCGAAGAAGTTAAGGAAAATATTGGCAGTTTTCTAGGAGGGAATCCGAGAAATATCGTGGCTTGAGGCTTTTTACTTTCCCCATTAGCGTTTATTGACTCAGAACGGTATGTCGTCGTCTACCGGCGGCGTTCCCGATCCACCCATATCATCGGATCCGGCGGAATCCATCTCAGGCGCCACCCGTGTACCGCCACCGCCGCCTAAGAAGCGAATTCGCTGGGCGACGATCTCGGTGACGTAGCGTTTGGTGCCGGTTTTGTCATCGTAGCTCCGCGTTCGGATGCTGCCTTCGACATAAACCTGCCTGCCTTTAGCGAGGTACTGACCGCACAGTTCACCCTGTTTGCCCCAGACGACGATGTTGTGCCACTCGGTTCTTTCTTGCCGTTTGCCATCGCGGTCGTTCCATTGTTCCGACGTGGCGATCGAAAAATTCGCCACCGCGCTACCGGTTTGTGTGAAACGGACTTCCGGATCTTTGCCCAGATTGCCAATGAGAATTACCTTATTGACGGACATATCATTCTCCACCCCGAAAAAGTTGCGGCCTACAGCGAAAAGGTGCAGCCAACTTAGCGCCGGTATATGACAGAGTCAACCGCGAAATTGCGTTTCAAAGCGTGCCAAGTCACGTTGATTTTTCCTTAGCCGTCAATTACTATGAATTGAAGTTTTTCCCATAGATACTGCAGCTCAGTTTACACCCATCCTCATGGTTCACGGATTCAAGCTGACGGTCATCGCGCTGGTCACGGTGCTTTTGGCTTTACTGACGATCGTTTTCGGCTTCCTTGACCCGTATGGCAAGCATGTTTATTGCATCAGCCAATTATGGTCCTGGTTAGTTCTGCGGGTTGCCGGCATCTCAATAAAAATAGACGGCCTGAAACATATCGATCCCAGTCGAAACTATGTCTTCATGGTAAATCATCAAAGCAACATCGATATTCCGGTATTGGTCCAGACCTTGTCCCAGTTTCAACTGCGCTGGATCGCCAAGAAGGAGCTTCTTTGGGTGCCCTTTTTCGGTTGGGCCATGTGGGCATCGAAGCATATCACCGTCGATCGGTCTGATCCGTTGGACGCGGCGAAAAGCTTGCAGCGAGCCAAAGAGAGAATTGCCGCCGGGATTTCCGTGGTGGTTTTCCCGGAAGGAACAAGAAGCCGAGACGGCAAACTACTTCGGTTCAAGAAAGGCGGCTTCTTGCTAGCGGCGCAAACCGGTGCGGCCATCGTGCCTGTAACCATCAACGGCAGCGGTGCACTATTGCCGGCGGGCGCTTGGCGACTACGGGCAGGTACAATTGAAGTCACCGTAGGCGAGTCGCTACCGGTCGAGGGCTTTCGGCCGGGAAACCTGCGTCTCCTGTCGGAGCAAGTTCGTGAGAGAATTACCGAGCATTTGCGTCCGAGCGGCGCCTCGCAATTTCACAGTGCCACGGGATTTGAGCAATTGGCGGTTAGCAAACGAGCGCAGGAGAAACAAGGCATCTAAAGCATGGAACCGTTAAAAATCATACCCCTAGGGGGTCTAGGCGAGTTTGGCCTAAATATGATGCTGATCGAATATGGCGATGCGGCCATCGCGGTGGACTGCGGTCTCATGTTTCCCGATGCCAACTTGCTAGGTATCGATCTGGTGATTCCCGACGTAACCTATCTGCTCGAACACAGGGACAGATTAAGAGGCATCGTGCTCACCCACGCACACGAGGACCACGTCGGCGCGCTGCCATTTATTCTGAAACACCTTGACGTGCCGATATACGGAACTCGCCTTACGCTCGGCCTATTGGCCAACAAGCTCAGAGAACACGACCTCGAAGATAGCGCGGATATTCACGAAATTACCGCCGGTGATCCGTGGGACATCGCGCCGTTTCGCATCGAAGGACTGCGCGTAACGCACAGCCTGATGGATTGCCTGGCGCTGGCCATTGAGACACCTATCGGCACGGTGATTCACACCGGCGATTTCAAAATTGACAATACTCCGATGGAAGGCGAAATGTTCGACTTCCAGCGCTTTGCCGCCTACGGCGAAAAAGGGGTCCTCTTGCTCATGTCGGACTCCACCAATGTTGAGCGCGCCGGCTATACGCCGTCGGAACGGGAAGTCGGAACCAATCTGGAACAGATCATTCAGGGGAGCACCGGCAAAGTGCTGGTTTCGACCTTTTCATCGAGCATTCCGCGCATCCAACAGGTCGTCGATATTTCGGAGCGTTGCAACCGGCGGGTCGTACTGAGCGGGCGGAGCATGATTCGGAATAGCCAGGTCGCTTCGGATCTGGGTTATTTGCGCCTGCCGCGCAGTTACATGACCGAGAACGAGCGCTGGCAAGATCTGGCGGCTGATCGTCTCACGTTTCTTACCACCGGCAGCCAAGGCGAACCGCTCTCCGTGTTGCATCGGGTCGCATTGGACGATCATAAAACACTCAAAGTTGAACCGGGCGATACGGTAATACTCTCTTCAAAATTCATTCCCGGAAACGAGAAAACCATCTCCAATTTGATCAACCACCTCTATCGACGCGGCGCACAGGTTCACTACGAAAAGGTCTCGGAAATTCATGTCTCGGGTCATGCCAGCCAAGAGGAACTGAAAACCATGCTCCAACTGACGCGACCTCGCTACTTCGTGCCAATTCACGGCGAGTATCGCCACCTCGTGCGCCATCGGCGTTTGGCCCAAGATGTCGGTGTGCCTGAAGAGAACTGCTTTATCCTCGAAGATGGCGACGTGCTGGAACTGACTGCCCACGGCGCGCGCAAGATACAACCGATCCAAGCCGGCAAAGTTTTCGTCGACGGCAAGGGTGTCGGTGACGTCGGCGACATCGTTATCCGCGACCGCCGCCATTTGTCGGAAGACGGCATGGTGCTCGCGGTCATGGCGATCCACCAGCAATCAGGAGAGTTGGTGGCTGGTCCAGATCTGATTTCCCGCGGTTTCATCCGTGCCGAAGAAAGCGAAGAAGTGCTCGAGCACGCCAAGAGACTAGTGCTTGAAACTTTGGCCGGCATGAACCGCGAAACGCGCACCGATCCAGCCGAACTCAAAGAAGAAGTCCGCAAGGCGCTGCGCCGCTATTTTAGAAAAACCCTCGAGCGCCATCCCGTGGTGCTTCCCTACATCATCGAAACCTAGAAAATCCTATGTCAGGCGCTGTGGAAAAAGGTCGGCTCAATCGGGAAATCTGGGGGGTGATCATCGGCCTCGCGGCTTTGCTGATCGGCATTAGCCTGATTTCGTTTAACGTGAACGACCGCTCTTTCAATACCCCTTCAGGGGCGATAAGTACCCATAATTGGGGTGGTTTTGTCGGCGCAATTCTTGCCGACTTGCTGTTACAGGGGCTGGGGCTGTCATCCTATCTATTGCCGGTCTTCCTTTGTCTGGCTGCCGCGCAGATGTTTCGTACGACTTACAAAGGCGTGGCACTCGGCAGGGCGGCAGGCTATTTGATTTTGCTTATCAGCGTCGGCGTCATTCTCAGTGTCATCATCGATACGGAAAGCGCGCGCGATGCGGGTGGCATTGTCGGCGGCTTTTTAAAGGAAAGCGTTCTTGTGCCGCTATTCGGACGCTTCAGCGCGTCTTTGATCGCTTTTTTTACCTTGCTTTTATCGATCATGCTGCTTACGCAGAACTCGCTGGTCGACATTATCGGCTATACCAGAAAGAACTTCGACGAACTCAAGAAATCGCTGGTTCCCGCGGTCAATAACCGGCTCAAAGAATTCCGTGAGCGCAAAGACAAGCGCAAAGGAGAAAACACCAAGAAGGAAAAAAGGGATTACGTTCCGCCGCCGATCGTGCTGAAGGACGAACCAAAGAACGAACTGGTCGGCAAAAAATCGCTGAAGAAGCCGGCACCACCGCCGGAACAGTTTAAACTGCCTGAAGTCGGCGAAGGCTATAAGCTTCCGCCGGTGGAACTGTTGGACCCGTCCGAGGGCGAGCAATTCAAGATTGATAGAGATACCCTGCACGCCAACTCGCTCATCCTGCAAAAGAAACTGGAGGATTTTGGCGTTGCGGGAGAAGTCGTTGCGGTGCGCCCCGGACCGGTCATCACCATGTACGAGTTTAAACCGGCCGCCGGCGTCAAAGTCCGCCGCATCGTTCTGCTGGCCGACGATCTTGCGATGGCGCTGCGCGCGGTTAGCGTACGCATCCTCGCACCGATTCCCGGCGAGTCGGTGGTCGGCATTGAGATCCCAAACCCGCGACGGGAGACCGTTCGTCTCAGGGAAGTGATTGAAAGCGAAGCGTATCGAAGCTCCGAATCAAAGCTCACCCTCGCTCTCGGCAAAGACATAGGCGGTACACCGTTCGCGACCGATCTGGCCAAGATGCCCCATTTGCTCGTTGCCGGCGCGACGGGTACCGGAAAATCGGTATCGATCAATGCGATGATCTTGAGCATTCTCTACAAATCGAGCCCGCAGGACGTCAAATTCATCATGGTCGACCCCAAAATGCTCGAGCTGACCATGTATGAGGAGATCCCTCACCTGCTCGTACCGGTAGTCACTGATCCCAAGAAAGCTGCTGCTGCGCTCTTTTGGGCCATGGACGAAATGGATCGGCGCTATCGTCTAATGAGGGACAGGGGTGCGCGCAATCTCGATAACTACAATCGGACGCTGGAGAAGGAGGCCGGGAATAAGAAGGCCGTAATCGATCTCACAGAGCCGGAAGGGAGCGAGGATCCAATCGCGACTGGCGGCGATCGTTCGAAGGAGGGTCCCTTAGTTCACGAAAGATTGCCGAGAATCGTGATCATTATCGATGAACTCGCCGATCTTATGTTGACCGTCGGACGCGACATTGAGGAATATATCACGCGACTGGCGCAGAAGGCGCGCGCCGCCGGGATCCATCTCATTCTAGCAACTCAACGACCGTCGGTTGACGTCATTACCGGTTTGATCAAGGCCAACTTTCCCGCCCGAATTTCATTTCAGGTCACCACACGAGTCGATTCGCGGACGATTCTAGACTCCATGGGGGGTGAAAAACTTTTAGGTAACGGTGACTTATTGTTCTTGCCGCCCGGCACCGCAAGATTAATCCGGGTGCACGGTGCGTTCGTGTCGGACCAGGAGGTCCGTAAAGTGATGAAATTCATCAAACAGCAAGCCCAACCGAACTACCGGCCTGAAGTTCTGGAAGCCAAAAGAGAAGTCGAGGCGGCCGCGGCTGCGGACGAGGAATATGACGAAATGTACGATCAGGCCGTCGCTATCGTCACCGAAACCCAACAGGCATCGATCTCTATGGTTCAACGCAGATTACGTGTAGGCTATAACCGCGCGGCTCGAATGATCGAGCGGATGGAACGGGACGGCGTCGTCGGCCCGGCCGATGGCGCTAAACCCCGTGAAGTTTATGCGACAAAAATCGAAGATTGAAACCGTTATTGCAATGTCAGTGTGGCTTTTTGTGACCGCCGTCGCGGCACCCGGAACCCCGTTCTGGAGCTTTGCGGCTGAGAGCAGTGCGGAGCCGATCGTCGATCGCGTGCAGAAAAGCTACGACGCGACGGTGGATTTCGTCGCCGATTTCCGCCAGGAAACCGAGGTTAAGACCCTGAATCGAACACTCAAAGCCTCGGGAAAAGTTTCTTTCAAGCGGCCCGGCAAGATGCTATGGCGTTACGAGGAGCCGAAGGGACAGTTCGTGCTTGCCGACGGCAAGCATCTCTATTTTTACCAGCCGGAGCAAAACCAAGTTATCAAGAGCCCGCTCAAAAATGCTTTTCGCGGCGACATTCCCTTGTCTTTTTTGCTTGGACTGGGCAACTTGAAAAAGGAATTTAACGCGACGCTAAAGTCCACCGATGAAAACAGTTACGTTCTACGCTTGGAACCGAAAGGCGAGGCCGGAGGATTTAGCGAAATTCTCCTCGCCGTCAACAAGTCTACATCCGACATTCTTTGGGTCAGCGTCCGCGACGCAGCCGCCAATCTCACAACGATCCGCTTCTCAGGAATGCGCAAAGGCGTCGCGCTGAACGATTCGCTTTTCCAGGTGCAGATTCCGAAAGGCGCTGATGTCGTGGAACTGGGCCAATGACCCGCGCAAGACAAAAAATTAGCATTGTCAGCCTCGGCTGCGCCCGTAACCTAGTGGATTCCGAGGTTATGGCGGGGCTCCTGCAACAAAGCGAATACGTGATGGTCGAGCAGCCAGCGGACGCCGACGTTGTCATCGTAAACACCTGCGGTTTCATCGACGCTGCGAAAGAGGAATCGATCGACACGATCATCGAAGTCGGTCGCCTCAAAGAGGAAGGAAACCTCAAGAAACTCATCGTCGCGGGGTGCTTGTCGCAGCGCTATCCAGAAGAGCTCGCGAGGGAGTTGCCAGAAGTCGACCTCTTTATCGGCACCGGCGAAGTGCCCCGCGTCGCAGAAATTCTCCGTGAAAACGAGGCAAACACAAGTCGAAGACAATACGTCGGCATTCCGAGTTACATTTACGACCACGCTACTCCCCGGCTAAGGTCGACACCCTCTTACACTGCGTTCGTTAAAGTCTCGGAAGGCTGTGACCACAAGTGCGCTTTCTGCATCATTCCGCAGCTCCGCGGGCCGCATCGCAGCCGGTCGATTGAATCAGTGGTCACGGAAACAAAAATTCTCGCCGACAGAGGCGTCAAAGAGATCAATCTCATCGCTCAAGATCTAACCGCCTACGGCAGGGAGCGCAAAGACGGTACGACACTCTATGGTTTGCTGAAGCAAATGACCCAGATACCCGCTCTCGAATGGATTCGGCTTCTCTACTCCTACCCGAATTTTCTAGAAAAGCCGTTACTCGACTTGATCCGTGACAGTGACAAGATCTGCAAATACCTCGATATCCCGTTCCAACATGTAAGCCGATCCGTGCTCCAGCGCATGCGGCGAGGAAAAAGCGGCAGCGCAGTGCGCGAGGCCGTGCAGGCACTTCGGGAAGCCATCCCAGAAGTGACTTTACGAACCTCGTTGATCGTCGGATTTCCCGGTGAAACCGAAGCCGATTTTGCAGCCCTTTTGGACTTCGTCGAGGAGACGCAATTCGATCGGCTCGGCGTTTTTAAGTACTCGGAAGAGGAAGGAACCGCCGCGGCCAAGTTGGATGGCAAAGTCTCGGAGGAAGACAAAGAAAAACGTTGGCAGGAATTGATGGAAGTTCAGGCTGTGATTTCAAGAAAAAAGAACGAGGCCTTGATTGGCAGCATTCAGCGGGTTATCATCGATGGCACTGACCGCAACTCAGGCAAACTCGCCGGGCGGACTCAAGCCCACGCGCCAGAAGTAGATGGTTTCGTTTACGTGGAGGGCTGTGACGCACAGCGGAGGGGAAATTTGCCTCGGTCCGGAGAGTTGATCGACGTAAAGATTACCGGCGCCCTAGACTACGACTTGATTAGCGAGATTCTCCATGTCTAAAACAGATCCAGAAAAAGAAAAAAAACAGCGAAGAGAGTTCCTGCGGCAAGCTTCAGAAATGCTTGAGGAAATGAAGCGGGTGGCGATGAAGGAAATGCACGATCGCGTCAAAGACGAGACTGAAGGTGTCAAGGATGAGGGCCGTGATACCTACGATTTGGCGAGCGATGAGAGAGATCGGGAGATAAACTTCATCCTCAATGACCGCGAGCGGGAAAAGCTCCTGGCTATCGACGAGGCGCTTCAACGCATTGCCGACAAGACCTACGGCATCTGTGAGAGTTGCGAGGGCGAGATCCAGCTTGGCCGTTTAAAAGTTCTTCCGTTCACGCGGCTCTGCGTGAAATGCCAGGAAGAAAACGAGAAGGAAAGCAAGCGCCAAAAGAGTTTGGAAAACGAACGTGCCTACCGCAAGCTAGATATCAGCGATATCGAAGAAGACAGTTTCTAATCACACTGTTCTCTTTCGCCTGTCTCCGATGATTCTGCACCGGAGCGACGGCAGCTCGCCAGGTAACGATACCAAGAAACTAAGTTTTGTCGGTCACGCCAATCTTCAGCCAAAAAAAGTGGGCACGGCTCGCCGTGCCCACAAATTCCTGCCAACCGATCCTAGTTCTTATTCGCCTTTCGCCGGGGTGAATTCCATTTTGGTGAGAAAGTTCTTCTCGCCCTTGGTGACGTATTCCACGTTTGCGGACGACCCGAGCCCCACATCGGCCATCTTAACCTTGGTTTCCTTGATCTCCGTCGCCTTGGTCTTCGAGTTGAAATCCAAAGTAATCAATTTGCCTTCTTTGGTGACGACGATCATATAGTTCTTTTCGGTGTCCAAAAGGCCGATATCACCCGTCACCTTCTCGGCCTTGGCCTTGGCCGGTTCGCCTTCTGCTTTGGCCTTAGCTGGCTCACCTTCTGCTTTGGCTTTTGTTGGTTCGCCGCCTTTTTTTGCCTCCTCGGCTTTCTTCTCTTGGGCTGCAACTGGAACCATCATAACCGCCGCTAGTAACACAGCCAGCCCCCAGACAACCTTAGTTTTCCCTCTCATTTGTATTCCTCCTGAATCGTTATTAGCGCGCTATCTATCCAAGAGCGTTTTGTTACTCGCCTTTCGCGGGTACGAATTCGATATTTGTTGCAATGCTCTTGTCGCCCTCTTTGGTGTACTGCACAACCGCCGACGAGCCCAAGCCGATATCAGTCACTTTGGCTGGTACCGGTTCTTTCTGTGTCGGTTCATACTTCGAGTCAAAGTCGAGGGTAACGAGCTTCCCTTCCTTGGTCACAAGGATCATGTAGTTCTTCTCAGTGTCCAACAGACCCACGTCGCCCGCGAGCTTGGTCGCCTTGGCTTTTTCTGCAGCCTTTTCCCCCGGAGCCTCTTTGGTTTCCGCTTTAGCCGCAGGGGCTGGCGCGGGTGCCGCCGGCTTCGGTGCGGGGTTAGGTGCCATTTCCTCTTGGGTCGAACACGCCGATAGCCCGAACATGACAGCCACTGCTGCTGCGCAGACTTTTCATCTTCCCTCCGTACACCGCAAAATATGCCTTGAATAGCGACGATATTTATCGTGACCTTCACGTCATCTCAATACGCTTTAGGTATGATTTTTTGGCTGGCAGGAGTAGCTTATTTCGATCTGCCTAGGACTAGAGTCCTAGTCCCCTTTTTGGCAATCCGAATATAGATTGGCAAGTGGAAAACTTTGAGTTATTTTGATCAAAGGGCATAGCAATCGGAAAAGGAGAAGCTATTGATGACTCCGATCAAAGTCGTAATCGCTGATGATCACGCGTTGTTTCGCGACGGGCTGAGGAAAATCCTTTCCCTTGAGAAGGATATTTTGGTTGTCGGAGAAGCCGCCAACAGTGAAGAAGTCCCAAAGGTCGTGGAACGGACAAAGCCAGATATCCTTCTCCTGGACCTAAAGATGCCCAAAGGGGACGTCGTCCAAAACCTTCTCGATGTCGCTGCCAGAAACTCGACGACTCGCGTGATGATTTTGACGGCATTCTCGGACGACGAGAGTGTTTTGAACGCAGCCAAAGGAGGAGCAAAAGGTTATGTCCCGAAAGGCGTGCCGTCGAGCGCGTTATTGCAAGCAATCAGGGCCGTGCACAATGGCGGCTCCTGGATCGACAAAGACATTTCATCATGGGAGACTTTTGAAGAAATCGTCCAAGGCAATGCAACCTCTCGCGACGGGATGCCAAAACTCGATGACAGCATTAAGACGCTCACCAAACGAGAAATGGAAATTTTAAGACTGGTCGCTGAAGGGCTCACCAATGAGGAGATCGGAAAGAAAATATTCATCAGTGAAAAAACCGTCAAAACACATCTGACCAACATCTTCGACAAACTCAAAGTCAATAACCGCTTCAAAGCAGCCCTAATGTTGATGGGACATCCGAGCTGAGCCGCATGGAGGAATGAGGAGGAAAGACTTCTCTAAGCGCCGCTTCAGTAACACGCGCTTAGAACGCCCATGGCCACAGTGGAAAAGATTACGCCTGAACAAGGATGGCTCCTGCAAAGGGAAAGAGCCGTCGCTTGGCTTCGAGTGGCGTTTGCCGCGGTCGCCGTCCTTGTCATTCAGTTCAATCCCGAAAGCGTGGCACGCTTTCCTGAGCTATCGTCTTTTTCACTGGGAACATTTCTGCTGTACAGCTCAACCGTTCTCTATTTCACTGCACGCAAAAGGGGCACTTCCTCGCCAATCAGCGTCTTAACCACCGGCCTTGATGTCGTGTGGATTGCGGTCATCGTTTTTTCCACTGGCGGGACGCACACACCGTTCTTCTTCTATTACTCCTTCCCTGTGATTACCGCGAGCGTACGCTGGGGACTTAGAGGCAGCATTCCCGTTGCGCTGGTGGGTGTCGGCATCTACGGCATTATTCGACTCACCTTGGCAGCTGAGGCGATGGAATCGCCGATCGGTATCGATACGATCCTGATCCGTAGTCTTTATTTATTATTGCTAGCCGGAATCTTTGGTTACATTAGCGAATTCGAGAAGAAACAAAATGAGAGACTCCTGGCTCTATCGAAAACGGCCGCCCAGGCGGCGACACTGCGGGAACGCCGAAGGATTATGTATGAGCTGCATGACGGGATTCTTCAATCTTTGGCCACGTTGATCCTGCGATTGGAAGGTTGCCGGGGCCGCCTCTTAAAAACCCAGACAGAATTGGCGGAAGAAATCGAATCGGTGGAAAATCTCACGCGAGATTCGATGAACGAGATTCGTCAGTTCCTCGCGGGCAAAGATAGCCAACCTATCGCAAGCGGGATGCTGATGGATAAACTACTCGAAGAGATGCGCTTCTTGCACGAAGGCCTGGGACTGGATGTTATTTTAGAAAGCCAACCGGAAAATCTGGCACTGCCTGCAGTTATTGAAAGAGAGACATACTATGTTCTCCGCGAAGCGTTAACCAACGTCACCCGACACTCCCACGCGTCGCGGGTCGAAATTCAGCTAGAACAGATGAACGGAACGCTCAAAGGTTCGTTGACGGATGACGGCGTTGGTTTTAATCAAAAGAACTTAAGGACTGAAACTGGATTTGGCCTAAGCGGGATGCAGCAGAGAATGAATAAACTCGGAGGCGAACTTCTTGTTGAGTCCTCCCCCGGTTACGGAACAAAAGTATCTTTCGTCGTCCCAACCGCAGTGCCGGCGGAGCTTTCCAATTAGGTTGCCCGCGCCAGCAAGTCTAAACCCCGCCCTCTCGATTCATCGACGGTCAGTTACTCGCCCTTGGCTGGGGTGAATTCCATTTTGGTAAGAAAATTCTTTTCACCCTTTGTTACGTACTCGATGCTGGCGGAAGAGCCGAGTCCGACATCCGTCATTTTCACTTTCGTTTCTTTGATCTCGGTGACCTTGGTTTTCGTATTGAAATCCAGCGTCACTAATTTACCTTCCTTGGTAACGACGATCATGTAATTTTTTTCAGTGTCCAACAAGCCGATATCCCCGGCGACCTTTTCGGCCTTGGCCTTCGCCGGTTCCGCTCCCTTCTTTGCGTCATCCCCTTTCTTTTCTTGGGCAACGACTGGGGCTGACCAAGCCGCCGCGAGCAACATTGCCGTTCCACACGCAACCATTAATAATCTCGATCTCATTTTTCTCCCTCCCCGTCGGTAAACTAAATATTGTAAACCAACCATTTATTACTCGCCCTTGGCCGGGACGAATTCGATACTTTGCGCGACGCTTTTTTCACCCTGCTTGGTATATTGGACAACGGCCGACGATCCTAGGCCGACATCAGCGACTTTCGCATCGTGTGGGGTTTTTTGGATTGCTTGGAACTTCGTATCGAAGTCAATGGTAACGAGTTTACCTTCCTTTGTGACGAGAATCAGGTAATTCTTTTCCGTATCCAGAAGCCCGATATCGCCGGCGAGCTTCGTGGCTTTGGCTTTTTCTGGTGCCTTTTCCGTCGGGGCTTTGGCCTCTGGCGCCGGTGCAGGCGCCGCAGGTTTAGGCGCGGGCTTCGGTGCCATTTCTTCCTGTGTCGAACACGCTGACAAACCCAACATCAACGACGCGACGGCGATTCCGCCAACTGCAGATGCAATTCTCATTTTTTTCCTCCGTAAGTAAGACTTTGGTCGAATATTATCTAGATCACGAGTCGTATACTTTACGTTGCGTTGTCTTGTCAAGCGGTAATTGAAGCCTGTACGATCATCTTCGTGACCGAATGCGATCGCGTTTGTCCAGAAATATCGAAGCGCCAGGAAAGAGGCGAAAAATGATTAGGATGAAGGGCGGCCGCGAGCTTCCACAAAGCGATCCCGGCGATTTTTCTCGAAGCAGTTTTCAGTCGATTCTTTGCACAAGGGCAGCTCCTCGCCGTAACTCGTGGTCCTTATCCGGGCAGCTGGTATGCCGAGCGAGACCAGATAATCAAGAGCAGCACGCGCCCTCTTGGCGCCCAGGGCCAGGTTATATTCCGTGGTTCCACGCTCATCACAGTGGCCCTCGATCTCGATGTTAGCCGAAGGATTGGCTTTCAGCCACGCCGCGTTGGCCTGTAAAATCGATCGAGCTTCGGAAGTCAAATCGTAGCTATCAAATCAAAACGAATTTCTTTCAGCGGCCCAGATGCCAGCCCTTTTCCCTCACGGAGGGCGTCCAAGCTGGATCCTAATTGACTCTGGCTAGAAGAGCCCGACGATTTGGCCGTCGATACCTGCGCAGAAGAAGCAGAGAACTTTGGTGAGGCCGAGCTTTCCGGTTTCTTTGCGGTCTCCGATGCGCAGCCGGCAATAATAACCAAAACGCCCAGCATGAAGACGCAGGATCCAATCTTCGTTTTCGCTGTCACAGACAGCGACCTCCAACCTTGCAAAATCGCGGGTTTGAGCCTTTTACTACACTCTAAGAACTATAATGTCAATCTAAAGTCGTATAATCGATCCCCAGCTGGACTCTCGCGCACCACTAACCGGTGGTGCCCAACGCATCTCACTTCAAAAAACGGGGGAGCTTAAGTCAGCTCCCCCGTTGGAAACCCTGCTAAAAGCCATCTCTACGCTAGAACGTATATCTCCAGTTGAGCATCACATCCACCCAGTCACCGCCGATGCCATTTCGACAACCCGTCGCAGGTGTCACATGAGGCGTATTGCAAATCCCCAAGTTATGCGCAGCTTGGTTTGCGCCAGTACGCAGATTAGCCGCGTCGTACCACAACACACTTGTTCCCACACTCATGCGCGGCGCGATGAAATACCAAAGATCCCACTCACGCAGCAGGATACGGTTTCTGTGGAACTGCCCCAAGTGCCCGAGAGCACTGGCGGGGATATTCAGGCCCGCGGCCGTACACGGAATACCTGTACTACCATTACAACCCAACGACATATCGGCGCGCTCAAAGTGGGTGCCAACCAAGATCGAATTTGGGGTCGTGGCCGAGCCGGTCAAAAATCCCTTCGGACTCCACAAGAAGAGATCGTGGCCAATTAAGAAGTTATGCGCCCTTTTCTTCCCCCTCTGGCCGCCGCGGTCTTCGCTCTCTTCGAACGAACCCATCGCGCGTAAAGTGTAGGGCCCAACGCTGTACACGATGCCCGGACCGTGCGCTCTGGTAAGACCGTCACCGATGCTGCCGGCGCCCGTGTCAAACAAAGTCTGTCGGCCCCCGTCGCCGTGATCTTGGATGCGAAATCGGTCGCAGCCATTTTCTCTGGCTCGGTTATCATGGTTACAGAACCATGAGCCGTACTCGAACGTCAAACCGCTGAGCCATTTGTTCTTGACCTGCGAGAAAGGCTGAATGCTCAGATAAACATTGAAATCTTTGCGATCGGTGAAGCTCTGCAGACCATCGTCGCCTTCGGCGATACTGGACATACCTACCTGGAATTTGCCGATTCGCCCAGGAATGCCAATGTCGGTGAGAGACCGATCGTCCCAGTTGAGTACGATGCCTGAGCCAGCGCGGCCAGTGTTAAATCCGTTGTTGCGGGTGAGAAGGTCATACTCTGCCTGCGCGCCGACTGAACCAGAACCCTGCCTGGCCAAGCTGCCGCCGCCGGCGTTCTGCACTTCCATACCGAACTGCACAGTCGGCAGCCACGGGTTTAGGTTCTCCGCATGAAAGTTCACCGCGCCGCGCTGTAGAATCGAACTAGTGGAGGTGTTGGTCGAGTTTTTGGCGTTACCTGTTCCCCAACCGTCGAGGTCAAGCGTCGCCTCGATTTCCCACAAACAGTTGTTGACGCAGTAAAGGAATCCAGGCCGAAACCGTCGCCCCATCATCTCGCCGTTACTGCGCCCGATCTGGTCGCGTCCAGATTCAAAGAGGTAACGGAAGTGCGTCTCAACGGTGAAGCGCACGCCCCACGATTTATCCGCCGCCTCGATGTTCAGTCCGTTACCCGGACGGTAACTGAAGCTCGGCATTGCCTGCGCCGCCGTTGTCGCCTCTTTCTTCAGCTCGATCTGCTGCTCTTTTAACTGTAAAAGCTCTTGCTCGAGCGACTTGATCCGATCATCGACGCTCTGGGCTCTCACTGTTCCCGCAGCTAAAAGGAAAACAGCTAGCACGCTCAACGCCCAAAACCGTGTCTTCATCCTTGCCTCCTTTTGCCTCTAAAAATTCTATACACAATTCGTATTACTTTCGGCGTTTTTTAGCCTAAGTGGTACGACCTGTCAAGCCTAAAGTTGTAGACCAGGCAAAAATATTTAAGCTATTGGTAGGTGCATCTGGGCTATTTGTCGAATATACCCCAATATTCCAAGGCTAAGGTCGTACGTCTATCCGCCATCCGGGATGAGTGATTTCAGCTATTTTCCAATTACTTAGCTCCTGAAGGGGTTGACATGTCTGTTGTTCGTCCCTGGGGGAGCTTCATGCCCTTCCCGCCTCCACGTAACTAGGCGACAGAAACTCTTCGTTGACTCATTTTCAGTAGTGATTAAAGGGCACTCGAACTTGTGAACCCGGTAGGTGTTCGTTAGAGTCTTCTCTACCAATGTTGGCTAAGCGGATCATTCCCTGCCTCGATGTGAAAGCCGGGCGAGTCGTCAAAGGGGTTAAATTTTTGGAGCTGCGGGACGCCGGCGATCCAGTGGAGATTGCTCGCGTCTACGACCGAGAGGGCGCCGATGAGCTTTGCTTTCTTGACATCACGGCGTCGCACGAGAACCGCGGGATTATTCTCGACGTTGTCGCGCGCACGGCCGAACAGATTTTCATCCCACTAACGGTAGGGGGTGGAATCAATAAGACGGAAGATATTCGCAATCTCCTCAACGCCGGCGCCGATAAAGTTTCCATCAATACTGGAGCGGTTAACCGGCCTGCGTTCGTCGGCGAGGCCGCCGAATCATTCGGCAGCCAGTGCATTGTCGTAGCGATCGACGCCAAGCGAGTCGGCGATCACTGGGAAGTTTTTACCCACGGCGGAAGGAATCCGACAGGGATTGATGCCTGCGAGTGGGCGAAGCGGATGGAAAATTACGGGGCGGGAGAAATTCTGCTCACGAGCATGGATCGCGATGGCACCAAAGCCGGATATGATTTAGCGCTAACTCGCGAAATTTCGGACCGGGTTAGTATTCCGGTTATCGCGTCTGGTGGCGCCGGCACGCTTGAGCATATCTACGACGGGCTAACCGAAGGCAACGCCAGCGCTGCGCTTGCCGCATCGATCTTTCATTACCAGGAATATTCCATCGCCGATTGCAAAAATTATTTGCAAGGCCGCGGCGTCGTTGTTCGCCCGATGGCCTCAGATTTTCTCAAGTCTCTCAGCTGACGTTGTCTCTTTTGACCCGTTCGACGAAGCGAAGATCGCGCGTTTGCGGACCGGGTCGTAGAAAGGCAACTGGACAACCGTTACCCCTGTCGTCTTGCGCGCGTAGTTCACGGTCGCTTCGATCTCAAGTTGGGTTCCGGTTTGATTGAATTCCTGTTCAACCGTCGCAAGCGTAATATATTTTTTCAATGTCGGTGACCAACCGCCGGTCGTA
Source organism: Deltaproteobacteria bacterium (assembly GCA_005879255.1). The sequence continues at coordinate 18,829 of VBKY01000223.1, forward strand.
GCATGCCCCACTTGCTTTTCGTCTTTGTACACCGGCACTCCGCCGCGCCACGCCGCGATCGGGAACTGTGGCGGCAAACCCGCCTGCCGGAAAAGATATTCGTAATCGCTAAGATTGATCTCCAGGCCGACGATTTGACGCGACGGAGCACGCCCGTTTAATTCCCTCAACGCCTTAGACCCGACGAAATGATCCTTCTTTAGATCCACGGTCCAACCGAGACCGATTTCGAACGGCGAATATTTTTGCGATGCGATCATCGCCTTCTCGGCGCCGATGTAATCCACTTCCAAGAGAATAAATCCCGCCTCGAGCCGGGCCACATCGAGTGCCAGCATCCCCGCAGGCTTAATGCCAAAGCCCTTTCCCTTTTCGACAAGCAGATCCCAGATCGCCTCGGCGTGCGCCGCGCGGAACCAAATCTCATAACCTAGGTCGCCCGTGTACCCAGTACGGGAAATAATCACCGGGACCTCAAGGATCTTACCCGGTTTAAACCGAAAAAACCTGAGCTGGCTCAGATCCAGATCGACAATTTTTCTGAGAATCTCAAACGCATTTGGCCCTTGCAACGCCAGCGCTGCAATCTGTTCGGACACCTCTTCAATGGAAACGTCCATGCGTAAGGCATTGAGTTTGAGCCAACGA
>VBKY01000555.1 GCA_005879255.1 Deltaproteobacteria bacterium
CGATCGTCCAACTCGTCACCCCGGATGAAATGCGCGGGCGCGTTTCGTCTGTGAACAATATTTTTATCGGCACATCGAACGAGTTCGGTGCACTGGAATCCGGGTTGACCGCAGCGCTGTTTGGTCCGGTCATTTCGGTAGTCGCAGGCGGTATCGGAACGATCCTGGTGGTCCTCGGTGTTGCGTGGCGCTGGCCGGAGACCCGCAAAATCGGCGCGCTAGATCGGACGTTACGCTGAAGGGATTTGTAGCTGGGGTCGGTGACCCCCGGCCGGTATCAACGGTGCCGGCTACAGTCAGAACGTACCGTGCAGCGAAATCGTGCCGTAGGGGGCGCCGCCGTCATGGTGATAGGTCACGTCGGCGCGATAAAAATCGAAGTTTCTGTATGGCTGATACCCGATCTCACCTGTGAACGTTACGATCGGCGAAATTTTCCAGTCAAATCCTGCACCGGTCCGAATCTCGATGTAGGTGATGATCGCGTGGTTGAGGCGCGGAATTCCATGAGAATCTCCAAAGTCGTCGTCTACCCGGAAAGTCGCGTCCCTTACGGTTGCTCCTGCATAAAGCGACAGATCGCGGTTCATTTCATATTGCAGACGCGGCGTTGGCAGGACAGCATCAAGCAGCCACTGCGGGGCTATTTTCCAGCGAACTCCGGCGGCAGGAAGAACCGGGTACGTCCGTTCCACATCAACGCTTAAACCGAAGACGAACTGAAGATTAGGGCTATAAATATAAGTGCCCCCGATGAGGAACGGCATATTGAAATCGCCCCACGACAAATGGCCGAGGCCCCCGTTGTAAAGGCCAGGCTGAGCTTCCGCTCTAACAATAATTGAATCGGAAAACTGCATGTCGAGCCCGATGATCGCGCTGAAGGACTGCAGCGTGTTCGGCAATTGCGCGCCGTCGGGAAGGCCAAACGAGAAGCGCTGCCATTCAGCGCCCAGTCGCAGCACGCCTAGTTTTGTCCGCGGCGTTAATACAAGACGAATGTTTGAATCGATCTCGTCAAGATCCTCAACCCTCTTGCGCGAGTTGCGCTCAACATCGCCTTCGCCCACGTACGTTCCTTCGGCGACATACTCGCCCGTAAGAGGCCAGAACCAATTATTGTTGCTTTCGTCGGCAAAGGCTGGCGTCGCAAACAAAAATGGCGCTGAAATAAACAGAAGAAGAGATCGCGGCGCGAAAATTTTCATTGGTTCACCGATTTCCACTGTCCCGACGAAAGAGGGAGACAGCCTTGGTAATATTTTTCATCATCACTGACTCCGAGCCGAGCCGTTCAACTCCGTGCAGGGAACCGAGTGCGGCGGACGAAATCATGTCGCCGCGCCAGACGAGCGTAGAAGGTTTGCCCTCCGCCGTGACAGGCCACAGTTGATACAATGTGAGCGCGACATAATACCCGCCGCTGGCATAGTAGAGGACGTCCGCGGCTTGATAAGCTCCACCGGCGCCACCGCGGTTGTAAGATGCCCCTAGCGTTACTACGCCCTGGTCATCGACATCGAGAAGTTCCCAGTACAGTTCCGGCCTGAGCGATCCGGCGCCACGCCCAATTCCAGTGGCTCCAAGTAGTCCTGAAAACTGCCGGCGAATTTTTTCTTGCTCACGCAACAATCCATTTACTTCCTCGCTCGCTCGAATAGACGGACCGGCGTGATCGTAAGGCGGTTCTGCGGCCATTCCGCCGGACACGAAGCTTTTCGTTCGCGCAGTTAGCACATCTGCCCAGAACGCCGCCACCGGCGCGGGCATCGCCCCTCCGCCTCCAGTTCCGGCGGAAAACTTCTTGGCTTCATCCTTACTGACTTGCAGGTCGGAACTGAGCTTTTGCGTCGCTGCGACGAATGAGCGGACGGATGCGTTGTCAGGCGCGCTTTTCAATTTTTCGAAATTAGCAGGTGTCGGGTTCGACGGCAGGTCAACATGCAGAAAGACCTTCAGTTCGCGATGTCTTGTCGCGTCCCATCGGCGCAACGCCTCGATTTGCTGGGCAGGCGAGCCCGGCGCGACGTAGCAGCTCTGCACGGCTAGAAATCGCGGATTCCGCATGGGCGGCCCATGCGCAGTTTTCACGTCGCTCTTCGCCAGTTGGGCCAGATCGATTTTGTCAAAGATAGAAAACGAAGCCAGTTCGGAAACGGCGTCCGCGCGTGCCATTGTCAGCCCCAAGTGCAAGAGCGACACTAACAACAAGAGGCCGCACGCCTTTGCAGAGAAAGGCCTTGGGAGACTCAACATTTTAGGTTTCATGAGCAATAAGGGTGACGCTCAATGCCAGATGGTTGCAAATTTTCGGGATCATCGCAATAAGGTTTTAGCATGAGCGAACCGGTGATCCTGCTCGACCACTTGAGCAAGAGTTTCGGGGATGTTCATGCCGTGCAGGACCTCTCCCTGACAATCGAGGCTGGAACCATCTTTGGTTTCGTTGGACCAAACGGCGCAGGCAAGACGACCACCATGCGGATGTTGTGCGGCCTGACACATCCTACGGGCGGTGATGCGACAATCGAGGGGCTTCACGTCTGGATAGAGCGCCAGCGGGTGCGCACCAAGTTTGGTTATGTCCCGCAACGCTTCAGTCTCTACAGCGACCTCACTGTATTGGAAAATTTTCGCTTTTTCGGCGGCGCCTATGGCGTGCCCGGCGCTGAACTGGATAGACGAATCAAACGCTTGCTTCGCGTCACTGATTTACAGGAGAAACGGACCACAGCAGCACAAAGCTTATCTGGAGGAATGCGGCAACTGCTGGCGATCGGTTGCGCGCTGGTGCACAACCCGTCGCTGCTGTTTTTTGATGAGCCGACTGTGGGCCTCGACCCGGTTCATCGGCAGCAGATCTGGAATTTGCTTTATGACCTAAGCCATGAAGGGAAAACGATTTTCGTCACGACGCATTACATGGACGAAGTGGAACGCTGTACCGAAGTCGGTTTTATCGAGGACGGACGGCTCCTGGCAAAAGCATCTCCACGCGCTTTGAAATCGAGTTTTCGCACACGCTTGCTCGAAATCGATGTCGAACCGCTGATGCCCGCGCTGGTGCGTCTTCGCGAGCTTCCCGAGCTGTTGGGCGTCTCGTTGCGCAGCGGGAGCCTGCGCCTTTATGCATCTGAACCTGAGAAGCTCATTGCGCGATGGCGCGAAAACTGGCCGTTTCGTGACATTCGCTTATTAGGCGAACGCTGGGTGGAACCGGACATGGAAGATGTTTTCACCGCGTATTCACAGGGCTACCAAGGCATTCTGAAACCATCCACCTGATGAAATGGCTCTCCCTCGAAGCGACGGCTAGCGTCGCTTACAAAGAATTTCTGCACATCTATCGTGACCGACGGGTGCTGCTGCTGGTGCTGACTTTGCCGCCGCTGTTCACGCTAACGGGCGAATTGACCGGCGTGCCAAGCCTGATGATTGATCGGGACAACACGCCGCGCGCACAGGAGTTCATCGGCATCATTTTAAAGAACAAGACATTCCACTGGCGTCGCGGCTCGCCTGACACGGAGAACGAATCGGACTTGCTCGCACACGGTGTGCGGGCAGCGCTGATGATTCCCAAAGGCTGGGATGAGAGTCTGGAAAACGGCGATCCGAAACCGTTGCTGCTTTATCTCGACGGCGGCGATATCAACACCGCCGATGCCGTGGAAGGCAGCGTTCGGCAAAGCCTT
>VBKY01000556.1 GCA_005879255.1 Deltaproteobacteria bacterium
TTTCGCGCGCGCCAGGCCGAAGGCCGCGTTTCATCGCAGGCGCCGGGACCGCAAGCGAAGATGCTGATCGATGCCGCTGAGCTTGGCATTCCGTTTTCGATGAATCTGTTGGCCGTGAGCAACGATTACCTGCTTAAATCGCCAAAGTCGGTGGAGGCGATCGTCCGGGCCTACGTCGAAGGCATCGCCGCGCTCAAAACTCGAAAAGCGCAGGCGCTCAAGCTGCTCGAGAAGTACATGGGACAGCGTGGCGGCAGCAGCGAGCTTCACCATGAGTTTGTCAACAAATAACTGGATACGGTTCCGCGTGTCGATCCGGCCGCAGTCGACACGGTGCTGGAAATGGTCGGATCGAAAGGCGCGGCCAAAACCAAGCTGTACGATAATTCCATCGTCGACCGTTTGGCGCAGGAGGGTTTCATCGAGAAGCTTTACAAAGGAGCAAAGCCATGACCGAAAAACAGTGGCGCGAATGTTTGGGCGAATTCGTGCGTGACTATATTCGTTCGCCCGAGCTGGAGTATTATTTTTCGATCAAGATAAACAAGCCGAGGGCGGCAGTCATGGTGAAGCAGCAGAGCTTGTTCGTGCGCCATCGGCGCGATTGCTGGGCCCATGTCTCGGCGAATTGTCCGGTGTTGGGGGTCAAACAGCGGATCTTAGAGCATGAATACGAGGAAATTATTCGCGATGACTTTTCCGACTACGGCCACCTCCATCTCATCATTCGCCAGGGACAATCAGTTGGTCTCGAGGCGGACGAAATTATCAACGCCGAACCGCTTCCCGAAACCCGCTCGATGCTTTACGCCTGGTCGTGGATGACGAGCGAGATGCCTTGGACCGAATCATTGGCCGGCATGACGATCACCGAATGGTGTAACGACGATCGCTTGCTCGGCGACTTAGGCGGCGGACAGTCGACGCGCATGGCGAAAAAATGGATGGAGGACATGGGCTTTACCTGGAAACAGATTCCCAACCTCCAGGCGCATAGCCAGGCGGACGAAAAGCACAGCGATATGTTTTTGCCCTTCCTCGCCGAACACGCAACCGGCAAAAAAGAAGCGCCGGCGATTCAAGCCGCCAAAGACTCCCTCGCGTTTAATGCCATGTACCGCAAAGGCATCGCGCGGGCGCAAGAAAGAATTCCACTGTGAGAACTGTCCACGAATTTCGTTCTCTGAAAGCGACCGGGCTATTTCTCTGGATGGTTTTGCTCGGCGTGCCAACGTCCTTTGTTTCCGCGGCGGACTCGAAGGTGATCGAGGCGGCAAAAAAAGAGGGCGAGCTCGGTTGGTGGAGCACCATCGCCCAGGATCAGTCGCAGAAAATCATCGAAGAGTTCATGAAGCTGTACCCGTTTATCAAGGCGACTTATTGGCGCAGCGGAAGCGTCGGGCTGCACAACAAGATCATGATCGAAGCGCGCGCCGGCCTTTCGAGCTGGGATGTGGTGTCGCAGACTGCGCCGGAATTCATCGCCGAGCTTAAACAGCGAAAACTGATCGCCGCCTTCAATTCATCGGAGCGCCGCCATTTCAGCACCGATCTGAAAGACAAAGATGGCTACTGGACCGGCACCTACGCGTTGCCGACTGGACTCGGGTTCAATACGCAACAGGTAAAGCGCGATGAGGTGCCGAAAAATTACCAGGAATTGCTCAATCCGAAATGGAAGGGGAAAAGAATTTCCGTCGATGACGAGAGCTACGAGTTGCTCGTGGGTTTGATGCAAGCTTGGGGGCGCGGCGCGGCGATCGAGTATCTAAAAAAAGTCGCCGCCCAGGAACCGATGATCGGACGCGGCAACACCCAGAGAACCCAGCTTTTGGCAGCTGGCGAATTCCCTCTGGCGATCGCCTACACGCATACCGTCGAATGGTCCAAGTCCCAGGGAAACTCCGTGGATTGGGTGAATCTTGAGCCGGTAGTCATCAAATTCGACGGCATTATGCTCGGCGCTAAGGCAGCGCATCCCAATGCGGCTAAACTGTTTATCGACTTCATCCTGTCTCAGGCGGGACAAGAGCTGTTGCAGAGCTTTAGCCGGGTCACGCTCCGGGAAGGCGTGGAGCCTAATCCGCCACGGCTGATCAAAGGTTTCAAGCGTGTCGTTCTTCATCCGGAAAAAGCCCAGGACGCTCAGGAGAGCTTGAAGCTTTATCGAGAGATTTTCGGCGTCCCTTGAGCATTTTATTTTTACGCCTCGGATGGGATATGGTTACTCATTAAGCCGATGACCTTTTCATCGGTAAACACAAAGGGAATACCAAAGGGGGAAACTATGAGTCTTTGGCCGAAAGTAAGAGAAGAACTCAACCTTATCGTCAATCGCCACTTCGACACGCCGGAGTATCATCAATTATTTTCCGTGAAGCTCACACCGGCGCGGCAGAAAATTTGGGATCTGCATTATCCGCACTATATCAAAAGCCGGCGCGATTGCTGGG
>VBKY01000557.1 GCA_005879255.1 Deltaproteobacteria bacterium
TCGCAGCCGTGTCGAAGCAAAAAACATCATTCGGTCTCACGATGTCCAATCGGGCGCTGGTTACGCGCGGAACGAAACCAAAGGATCTTATCGACATGGCCGTGCAAGCCGAGAATACCGGCGCGATCGAGGCTATCTGGGTCGGCGACAGCATTCTCAGCAAGCCTCGTTTGGAATGTATTCCTCTACTGGGCGCCATCGCCGCGCATACTTCGCGAGTGAAACTCGGCGTGGCGTGCATGGCCACCATCGCGCAACGTAATCCCGTGCTGCTTGCCTTACAGTGGGCGAGTCTCGACGTGCTATCGGGCGGACGCACATGGCTGGCGGCGTGCATGGGTTACCCGGCGAGCCAACATCCGATGGCGGCCAAGGAACTCGAAGTGATGGGTGTTAAAAGCAAAGAGCGACCGGCGAGATTGGAAGAAATGATTCAAGCCCTGCGACGGCTTTGGGCCGACGAGCACGCGAGCTTCCACGGCAAGTACTATTCGTTTGATGACGTGAATCTCCTACCCAAACCCGCGCAGCAGCCTTGCCCTATCTACATCGCCGGCACCCCGCGACCGACTCAGATCGGTGAACGCGGCGTGGAGCGTTCGTTGCGGCGCATCGCCCGCTACGCCGACGGTTGGATGACCAATCAGATCGAGCTCGGCATGTTTCAAGATTACCTGCGTCGATTGCGGCATATGTTGGTCGAGGAAGGGCGAGACCCGAACGAATTCAAGACCGTTTTGTACTACGGCGTTTCCGTGAACCGTGATCGACAGCAGGCGTTTCGCGAAGCCAAAACTTTTCTCGACGCCTATTACCAAAAAGATTTTACCCGACAGGGTGTCGAAATCTGGACCGCCTGCGGCCCGGTCGAACATTGCGTCGACTGCGTGCGAGGATTTATCGACGCCGGCGTCGACCACGTCACCATTCGGCCGATCGGTGAAGATTTAAATGAGCAATTTCACATTTACGTGGAAGAAATTCTCCCCGGGTTGAACTTAGTGGCCGGCAACGCCGCTTAGCCGTGCTTTGAACGGGGTGAACACATTGAACTTTTGAACCTTGAACCATTGAACGACCCACGGGTCGCTTGACACCCTTTACCCCAATTTGGTAGCGGTCGTTACGATAGCTAAACTTTCTTATTCTGGCTTAAGGGAGGGTTATTTATGGCAGGCCTTGAACCCCGCGGGGCAGCGCACTGGATCGATCATTATGTGGTCGGCACGAACGACTTGCCGAACTGGAGTTACTGGGCGCTACATGCTACCGGCCTGCCGATCAGACCGATCAACGGACTCACGACCAACATGAGAAAGAAGAGTACTCCAATATTTTGCTTTATGTGGTGGGAGGGCGGCTCGTGCCGCATCGGCGCCTTCCTTCAGCCCGAGAACTACCCGCCAGCTAAAGCTCTGGGCGAGGATCTCCCGCGCTGCGGATTTTATATCTGGCCCCAGGACATCGACAAACATCTGCGAAGACTCGATCAACACAAGATCCCGCATACTGATGCGATACGGACCGCCGCTGAAGGGGACGAAGGCACGGTCATCTATTTCGCGGATCCGGACGGCAATCAATATGAGTTCTGGGCTCCTGTGCTTATGCCCGAAGGCGCCATGGAGATCTGCACCGACGAAAAAGTTGGCCGCATCAGTCACGCCGTTTACGGCTCCCGCGACCTCGCAAGAACCGCTGCTTTTTTTGAAAAATATTGCGGCATGGAAGTGGAGCAAAATTCTAAATCGGCCGAGGGGACGCTTGTACTACGCCTGCGGGCCGGCGCCCGACTCGTCTACAAGTTGGTTGATCAGGTCGATGAGCGTATCGCCGGACACAGCCCTTGGTGGGACATGCATACGGCGTTGTTGGTTCGTGAGGAAGAGTTCCTGCCCAACTACCGGCGCATGTGGGAAGGACTGCCTGAAGAAGCAGGGCCGAAGGAGAATCTAAACGATTCGCGGGAGAAAGAAGACGCTTTTCCCGCTCGGACGGGTCTGCACCGCAGTCCCGTAGGCTACAAGTGGAAGGAGATCTATCAACGCGGCGATGAGTTCTACGATTGGGACGGCCATGCCTTCCACTTTTTCGGCGGCATACCGCTGAAAAATGACGGATCGCTGGCGTTATACGAGGGTAAGGAGCAGGAAGAATATTTGCGCGAGCTCGTCGAATCCTTGAAAAAAGGCGCCCAGCCGTAGAGGGTCGAATGTCTCTGTCTCGGCAGTTCGTCACACAATTCAAAATGTCATTCCGGGTAACCGCGGCGAAGCCCAGGGGCGGCATACGCCCTAGCCTTAAGCGCCGAAAGGAAGGAACTTTAATATGGGTCAATTAGACAAAGATGGCATCCTCACGCTCCAAGAGCTCACGATAACCGCACTCGCGACCGCTGACGTTGTAGCGAAGATATTAATCGACAAAGGTTTGGTTACGCAAAAAGAGTTTGACCTGAAACTCTTTTCTGAACGTGCAAACTATCAGGCGCTGTTGAAGCGCGTGGGGGACACTTCCGTTGACGCTTGACGTAACTCTTCACGACGAGGAAGAAGCCGTCGCACGACGGCTGATGAGATCACCCATTTCTATTCTTAGTTGCTAAACCTTACGAAATAGCTCATATCCACGAGAAGAAAGCCTCACAACTCTCGATCAAAGACTTGACTTCATTTTCAGACCGCATTTCGGTCCATTTCCCGACTTGAAATTTCGACACACGATAGCTCCATCTGCCGGAATACCGAGCACGCCTGAACATTCCTCAGGTTTTTTCCACTTTACCGCGTGTATCTTCGAAAAGCGTTCGCCAGGAAACGTTGGAAGACAAATAAGCAACGTCGCAGCGGATATGAGAAACGTCCGCTTGATCGGCGTCATAGGCGAGACCTAGAGGCTGTCCACCCGCTTGAAAATCCCTAAGCGCTTTGAGTAAAAATCTACGAACTTGAATGATATACGAGTCGCTCACGCCGAGGTGCTCTTTGGTTCTGTCTACGATCGGCCCCATGCTCTCAGTCGCACACGCGTCCTGGTTTAAAAATTCTTCTATCCCCGTGAAATTGACCGTTTTCTGAACTTTTCTGTCTTGGAGATAATTATTGCGGATGTTGCGCAGCTTGCGGTAATCGGCGCCAACGAAATCTCGCTTCGATGAATCCTCCTTGGTCATCGGTTTCGACCATTTAAAAAAGAAATCGTATCTCCAGGTATTATTGTCGTCGGCAGGAACCTGATAGACGGCTTTAAAGCCGTCGAGTTTGCCATCGACTTCGCGGCCG
>VBKY01000558.1 GCA_005879255.1 Deltaproteobacteria bacterium
CCTGGTGTCGATGACGCGGCATGCAGTCGCCGATCACTTTGCCATCGAGCATGCTCAGCGCGGCGAACAGTGTGGTCGTGCCGTTGCGCTTGTAGTCGTGCGTCATTGTCCCGCAACGCCCCTTGTTGATCGGCAGTCCTGGCTGGGTACGATCGAGTGCCTGGATTTGGCTTTTCTCGTCGACGCACAAGACCAGGGCCTTGTCTGGAGGGTTGAGATAAAGGCCGACCACATCGTAGAGCTTTTCGACAAAACGTTTGTCGCCGCTGAGCTTGAAAGTCTTGGTCAGATGAGGCTTGAGGCCGTGACGATCCCAAATACGCTGAACCGCCATCCGGCTGATGCCCTGCGCCTTGGCCATTGTGCGGATGCTCCAGTGAGTGGCGCCTCGCGGTGTCGTGTGCAGAGTGGCTTGCACGACCGCCCGCACTTTTTTCTCGGGGATACTTGGGATACGGCCTGGCCGCGGGGCATCTTTCTTCAATCCTTCCAAACGAAGGGCAAGAAATCGTTCCCTCCACAGCTGCACTGTCGGTCTGGAAACCTCCAACGCCTGCGCGATGTCCCGGCTTGGGATACCCTGCGCCGCCATCACGACAATTTGCGCACGTTGAATCAACCGCAACGGCAAACTTCTTCCGCGAGTCCATGTGCTCAACACCGCACGTTCTTCCTCGGACAACACGATGGGAGAGGCTATTCTCATACCGCATAAGATAGCTTTCGTTGTAGATATAAGTCAAGCTAATTGTGGGACACTACACTAGGACCTAGATTACCTTGGAGAGAAGTCCCGAGCTTGTCTTTATGAGTTTGGGGTGGTTCGCTAAGCCCGCGAGGACTCCGACCTAACCGTTTAACGTTTAGAATTTGAGGTCACCAATCGAATAGATAACGACCGGGTGAGGATTGTCAATAATGCGTACCCTTTCAATTCGGGCGGCCAGAAAACGGTATGATCGAGCGTATTTCATAGCGCACACCGTGGCTGAACGAACGGCGTGACCTGGCAACTTCGTCTCGCCCAGTACATCTCCTGGACGACCTCATGACTTTGGCTTACGGTTTTGGTTACAGCGAGGGCAAGAGCCGTAGCTGAAGAATGTAGTTCTCCGGTGTGCGATTTTTTCTGACAGTCTGTGCGGTTCTTCTGAATTTCCACGGCAGGCGCTTAATAGAAAAATGGAATTATTATGTTTCTCAATTTATCTCTGTTGGCCACTGCCATGTGCTTGTGTCCGCGACATTTTTGAAATGCAAGTTAACGTGAGCGTATGAAAACCCAGGAATGGGGTGTGCGTTATGCTGACATCGTCCAAACTGAAATCGATTCGGTATCAAATTCCTGACTCGGTGGTGTCGCATTTATAGTCGGCAGAGGCGCCTTCGGTGGTGTCGTTATCGATTCTGAGACTGGAGAAATGAATATCGCCTTTGCCTCTACACGCATTGGCGCGAACAATCCCAAGGCAAGCATTAATAGCGATGCTGTCTCAGGCACTACGGTGACTTGGTTTAGGATGATCGTATCCGTAAGGGGATTAATGAAAGAACCAACGAAAGGATTTTCTAGACCAAACGGCACGTCAGTTGTTAAAACGAACCCACTTCCACTCAGGATCGTACCGCCCTCGTCCAAAGGAATGTTAATCACCAGATAATCGATGGCAAACGATTTCTTATTTATGCCTACGAACTGCAATGTGTGAACCGGACTATCGAAGAAATACGCATTCTGATGTCCAGCCAAACCTGTTTTTCTTTGCGACTTACTCAAAACTTGTTTGATTGATGACGACGCCATCGGCCAAGATCGAGAAGTTTTTTGTCCTCTTAAAAAGCTGAAAATCGACGCTGAATGAGTCGATCGGATTATCGCCGAGATCGATTGTAATCCCCGCGCCGTTTCCCTTGCCGACTTTCAAGTACGAATCGCTTCCGGTGAGCGTCTGCGATAGGCGTTGTGAAGAATTCGAAATTGTGCCGTTGTTGTTAACCGCCGTCGTATTTCAAGCGCCGTTCTCTCATTCGATAAGCTCGCGGCCATCTGACAATCTGCCTACATTGGTAAACAAATCGAATGGCGAAATACCTCATGTTCGTCTCAGAACCTTGCCGCTAGTTCCTGTTCTTTCCACCATTATCTCGCGCCTGCCAAAAACCTACTATGACTGTCACGTCATGTTGGGCGGTTTTGCTGCGAATTTTTTATGTTTTGTGACGGGCATTTGATATAATTGCGAGGATGATTCTCCTCGTCGAAGATGAAGCCATATCGCGTTACGCCTTTGCGCAGGTTCTGCGACTTCATGGTCATGAGGTTATAGAAGCAGCAGATGGCGTCAAGGCGCTTACGTTGCTTGATGAATACGCTTTCGATCTCATCATTTCAGACTTGGCAATGCCGCGCTTAGATGGCTTCGCGCTAGTCACTCGAATTCGTGAGAAATCGCTCAATCTTCCGATAGTTCTCCTCTCAGGTTACCCAGCCCAATATGCAGCAGCGGCGGTCGACGGATCAACGGAATTTCTTTCAAAGCCTATCGATCCATCGGCGTTAATCGCGACTGTTCAACGCCTGCTCCCACAGCCAGTTAGTGAAGCGAATGGAAAAATACCTGCAACGCTCATGCCCTCGCTGTAACGGCTACGTGGGCATCGTCCTGCGAGAGCCTGGACGCAACACGCGGCTGCAAGCGGTTAACGGCGAATGCTTGGGATGCGGCTATCGTATGGCGTGGATTGTGATTCAAAGCAAAGGTCTTTCTGCCGTTCGTGCGGATAGACGCTTGTCTATTCGATCTAATCTCCACTCGGTCACTTGATCACCTTATCCGCTCTCGCCAGCACGTTAGGGGGAATTGCCAGGCCGATCTGCTTCGCCGCCTTGAGATTGATGATGAACTCGAACTTCTTTGGTTGCTCGACCGGGAGATCGGCGGGCTTGGTACCTTTGAGAATCTTGTCGATCATCATGGCGATGCGGTTGAATGGCTCGTCGTCATCCGCTCCATAGGACATCAAACCACCGTTGTTGACAAATTCTTCCCGAGTGTAGATCGCCGGAATCCGGCGTTTCGCCGCTAGGGACACGATGAGTTTTTGATGAGAACTGAACAAGCCACTCAGAGTCACGGCTAGAGCGTCGCTGCGCGTTTTAGTCGCTAGGCTGAACGCGCTCTCGAACTTGTCCGGGCTGCTTATCTCTATGGAATGGATCTTCAAACCGAGTTGTCGAGCCGCCAGCTGGCTTTCTTTCCACGATTCTTCAGACCCTTGATTTTTCGGCTCCCACAATACTGCGACGCGGGAGAGCCTAGGAACGGTTTCCTTGAGCAACTCCAATCGTTTGCCAGCCAACACCGCCGCGATAGTGGCAAATCCGGTAAGGTTTCCACCGGGCCGCGCCAAGCTGTCTACTAGTCCTCAAATAAGCGCTTTGCGGACAAATTTGAAATGCGAAATGGAATTAGAACGGGAAAAGCCCTCTGAAATGAGGTATACGAAGAGTTGCAAGACAGCAACGTAACCCCGAAAAGCAGAGGGCCCCAAGTGAAAGTATCTATCGCATTTGAGCGCGCAAGTCACGTCAATTCGGGTACGAGCGTCGATCCTGAAGAGCTTCCGTGGCCCGAGACCGAAGGGCGGGTGATGCGTCACCCACTGCTGCATCTTGAGAGTGATCCACGGGGCGAGATGACCCATTACGGGGGGCTGGTGTTGGCGCAGCAGTTTGTGCGGCGGTTTGGAGTGGCGCAGCGGCTGGATAGTTCGCTGAGGCTGTTTCGGCGCCACGCGCCTTACCACGAGTCGGATCATGTGCTGGCGCTCGCGTACACGCTTTATGCCGATGGCAGGTGTCTGGAGGATCAGGCGGTACTGCAAGGCAGCGAGGCAGTTAGGCGACTGGTGGGAGCGTGTCGGATTCCAGACCCGACGACGGCCGGAGATTTTCTGCGGCGGTTTAAGACCGTCCAAGACGTGGAGCAGCTCTCCGCGGTAATCGACGAGGTTGAGGAGGCGGTGTGGTCGAAGCTTTCTCGCAAGGTGCGTCGTCGGAGAAAGAAGCACGAGTTTGCGCTGGTAGATCTCGACGGGCACGTCAAGCCTCTTTATGGGGTACAAAAGGAAGGAGCCGATTTCAGCTACGACGGGCGTTGGTCGTATCAGCCTCTGGTGGTTTCGCTCGGCGGCAGCGGGGAGTGCCTTAAGGTAGTCAATCAGCCGGGTAGCGCCCGCCCTTCGGACGCGGCGGCAGAGGCTCTTAAAGAAGTGTTGCCGCGGGTCAGGCGCCATTTTCGAAACGCCATTGTTCGTGGGGATACGGACTTTGACCGCTCTGACGTTTTCAACGCCGTCATCGATGAGGGAGCGTACTTTGCCATTGCGGCTCGGCTCTATCGCAAGCGTGCGGCGCTGGTCGAGGCGATTGTGGAGGAGAGCTGGAAGCCCTTTGTGCCTCGAGCCGATCGCGAGGAGCGCAGCCGCCCCTCGCGTCACGTGCGCACACCGAACTGGCGTCGCCAGAAAGCGGCTGTGCGCAGCTTTCGCACCCTGCGCACGATAAAGCAGTGGGTGAGCGAGATCGCTTATCAGCCCCACGGACTTGGCGCTCCATGTCGGATGATCGTGCGGCGGGTTTTGATCGAAGAGAACGATGGACAGGGGGCGCTCTTTACGCATTTTCGTTATCGGCTGGTGCTGACCAATTTGCCGCGCTCTTATACGCCTCGGCAGGTCATCGATCTTACTTATCAACGCTGCGACCAGGAAAACGTGATCGAGCAGTTTGGCCACGGGATCGCCGGGTGGCGCATGCCGGTGGCGGAGTTTATGGGCAACTCGGCATGGCTGGAGATTGCCCGGCTGGCTTGGAATCTCGGCAAGTGGATTGCCCAGATCGCCTTGCCCCGCGAAGTGGTGCGCTGGGAGTGGAAGCGCTTTCGGCGCCACTTTGTTTATATCGCTGCCAAGGTCTTGAAGACCGGGCGGCGCTTGGTGGTGCGGCTTGCCGGATCGCATCGGTTTTTGCCCGACATCCTCACCGCTCATGTTCGGCTGCAGACCTGAAAGCATGATTTCGGGCCGCAGAAAAATATCGCTTCTGGAAGTGTCAAAGAGAGACGTGCGTCCAAAATTAACTCCCAGCCTCAGCACATCCTCCTCTGACGCTCAACCGAAGCCCTTCTCTATGGAAACGCGTTTCAATGAGTGTTTTTACGAACCGTCAACAGGTCGCCAACGAACCTCGGGCGAGCATTCCGTCGCTTGGCGCTTATTTCAGGTCTAGCCGAGACTCAGTCCCGACTTCTGCACTTTTTGGAAGCCTTGCTCACGGAGCGCGTCAACGCGGCGGAT
>VBKY01000559.1:0-1648 GCA_005879255.1 Deltaproteobacteria bacterium
GAAGTATGGTAGTCGCTTGTTTTGCTGCGCGTGTATCCGTAGGGCGCCTGTGACGATCACATCGACCTTGAGATGGACCAGTTCGGTCGCGAGAGGCAGCATGCGATCTAACTTTCCTTCCCCATAGCGATACTCGATGACGATATTTTTACCTTCCACATAACCACGCTCCTGCAACCCCTGGCGAAACGCCTTAATGCGGCCCATGACAGCGGAAGGAGCGCCGGCAAATAAAAACCCTATCCGCGGAACTTTGGTTGGCTGCTGCGCGTTAGCGGACGAGCAAAGCGCAAAGAGCAGAGCGCCGAGTAAAATTGCGAATTTGAGATTGCGGAATGCGGATTTAAAATTGATTTCGAAAGAGTCGATCAAACCTCGATCCATGGTTGTTCCCCTCAATCCGCAATTCGAAATTCGCAATCCAAAATCATTTGATCACCTTATCCGCTCTCGCCAGCACATTCGGCGGAATCGTGAGGCCGATTTGCTTTGCAGTCTTAAGATTGATTACAAGCTCGAACTTCGTCGGTTGCTCCACTGGTAGATCGGCGGGCTTCGCGCCCTTTAGAATCTTGTCTACATACACGGCAGCGCGCCGGAATAAGTCGGAACGGTTCGCCCCATAGGACATCAGTCCCCCGTCTTCCAGAAATTCTGTCGTGTCGTATATCGCCGGGAGTCGGTTCTTTACCGCGAGGTCCGTAGTCTGTCTTCGCTGAGAAAAAAGGACAGGGGTCGACTGTACGAGGACTGCGTCAGCCCGCCCCTTGCCTGCGGCTCGGAATGCGGTCTCAATATCCTTGGGATTTAGTACGTCTAAGTATTGAAGCTTCACTTTCAACGCTCCTGCAGCGAGTTCGATCTCTCGTAAATGTTGCGCGTAGCCTGGGCTAGTCGAAGTCCCGAGGATGACCACCCGGGCGAGCCTGGGAATTATTTCCTTCAGAAGCTCCACTTGTTTTCCGCTTAGCTCCGGGCGAAGGGTTGACAATCCAATGTTTCCGCCCGGATGTGCCAGGCTGGCGACAAACCCGTTTCCAACCGGGTCATTATCAAACGCCATGACAATGGGAATGATAGAAGTTGCTTCCTTGGCGGGACGGGTTGGTGACGGACCAGCCGTGACGATGACATCCACCTTGAGACGTACTAGTTCGGCGGCGAGCGCGGGGAGGCGGTCGAGTTTTCCCTCTGCATATCGATAATCAATGACAATGTTTTTTCCCTCCACGTACCCAAGCTCGCTCAGGCGTTGTCGGAATGCCTCGGTTCGGTCTGAGATAGCGGAAGGCGAGGTAGCACTTAGGTATCCTATCCGAGGGACTCTCGCCGGTTGCTGCGCCTCGGCAGGAAGAACAGTAGGCGGAAGGACAGTAAGCAGTAGGCAGACAACAATCCTTCTAACCATTAGTTTCGCTCCGTTCGTTTACTGCTTACTGCTCACTGCCCGCTGTCATCTGATGACCCGGTCCGCTCTCGCCAGCACGTTGGGTGGAATCGTTAGGCCGATCTGCTTCGCGGCCTTGAGATTGATCACCAGCTCAAACTTCGTCGGCTGCTCCACTGGCAGATCGGCGGGCTTTCTGCCTTTCAAAATCTTGTCCACATGCCTAGCGGTGCGTCGGTACAAGTCAACAACACTTACGCC
>VBKY01000559.1:1721-4996 GCA_005879255.1 Deltaproteobacteria bacterium
CTGCTTTCGCTGAGAAATGAGGATCGGGGCTCCCAGCACGAGGACTGCGTCAGCGCGGCCCTTGCTTGCCTCTCGGAATGCACTCTCAATATCTTTCGCACCTAGTACGTCTAGGTATTGAAGCGGTACCTTGAACGCCTTTGCGGCGGGTTCTGTCTCTCTTAACGCTTGTGCGTTGCCCGGGGTGGTCGAATCCCCGAAAACGGCCACGCGGGAGAGCTTGGGAACTACTTCTTTCAGCAGCTCCAGTCGTTTTCCGCTTAGCTCCGGGGCTAGGGTAGACAATCCTGTCATGTTTCCCCCAGGTCGCGCGAGACTAGCGACGAACCCACTGCCCACTGGATCATTAACTTGCGCCATCACAATGGGAATCGTAGTTGTTACTTGCTTCGCAGCGCCGGTTGATGTCGAACCTCCGGTGACTATGACGTCCACATCGAGACGCACAAGTTCGGCCGCAAGATCGGGCAGTCGATCGAATTTCCCCTCGGCCCATCGCCATTCAATGGCAATGTTTTTCCCCTCCACATATCCAAGCTCGCGCATCCCCTGGCGGAAAGCCTCGATGCGAGTAGATTCGATAGAAGGGGAGGTAGCGCCCAGGAATCCTATCCGTAGGACTTTCTTCGGCTGCTGCGCGTAGGCAATTTGCGACGACGCCGAGACGAGGAAAGACAGAAGAGAGAAGAGCAAAATTGTCGGCATTGGACGCATCCGAATCACAGCCCACAATAGGAAACCCAAACTCATTCGATTACGCATTTAAAATTCCTTTTTTGGTTCTGTTCCCAAACGTTGGAACCGCTGGAACGTTTGGAACCATTGGAACGCACAGAGTGCTTTCATCGAATCACCCTATCCGCCCGCGCCAGCACGTTCGGCGGAATCGTCAACCCGATCTGCTTCACGGCTTTCAGATTGATGATCAGCTCGAACTTCGTCGGCTGCTCGACCGGAAGATCGGCGGGCTTTGCGCCTTTAAGAATTTTGTCCACGTAAGTGGCAGCGCGCCGTAACAGATCATTACTGCTCGGGGCGTAGCTCATCAGCCCTCCGTCTTCCACATATTCCGGCCTGACGTAAGACGCCGGAAGCCGGCTCTTTACCGCGAGGTCTGCAACTTGTCGGCGATGAGAAATGAGTACGGGGCCTCCAAGTACGAGGACTGCCTGAGCATGCCCCTTGCTTGCGGCTCGGAATACGGTCTCAATATCCTTGGTACTTAGTACGTCTAGGTATTGAAGCTTCACGCCGAACGCCCCTGCGGCGAGTTCCGTCTCTCTTAGCTGTTGTGCGGTGCCCGGTTGGGTTGAGGTCCCGAGAACAGCCACGCGGGAGAGCTTAGGAATGATCTCCTTCAAAAGCTCCAGTCGTTTTCCGCTGATCTCCGGGGCAAGGTTGGATAGTCCCGTAATGTTACCGCCAGGGCGCGCCAGGCTGGCGACGAACCCCGAGCCAACAGGGTCGATATCCAACCCCATGACAATGGGAATCGTAGAAGTTGCTTCCTTCGCGGCGTGGGTTGATGTCGGACCCGTTGTGACGATGACCTCTACCTTGAGACGCACCAGCTCGACCGCAAGATCGGGCAGTCGATCGAATTTTCCCTCTGCATATCGCCACTCAATGACCAAGTTTTTGCCCTCCACGTACCCAAGCTCGCGCATACCTTGCAGGAAGGAATCAAGGCGGCTTTTTTCTGTGGCTGGCGAGGTAGCTATCAAAAATCCTAAGCGCGTAACTTTCGACGGCTGGGCTCCGGCCGGCCCCACGAATCCCACGAGCGAGACGACGATTGCAAGAAACCCCGCCCGTTTTAGACTTTGGATTTTCGATTTTAGATTGCCGAACTGAAAACTAAGAAATCTAGTAAGAGGTTGCCTCATGGATTTTCCGCTAATCCAAAATCCAAAATCACAAATCTAAAATTCAGCGATGCACTAACGCTTCCTGCTTTTGTAAAGATCATCGATAAAACCACTTTCGTCCAGTTCTTTGATGAAGCGCATATCGACAAAGTCCTCGGGCTTGGCGGTTTTTGCTTTCGGGTCTGTTTCCGCCAGAGGTTCGAGAATTTTTTTGATTCCCTCCAGGCTTGGATATTGTTTTTGGGGAAGTTTGTCGTCCGTGCTGGCATCATCATAAGACCTTTCAAGGATCTCCTTGTCCTGCAGAGAGAGGTATTTCGCCAGTACTTTTATTCCCGTCTCTCGGTCGGTCTTGATGCGGTGGACCGCCTCGACCTGCGATCTGACATACCTTCTCACGATGTCCGGATTTTCCCGAATGAACGCGCGGGTGGTAGCTACGCCGACGCCTTGATAGGGCAGGCGCACGCTCACGAGTTTATAATAGCCTCCTTTCTCGGCTCTGAAGTTGTCGGGCGAGTTGAGCATGGCGGCCTGAACCTTTCCTGTCGCCAAGGCGCTCAGGCGCTCGGGAATCGTGCCGATCTGCACGATTGTGACGTCCTTCCCTGGATTCAGTCCGAGCTTCTGTAGGGCGATACGAGAGAGAAAATCGGCCTGGCCGCCAAACGTGGCGATGGCCACCGCGCCCCCTTTGAGCTGCTCGGCGGTTTTGATCTCAGGCCGGCTCATGAGCCAATACTCTGAGACCACGTTTCCCCCGGCGATCATCACCGCATCGGCGCCCTTGAGGCCGGCACTCACGATCGGCGGGCCAGTCACCTGACCTATCGGCGTCTCCCGCGCGACCAGTGCCATGGCCGTTATGGTTCCTCCTCGGAAATAAACAATCTGCACGTCAAGACCATTCTTGCGAAATATCCCGGCGTCTTTGGCGATCCAGGCCGGAAGGCCGCTGCCGCTGAGTGTATTGCTGCCGATGGTCAGTTTGGTGAGCTGGGCCGAAGCGACACAGTAGAAGGAGAACGGCGTAAACAGGCTGAGTGCCAAAATCACTGCCTTCATTGGAACCTCCTTTAGCGATGCTGATTTACTTCTGGCGCCAGGTTAGCACGCCAAGCCTATCCTGAGTTTAATCGAAGGGATGCACCTTAGATAAAATCCGAAATCCGAATATCGAAATCCGAAACAAATTCTAAACAAAATTTGAAACTCAAAATTCAAAACAACCCAAAACACTCAAAGCCGAAAGACAAAAATCGAAATCCGAGACGCGGTGGTTTGGGATTTTCTGCCTTTTGGTCATTTGGATTTGTTTCGAGTTTCGGATTTCGAAATTCGTGCTTTCTTCGGCGGTGTTTTGCTCCGGCCTTCGCCAAGAGCAACGTCGAGCTCAGCTCGCCTCTC
>VBKY01000560.1 GCA_005879255.1 Deltaproteobacteria bacterium
GTCTCTGCGTCGAGAATAGCAAGTATCACGCCTGACCCCTAATCTGACGCTGACCCTACATCTGCAGCTCCTGCTCGAAGCCTTCAGCCAAGGCACTTACCAGATAATTTTCTTATGCCCATTAATTATGCAGTAAGGTTTTAGATACACTTTCACCTCTCAGCTCCGGCCGTTGTTCGACTTATCCACAGACTTATCAACAGGCCCGGAAGCTTTCTCGATTATTTGGGACCAAGGACTCAATCTTGCTCCCTGCCCGGCACACCTTAACGGAGTAACGAATTTTTTCTTACAACCCTTTCTTAAGAGAAGGGGCCGGCTTAAACGCGACAGTCCGGCTTGCCTTGATGTGAATGATAGCTCCGGTCTGGGGGTTCCTTCCCTCTCTGGCTTTTCGTCCGCGCACAGTGAAGGTACCGAATCCCGGAAACTCAATGGTTTCAAATGTCGTATCCACCGCAAACTCTGCGGCTCTCTTGCTAAGCTGTCCTGCTTTAGCCACCTTCTCCACTAGATCGCCCTTCGTCATAACCCGCTACCTCCTTTTGTTTGTCAAAGTTAAGAGAAAAACACTTCCGTTTTATTCCTGGAAAAAAGAAACCTCCCGCACGCAGGATGATGTACAACCCCGCGAGCCAGCCATCTATCTAAGATCAGAAGCTTGTTCGAATGGGAAGGGTCTGTGAGTCTCCGAAACCTGCTTAGCTAAAAAGAGAATCGCTGTCAATGAAAAAAACTCAACGAACAAAATTTTATGAAAACTGAAAGAAGAAAGTTAAAACCAGCGCCACCGCATCAAAAATGCTCATCCGGTAATCTGCTGATTTCTTTGCCATTGATGCGGCGATGAATCATATTAGAAGAATATTGTAAGCATTTTTAGAAGACGCTAAGCAACCTTTAGCTACGAATAAATTTGTTGCACAACTTTTACTTTACGAACGGCAAATGACTTTGAAAATTTACGTCGATCTTTTCAACAATCTCCATCGCCTCGCCGCAGTATTGAGAGGAGGCAAAGGGGTCACCCTTTCGTTTCGGCGACAATCTGCCAGCTACTTCCACTGGTTTTCACCCATAACCGGTTTTCTTACGGATGGAGTTCAAATCCACTCGCTCCGACCATTTGTCTCGCCAACCACAATCAAAAAAATAGATCACTACGCTGCGCACTGTCGAATCGCCTCAATCCGTTCCGTCGGAGTGGGGTGCGAGTAGTGGTATGCCGAATACCAGGGATGCGGTGTGAGATTGGAAAGATTCTTGATCGTCAAATTGACCAGAGCTTCTTCCATCGGCTTGCTGTCGTGCAACGTGAGCGCGGCGAAACAGTCGGCCTCATATTCGTGTTTACGCGATAAAAGATTGATCAGTGGTCCCAGATAAAAGGTCGCCGGGCCGGAAAGGAGGCTGAACAGAACAAGCGCGGCGTGATTCGACGGACTTAGGCCAAAGGCCGCGAAGAGCGGCGGGTAATCTACCAACAGGCTGAGAATATAAAGGCCGATGAAAAGAAAAACCGTCTGGACCACGAGCATGCGCCGAATATGCTTCATCTTGTAATGGCCCATCTCATGGGCCAGCACGGCTAAGCCCTGATCAATCGTCATCTGCTCAATCAAGGTATCGAAGAGTACGATCCGCTTAGCCTTACCGATCCCCGTGAAATAAGCATTTGAGTGGGCGGAGCGTTTCGATCCGTCCATCGAATAGATGCCGCTGGTCTTAAATCCGATTCGCTCGGCGAGCGCTAAGATGCGCTCGCGGAACTCGCCCTCTTTGAGGGGCTCGTATTTATTGAACCAAGGCGCGATAAACGTCGGAAAAATTACTATCATCAGGAGCTGAAAGCCGCTGATAAAAACAAACGCCCAAATCCACCAATATCGCCCCATGACGTCCATCAGCCAAAGAATCACGAAAAGGAAGGGAACGCCGATGACGAGACCGAGGATAAGCGCTTTGATCTTGTCAGCGATGTAAAGCCCGATCGTTGTCTTATTGAAGCCGAACTTGGTTTCAAGGCCGAAGGTGGAATAGAGATTGATCGGTAACTGAGCGGTGGAAAACACCAAACCGACAGCTAGGCAAAAAAGAATCCCGTGACCGTACACGCCTAATGAAAATCGCTGGGCGAGTTCGCCAGAGAATCGGTCAAGCCAATTCAAAAGGCCGCTGAACAAAACGGTCAGCAATAGGCACCGCCCATAGATCTCCGCCCAGCGTTCGAACCGCCCTCTGGCGAGGGTATACTGAACTGATTTCTCGTACTCGTCTGAACCGATCTTGCCTCGAAAAAAATCAGGAATTTGTTTTTCTGCCCAGCGGGCGCGCACGTACCGCAGGTTGAGTTCGTTCAAGACGAATTCGATGGTGAATTCGAGCGCGCAGAAGACGAGGAAGAGCGCGACGATCAGTTGTTCCATCTGCGCCAGAAGCCCACCTGATTCGAGCAGACGCTGTGGGCGATGAACGGGTTGGGATCAGACGGCGGGCACAGTCGGCGTGCTATACGAAAAAATGATCTTGCCTTCGCTTTCGTCGACTTCGACTTTACCGCCGTTTTGCAGTTTGCCGAACAAGATTTCGTCGGCGAGAACTCTTTTGATCTCATTTTGAATCAGCCGCGCCATTGGACGCGCGCCGAAAGTCGGGTCATAGCCGCGCTCAGCAAACCAACGGCGCGCGCGGTCGGTCAACTGCAAGAAAACTTTTCGCTCATTGAGCTGTTGATCGAGTTCGATGATAAACTTGTCGACCACTCGCTCGATATTTTCTTGGCTCAGAGAGTTAAAAGTGATCATCGCGTCGAGCCGGTTGCGAAATTCCGGGCTGAACATTTTTTCGACCGCTTCCTTGCCTTTACCGATGTTAGATCGCTCCCCGAAACCGAGCGGTGCGCCGCTCATCTCGCGCGCGCCCGCGTTGGTCGTCATAATCAAGGCGATGTTGCGGAAGTCGGCCTTCTTGCCGTTATTATCCGTCAAAGTCGCATGATCCATCACCTGGAGTAATATATTGAAGAGATCCGGATGGGCCTTTTCAATTTCGTCGAGCAGCAAAACCGCATACGGGTTTCGGTTGATCGCGTCCGTCAGCAAACCACCCTGATCAAAACCGACATACCCCGGCGGCGCGCCGATCAGACGCGACACGGTATGTTTTTCCATGTACTCGCTCATATCGAAGCGCAGGAACTCGATCCCCATGGTCTTGGCCAACTGCTTGGCCAGTTCGGTCTTACCGACACCCGTCGGGCCGGCGAAGAGAAAACAGCCGATCGGTTTTTCCGGATGGCCCAATCCTGATCGGGAAAGTTTAATTGTACTGGCTAATGTATCGATTGCCGAATCTTGGCCGAAAACCACGAGCTTGAGATCGCGATCCAGATTTTGCAGCTGTTCTTTATCGGAGCTCGACACGCTGCGCGGGGGAATTTTGGCGATTTTGGCGACGATCTTTTCAATATCCTTGGGGCCGATAATCTTGCGCCGTTTGTCCGCCGGCTGAAGCTTCACCGCCGCGCCTATTTCATCGATGACGTCGATCGCCTTGTCAGGCAAACGGCGGTCGTTGATATGCTTGGCGGAGAGTTTTACCGCCGCTCGGATCGCACCCACGCTGTAATGCACGCCGTGATGCTTTTCATAATGCGGCTTCAATCCTTCAAG
>VBKY01000561.1 GCA_005879255.1 Deltaproteobacteria bacterium
TTTTAATTACAACATTTATGCCGTTTGCGGAGACGGTTGCCTGATGGAGGGAATTGCGTCGGAAGCAGCGTCACTGGCCGGTCACCTGGGCCTCGACAACCTTTGCTGGATCTACGACAACAATCACATCACCATCGAGGGTAAAACACGCATCACCTTTACAGAGGACGTCGAGGCGCGATTTCTGGCTTACGGCTGGAATGTTTTGCGTGTCGGTGACGCCAACGACATCGAGCGCATCGAGCACGCCCTCGACATCTTTCGCAAGACGAAAGAACGCCCAACATTCATTGTTCTGGACAGCCACATAGGCTATGGGTCGCCGAATAGACAGGACACTGCTGCGGCCCACGGCGAGCCTCTCGGAGATGAGGAGGTTCGGCTCACGAAGCGCAGTTACGGCTGGCCCGAGGATGCCAAATTTCTTGTGCCCGACGGCGTCTACGAACATTTTGGCGCCGGCATAGGAGCGCGCGGCGCTGATGCGCGACGGCAATGGACGGAACTCTTTGCCGCCTATCGAGCCAAGTACCCCGACTGCGCGACCGAGATCGAATTGATGCAGCGGCGTGAACTGCCTGCCGGCTGGGACCGTAATCTTCCCGTCTTTCCAGTCGATCCCAAGGGGATTGCGGGGCGGGACGCTTCGGGCAAGGCGCTGAACGTTCTTGCTCAGAACATCCCCTGGTTCTTCGGAGGTTCAGCGGATCTCGGACCGTCGAACAAGACTACCCTCACGTATGAGGGCGCTGGAGACTTCGAACCCGATAACCGCACAGGCAAAAACCTGCATTTCGGCATCCGCGAGCATGCGATGGCTGCAACCGTGAACGGGCTCTCACTGTCTAAGCTGCGCGCTTTCGGCGCAACTTTCTTCATCTTCAGTGACTATGCGCGGCCGGCGATCCGGCTATCGGCTTTGATGGAGATCCCTACCATATTTATTTTCACACACGACGCGATGGGTGACGGTGAAGACGGCCCGACCCATCAGCCGGTAGAGCATCTGGCATCGTTGCGAGCGATCCCTGGCCTGACCACTTTGCGGCCCGGTGACGCCAACGAGGTTATCGAAGCCTACCGCTACATTATGCAGCTGCGTCACCAGCCGGCTGTGCTGGTGCTCTCGCGCCAGCCCCTGCCGACACTGGATCGGAAGAAGTACGCGCCGGCGTCCGGAGTCGCGCGCGGCGCCTACGTGCTCGGTGACGCCTCAGGCGGGAATCCTGAAGTGATTCTTATCGCATCGGGTAGTGAAGTCAGTCTCGCTGTGGAGGCCCACGAGAAGCTCGTCGCTGAGGGCATCCGATCGCGCGTTGTATCGATGCCCTCCTGGGAAATATTCGAGCATCAGACGCAGGAGTATCAGGATGAAGTGCTGCCGCCGCATGTGACGGCGCGGGTCGCGGTGGAGCAGGCATCGACTTTTGGATGGGAGCGATACGTCGGCAGGTCGGGCCGCATGATCGGCATGAAAACGTTCGGGGCGTCGGCGCCGCTAAAGGAACTCCAGAGAAAGTTCGGCTTCGAGCCGGACCACGTGGTGGCGGCTGCGAAGGAATTGCTCAGCAGGAAGTAGCCTTTTCGCAGACCGTTGCGAAAAGGAAATCCGAAATCCGAATCTCGAAATTCGAAACAAACGAAACACTCAAATCCAAAATCAAGAAAATTAAATTCCACAATGCGCTGGTTTGACATTTTCTGCTTTTTGATCATTTGGATTTGTTTCGGATTTCGGATTTGGCCGATGGGAGTGACGAGTAATTACTATGAGCATACTTGATTCATCCGCTCGCACGCTCGTTGCGGGCGATCTCGTAGCCGTCTTCCTGCCTGATCACGGAATGCTCGGCGCTTCGCTTCGTCATAGGGGCGTGGAGATTCTCAGGCGCGTGGAAGACCTCGAAGCTGCCGCGACAAGGGGGAGCAGCGCCGGAATCCCGCTTCTCTATCCGTGGGCCAACCGGCTTTCTGAGCCACGGTATCGTGTTCTTGGGCAAGAGGTTGTGCTGGATAAGTCATCGCCACTTCTCCATCTCGACGAGCACGGGCTTCCCATGCACGGTGTGCCATGGCCTTTGCTCCCCTGGATAGTGATTGAAGCGCGACAAGACTTCATGGCGGCGCAACTCGATTGGTTCAGCAGTGATCTACTTGCCCTCTTCCCTTTTCGCCACCGCGTTGAGCTGGCGGTGACTCTTCGTCCCGACGGCCTCACCCTGGAAACGACGGTGGTCGCAAGTTCCGACGGACCGGTCCCGGTGAGCTTTGGTTTTCATCCCTACTTCGGCTTTGCAGAGCCGTCGCGCGCGAACTGGCATCTGCAACTACCGGCGATGCGGAAACTTCTACTCGACAGGCGCGGGATCCCGACCGGTGAGGAGGAGCGCTTTGCCGGATTCAACGACGAACTCGGTGACAACAGTTTCGACGACGGTTTTGCGCTCACGGAAGAGCGCACGACATTCTCAGTCGCGGGAGCTAATTACAAGATCCGCGTGGAATTGCTCGCGGGCTATCAGTACGCGCAGGTCTTCGCGCCCAAGGACAAGGACTTTATCGCACTCGAGCCGATGACTGCGCCGACGAGCGCCCTCACGAGCGGCCGCGGGCTGCGGCTCGTGGCTCCGGGTGAGCGATTCCGGGCGGCGTTCCGAATCCGTATCGATTGAAGGAACGCGGCGGACGCACAACTAAAATAGAAAAACAGGATTGACCACAGAGGCGCAGAGTACGTAAGGGCACAGCATGCTGTGCCCTTACATCCTATCCCCTCTGCGTCCTCAGTGCCTCGGCGGTGAGATATCCGGAAAACTTCTGTGAGCCGCGAGACGTTTCAACTATAGTGACACAAGAAACCACAGAAGGACGGAGTTCTCCTCTGGGAGCGACCCTTTCTCTTGAAGGGGCAAACTTTAGCGTTTACTCAAAGCATGCAACGGCGATCGACCTGCTCCTCTTTGATCGTGTGAATGATGCTCGGCCCGCGCGTGTGATCCGCATCGATGCCTCAACCAACCGCACGTATCACTACTGGCACGTGTTCGTGCCCGGCGTGAAAGCGGGGCAGATCTACGGTTATCGAGTCGAGGGAGCGTTCGATCCTTCGAGTGGAATGCGCTTCGATCCTGCCAAGGTCCTCCTCGACCCATATGGACGCGGCACCGTTGTTCCGAAGAACTATAATCGCGACGCGGCCCGAAAGGAAGGCGACAATTGCGCGACGGCGATGAAGAGCGTGGTGGTTGATCCGCGCGCGTACGATTGGGAAGGCGACATGCCGCTCAAC
>VBKY01000550.1 GCA_005879255.1 Deltaproteobacteria bacterium
CGGCGGGACGATTTATCCGGTGATTAAAAATTTGCCGCCGCTCTATGATTCGAAACCCGACGACCCCTCCATGCGGCGTATGGGCTCCTACATTATGTGGGTGGCGATCGCGGCGACCTGCGTAACCAGCTCGATGTTTCTCACTGCCCTCGCGCCCAACCTGCTCGCGGTTGAGCTTGTGCGAAAGACCGCGCAGATCGAGATCGCCTGGCTTGACTGGTTCAAATACTTTGCTCCCGTCGGCATCCTTCTTCTCGCGGTATTGCCGCTGCTGGTTTATTGGATCTATCCGCCTCAGGTGAAGGAGGGTACGGAGGTCCAGAGCTGGGCGGCCAAGGAGCTGGAGAAAATGGGGGCGTTCACGCAGCGCGAGATTATCCTGGCAGTTCTGGTCCTGGTCGCTCTCGTGATGTGGATCTTTCGAGGCGATGAAGTCAACGCCACCACCGCTGCGCTCATCATCATCTCATTGATGCTGCTGACCAACGTGGTGAGCTGGGATGACATCGTTAAAAATTCCGCGGCTTGGAACACATTGGCGTGGTTCGCGACTTTGGTCGCGCTTGCCGACGGCCTGACTCGCGTAGGTTTTGTAAAGTGGTTTGCGCAGGCCGTCGCCAGTCAACTGACCGGCACTCCGCCGGCAATCGCGGTCGCGATGCTGCTGCTGATCAACTTTTTCGGACACTATTTGTTTGCGAGCGTCACGGCCCACGTTACCGCCATGATCCCGGTGCTGCTCGCGGTCGCCTCAACGATTCCCGGTGTCAACATGCATACGCTCTCTATCGGTCTGTGCTTGCAGCTTGGCATCATGGGTATTCTCACTCCTTACGCGAGCGGGCCAAGCCCGGTGTACTACGGCAGCGGCTATCTGCCGGCGGCGGACTACTGGCGCCTGGGCGCGATTTTCGGCGTGATCTTTTTCGCCGCGTTTCTGGTCATCGGGGTTCCTTGGATGCTGGCGATTCGGTGAGCGTCTTCGAGCAAACAATGTTTGCTCGGCCGCAAAGCCTGGATTGCTCCGGCATGAAGCTGATCGCCGAGGTACTCGACGCGGTGATGAACAGCAGAGTGGTGGGCAGAACCGTCGGCGATCTTGGTTCTCACATCATGTGCGATGACGCATGTCGGTGCCGTCGCCTCGAGTTATTGAGAAGGTCATCATGAAGCAAGCTTCCTTTATCAGGAAATTTTCCGGAACAATCCTGGTATTCGCAGCAGCATTACTCGTCGGCTGCACACCATTGCACTTGTCGGATATACACACTACGTCTACGCCCAGGTCACAGCTTTTAGATGTCGCCGAACTCGCGCGCGAGCCGGTGGCCACACTCGGCCTTCTCACCTCGGCCAGTCTCCAGGGCTTCAACCCGTCTCTGTCTCACGCCCTCAACGCAGCGCTCTCGGAAGCGTCGCCGCCCATCCGGGGAATTGCAGCCCATGAGACGCTCAACACGCTCAATCAAAAGGGGCTGGGCGCGGAGTACTCCACTCTGATCGCGAGCTTCGGTCGCAGCGGCATTCTGGAGCGCGAGCCGCTACAGCGAATCGGATCGGCACTCTCTTCTCGCTATGTGCTGCTACCAGGACTCGCGGAGTTCAATCAAGTCATAGTCGACCGGTTTGCTGTCCAGGGTTTGACCTTTATCCGGAGTCGGGTCACCACCCTGAGGCTGTGGCTGCAGCTCTGGGACGCGCAGACAGGAAAGATTCTCTGGGAGTCGGCTGGGGAAGTCACCGTGGCGACGGAGCTTCTAAGAGCGGAGCGGACCGTTCCCCTTGACGAAATCGCGCAGAAGCTCTGGCTGCGCATGATCCAGGATAACTTGCTCGAAGGGAAAACCGGGTCGCGATCTCTCTTTTCAGCACTTGAAAGAAAGGAGACTAGATGAATATGCACGCTATAGACTACCTGGTCCATTTCTCAAACATACTGATGCTGGCTTCGTATTCGGTGCGCGACATTCTCTGGTTGCGATGGTTTGCCGTTGCCGCCGCGCTCACTAACATCCCTTACTTCCTCCTTCAGGGTACCGTGCTCTGGCCACCGGTTCTCTGGGCGCTGGTATTCACCGCGATCAATCTCTACCAGATCGCGCGCCTCTATCTCGAGCGACGTCCGGTGGTACTCTCCCAGGACGAGCAGAAGCTCTATGACCTGGGGTTCCGTTCGCTTCGTCCCCGTGAGTTCGTTTCGCTGTCGCTCGTGGGTGAGTGGAAGAATGCCGAAGCTGGCGAGAAGGTCATGACCGAGGGGGAGCCGGTGTCGTCTCTCTGCATCCCGATCACGGGGAGCGCGGATGTCCGCAGGCGAGGTGAGCGCATCGGGGCGGTGAGACCAGGAAATATCGTCGGCACCGCGCTGGCCCTCACAGGCGAACCATCACCGGTGGAAGTGACCTTCACCGAGCCCACACGTTACATGCGCTGGTCGCTCCCAAGCTTGCGCAGGTTCATGGACAAGCGGCCAGACCTGCGCGTCACGTTGCAAGGGCTCGTGAACCGCGATCTGGCCGGAAAACTCGAACGACTGTTGTCGTGAAAGATCATAACAGGAAGAAAGAGGGGACCATGGCATCGACACAATTCCGTATGGAACATGACTTTCTCGGTGACCGCGAGGTGCCGACGGATGCCTATTACGGCGTCCAGACGCTCCGGGGCAGGGAAAACTTCCACATTACGGGCATGCCGATATCTCGGGAACCGTATTTCGTTAAAGCGTTCGGCTATGTAAAGAAGGCCGCGGCGATGGCGAACCGGGATCTCGGAGTGCTCGACGGCAAGATCGCCGATGCGATCATCCGTGCGTGCGACCGGCTGATCGCGGGCGAGATGCTCGACCAGTTCGTGACGGACTTTATTCAGGGCGGTGCGGGCACGTCGACGAACATGAACGCCAACGAGGTGATCGCCAATCTCGCGCTCGAAATTCTAGGACACAAAAAAGGCGAGTATCAGTACGTCAATCCCAATGACCATGTGAACTTCGGGCAGTCTACGAACGACGTCTATCCGACGGCCTTCCACCTCGGGTTGATCCTCCGGCTCGAGAGCTACATGGAGGCGCTGCGCCAGCTTCAGCAGGCTTTCTTCGCCAAGGCCCGTGAGTTCGACAAGGTGCTCAAGATGGGCCGCACTCACCTGC
>VBKY01000551.1 GCA_005879255.1 Deltaproteobacteria bacterium
AGCTAAGCGGAAAACGGTTGGAGCTTCTGAAGGAGATCGTTCCCGGGCTCGCCCGCATAACCGTCCTCGGGACTTCGACCGTCCCAGGCAACGCACAAGCGTTAAAAGACACGGAACTGGCCGCACGAACGTTCAAGGTGAAGCTTCAATACCTAGACGTACTAGATGCCAAGGATATTGAGGCTGCGTTCCGTGCCGCAGGTAAAGAGCGTTCTGATGGAGTGCTCGTGCTGACGGGCCGAGTCCTCAATTTTCATCGAACACAGGTTGTAGAGCTCGCGGTGAAGAACCGGCTTCCAGCGATATATAATACGCCAGAATTTGTGGAAGATGGTGGGCTTGTGAGCTACGCAGCGAACGCTAACGACTTGTACCGGCGCGCAGCTACATATGTGGACAAGATTCTGAAAGGCGCAAAGCCCGCTGACCTACCCATCGAGCAACCGACAAAGTTTGAATTTGTCATCAATCTCAAGACGGCGAAAGCGCTCAACCTGACGATTCCACAATCGGTGCTGTTTCGGGCGGATAAGGTGATCAAGTGACAAAGGGCGAGTGTCAAGTGTCGAGTGACAAGTGGATCGAGACAGAGAAGAAGATATGAAGAAAAAAATCAGCCTGAAAAATTCCAACAGGAGGGAAGTGTATGATTCGGCTCAAAGCGCTTGGCGCGATGCTGTCTTTGGTGGAATTCTTCTTGTCGATGACTTCTTTCCTATGGGCGGTTGAAGGTGTCATTTACAAAGGTCCTGACGCTGCCGGGGTCTATTGCCATTTGAAGTTCCCGACCATTCGGGAAGACACGCTTTTTTCAGGTCATCCGGAGCTGAAGGATCCAAGCGACGGCGATATCCACGACTTCTATGGACCTTGCGATTACGATCCGTTGGGTAAAGAAGAAGTCTTGCGACAGCGAGCGGATTTACAGCGCGAGCGCCGCCGGCGCTATGGCAGTGACTGAGTCGAGAGCGACACAGACCGCGAGGCGTGCTGACGGTGCTACGCGGTTTCTCCGACCCGTTCGTATCGGAGTGAAATCGTGGATTTTTAGCAATTCAGTATCGTTCTCTTGACCGAAGTTCATCAGATCTTTACTATCGCGTGCACGCGGATTCCACGATACCAATCTGTTGTTAGATTTGCTTCCGCGTGGGGAGAGAATCATGGTGACGCGATTTGCAAAATTATTTTTTCTTACTGCACTTTTGTTTTTAGCAGTGCCCGGTGCCGATGCCGCCGAGAAGCTCGTCGCCGACTACGGTGGTCATGCGGGTTTTCAAAGCGCCACATGGATCGGAAGAGATTTACGAATATTCGAAAAGCACGGTCTGGACGTGGAAATCGTCATGATTACCGGAGCGGCACGCTCCGTCGCCGCGCTGCTGGGCAATAGCACGCATTTCGCAACCGGGTCCGCGACCGGTCCGCTGGCGGCCGCAGTCAGAGGATCCGACTTAAAGGTCATAGCGGCATCCTACAACAAGTTTCCTTACGCCTTCGTCGCCAAACCCGAGATCCGCGCTCCCAAAGATCTGCGTGGCAAGAGAGTCAACATTCTTAACTACGGCGGCTCCAACGATCTCGCGCTGCAGTTGGCGCTCAAAGAGTGGGGCATGAAGCTTTCGGATATTCAGGTGATTATCGGCGGCGACGCGCCGACGCGTATGGGCGCGCTCATGTCAGGACGGATCGATGCGACGATTCTCTCGCCGCCGCACTTAACCATTGTGTCCAAAGCGGGCTATCGCATTCTGGCCGATATGGGTGACATGAGCGCCAACTTCACGCAGTCGTCGCTCTACGTAAAGGGCAGCTCGCTCCGAGAGAATCGCGATCGGGTGAAGCGTTTCTTGCGCGGCTACGCCGAAGCGATCCACGTAATCAAGACGGACCGCAACCGAACGATGAAAGTCTTCGCCAATCGGATGCGCATCGACGATCCGGAAACCGTGCGGACGACTTATGAGTATTTTGCGCCGCGCTTTTCCTTCCCGCCCCGCGTGAATCTGGACGGCGTGCGCGACACGATCAATTTCTACGCCGAGCAGAGTCCGGATTTTAAAAACCGCAAGCCGGAGGAATTCGTCGATCATTCATTGATGGATGAGTTGGAGAAAGAAGGGTTTTTCAAGAAGTTGGCTCAATAGTCATTTCTGTCGCAGGATATTTTCCGAATATAGGGTTACCCCCTTTATGGTCTCTCTCGCGAAGGTACGTGTCGCGGTGCGCTGGTTGCCTTTCGACACATGCAAATCTCCCCTTGCCCCTCTTTTTCAAAGAGGGGTAATGCACTAGAACTGCTGGGAATCGGGAACGGCGCGTTACTGCGTCTCAGAAATTTCCCCCTTGGGCAAAAGGGGGATTAAGGGGGATTTTTTTCTTCCACGGCCCGAAAGATATCCTCTGCTACGGAATCCAGTTCCAGCAAGACCTGCCGATCGTTGTAGCGCAACACTCGTAAGCCCATCCGCTCAAAGTGCGCCGTGCGGCTTCTGTCGTGTTCGTCTTGCGCGTGCTCGAAGTGTTGTGAACCATCTACCTCCACAATCAGTCGCGCGGCGGGTGCGTAGAAATCGACGATGTAGTTGCCGATTGGCTTTTGTCTGTAAAACTGTACGCCTAGTATTTGCTTTCTACGCAGCCGAGCCCATAGGCGTTCCTCAGCATCGGTTAGGTTCGCTCGCAGTGAACGGGCTCTGCTTTTGAGTCGTCGGTTGTATCGAAGCATGCCCAAGGATTATTTGACCTTCAATTCCGCCTGCGCTTTCCTTGCAAAGCTCCAGTCGACGATGTCGGCGAGCGTCTTATCATCTTTCGACTTGCGCGTGTCGCGCACCAACTGAACGACATTCTTCATCGTTTCATCCGAAGCGACCCCCTCGCGGCTAAAAAGACCGACCATATCTCGATAGATGCTCTCGCGAACGTCTGCCTCTTTAATGCCCCACTTAGTTTCCAAAAACGACAGGATCTCTGGCTTGCGAGTGCGGATATAATCCGTCGCCTTCAACACCGCCTTGATCATTTTAACGATCTCGTCCGGTTTTTCTTTCATCTTCTGCGTGTGCACGGCGAGACCGCCGAGAGGGATGCTCATGATTTCATTGAACGACATGAGTTGATGGAAGCCCCGCTTAGTAGCGAAGTTGTTGAATGGCGGAACCAGCATGGCGGCCTGGATGGCGCCGCTCTCCAGCGCGGCGAAGCGTGTTGCGCTGCCGCCGATCTGGAGAAACGTCACGTCCTTTTCCGGATTCATGCCGTGCTTGCGCAAAATCATGATCGCTTCACTGTGCGGCGTGCCGCCAAAACTGCTGATGCCGAAGTTTTTGCCCTTGAGGTCTTCGACCCGTTTCACATTCGGACTCGCCACCAGGTAGTGATCCGAGCCATCCATAGCCGACATCACGATGCGGACCGGCAGGCCGGAGATCGCTGCACCGACGAAATTCGAGAACGTGCCGCCGTAGTCGACGTTGCGGGCAACGACGCCGTTTACGACGACCTGGTTCTGCATGATCACAACGATGGCGTTGACGCCTTCGCCTTTGAAAAACCCCTTCTCTTCGGCGATGACGAAAGGTAGCGACGTGCTGCCGTTGCGAGTGGTGAGGCCGAGGGTGATCTTTTCTTGAGCGAATGTGGGTTGGACTGATAGGACGA
>VBKY01000552.1 GCA_005879255.1 Deltaproteobacteria bacterium
GAAAAAAGCGCCGGGGTTAGATGAGGCCGGAAAAAACGGCTTGTCCACCATCGTGAGCGTGGCGACCATGTGATTGTGCAAATGAGCGACGCTTTGAATGTCATCGCGCGATTTGTACGCGCGTGCATTTATAAAAACTTCTGATGGGGCATTGTATTTGCCCTCGACCAACTTGCCCTCGAAGTCGCTGACTACCATATCTTCGGACTTCACGGTTGCGCGACTTATAGGATGCGGCAGGATCAGGAGATGATCCGATCCGGGAATTCGCGCGCTGATATGGCCGCTGTAGTCGACCAAACCAGCGTTAAATAGCATGCGCGACGACATCGCGAGTTTCATCTTGAGCTCTGATAAATCCGTCACGATGAGGCTCCTCTCTTACGGCTTAATGCTTTTGTGCTATATCTTTCATTCGACTGCAGTTCAACTGTCGCCTTGCCACGAAATCCCGATGGCTGAAACAACATGGACATCTTTCGCTAAGCCAAATCCGGAGCAGGAATACGTCGCGATTCTCTCCTACCTACCGCTTAGAAGTTATTGGGCGCTGCCACAATTTTTCTACTACACCAGGCGTATTCAGACCCAACTGAAATCAGCGCGCGGCCTCCTTGGTTATTCTTTAATGGCTCACGTGGTTGCCAAAAGGTTTTGGACCATTTCGGTCTGGGAAGACGAAGTCTCATTGATGAGTTTCGTCCACAAAGATCCCCACCGAGAAGCCATGATGATCCTGCGCCGTTCCATGGCCGGCACCCATTTTCTGCGCTGGAAAATCATCGGCTCGGCAGTGCCCCCCAATTGGCGCGTCGCCATGGAGCGATTCCAGGCAAATGAACCGATGCCATGATATTTGCGGAGTCTCGACCGGGTCGAACGGCGAACAGGAAAGGAACAACGTCTCTATGACCTCTAATAGCGCCGAAGGCATCAAATGGAATTTGAGCGATCTCTTTGCCGCACATAACGACCCGCAGATCGAGCTGACGCTAAAAACCTGTCATGCGCGCGCCGCAGCCTTTGCAAAGCGCTTTCGGCCGCAGATGGAACAGCCGAATGCTCTCACGGCCGATATTCTGCTTCGAGCGCTCGACGAACTGGAAGCGATTTATGAAGCTCTCGATCGCGCCGGAAGTTACTCGAGTCTCCTGTACGCCGCCGACACAGCAAAGCCAGAATATCAGGACTTGGAGCAGCGCGTCGAGCAACGATCGACAGAGATAAGAAACCAATTGCTCTTTTTCGAGCTGCAATGGCTAAAGTGCGACGAGGAAGCAGCCAACCGACTTATCGGCGATCCGCGGCTCAAGACATACAAACACTATCTTTCAAACCTGCGTCGCTATCGACCGCATACGCTCTCCGAGCCAGAAGAAAAAGTCATTAACGAAAAAGACAACACCGGCCGGAACGCTTTTGGCCGGCTGTTTTCTGAAATCACCTCGTCGTTGACGTTCACCCTTGAGAAGGACGGCGGGTCCGAAGATCGCAATTTGAGTCAGATCCTTTCGCTGCTCCACGAACCTGACCGCTCGTTGCGCCAGCGCGCGCTGGAAACGCTCTACCAAGGACTTTCGCAGCATGGCCAGGTGCTGACGTTCACTTACGACACACTGATTCAAGATCATTTAACCATGGATCGTCTCCGCGCCTATCCAAATCCGATGGCCCAGCGTCACCTTTTCAATGAAATTGACGACGCAGCGGTCAACACCATGATGACCGTCACGGAATCAAATTACGCCTTGGCCCATGACTACTTTCGTCTCAAAGCCAAATTGCTCGACCTACCGCGACTCGCGCTTTACGATCAGTACGCGCCCGTCGGCAAGGAAGTTAGGCCGTTTCCCTACTCTCATGCCCAACAAGCGATCCTTGATGCTTTCGAAGCCTTCGACCCGAGATTTAGAGAACTCGCAGGGGAATTTTTCGCCAAGAATTGGATCGACGCGGAGATTCGCAAAGGCAAACGCGGTGGCGCGTTCTGCGCCTCGCCTTCACCGCAGCTGCATCCGTACATCCTTTGTAACTACGACGATAACTTAAGAGACGTCATGACCGTCGCCCACGAGTTAGGCCACGGACTGCACGGTTGTTTGAGCCGCAAGCAAAGCTATTTCAACTACGACACGCCGCTCACCACGGCCGAAACCGCCTCAGTCTTTGCTGAGATGCTCGTCTTCGATCATCTGCTCGCCCACCAAACCGATCGCCAAGTTCAAATCGCTCTTCTCGCCGGCAAGATCGAAGACATTTTCGCCACGGTTTTTCGACAGAACGTGCTCACCCGTTTCGAGGAATTGGCTTTTTCGGCAAGAAAGGAAAATCGGCTGACGCCGGATAGGTTAGGAAGCCTGTGGCTCGAAGCCAACGGCAAGTATTACGGTGACGTCGTGGAGATGCCCGACGGCTACCGTTGGGGCTGGTCGTACATTCCGCACTTCATTCACAGCCGCTTTTACTGCTACAGTTACGTCTTTGGCCAGCTCTTGGTCCTCGCACTCTACCGCATGTACAAGGACGAGGGAAAAGGCTTCGTTCCGAAGTATCTTACTTTACTCGAATCCGGCGGATCCGATACACCGGAAGCATTACTCAAGCCGCTAGGCATAGACATCCACAAGGCAGAGTTTTGGCAGAAGGGGTTTCTGGAGCTGAAGGGCTTGGTAGAGAAGCTAAGCGATCTCATTTGACCGAGAGGCCTAATGTCCAGCTAACGAGGAACCGTTACCCATTAACAAGATCGTGGAAATGGATCCAAAGCGCTTTGTTGAGAGATTCGAGCGACTTAAAAAAATGCAACACGGTCTAGCACGACCACCACGGCGACGGCTTCAACCCTGGCGCAAGCTGGTTGGGCAGCCCTGATGCAGTGAAATGACCCAATCATTGATCGCGCCCTTTTCACGAAACGCCGGTCTTTACGGATTTCACACGTCGCCTCGGCAATAAGATCTTTTATTTCATCTCAAACGCTGGCGGCACGACTTCATCGATCGGTTTACCCGTCCAGTGCCATTTCGGCACGCTGTCCCAGATTTGTTCGCCTTTGGCTTGGACTTTGTCGAGCAACTCTTCTTCGTTGAGGCGCAGATATTTGCCGCTGTCGACCAGCGTTTCACCGTCCACGATCACGGTCCGGACGTCGCGGCTAACGGCGGTTTCCATGAGCGAGCGGATCGGATCGCGCACGGCACCAAAGGCGATATCGCGCAGATTGACGATCGTGATGTCGGCCTTCGCGCCTTTCTGTAGTCTGCCTAGGTCGTCGCGTCCGAGCATTTTGGCACCGCCCAGCGTGATTGCGTTGAACACGTCGCGCGGATGGCCGGAGAGAAAACTCTTGTCGGCGACGCGCGAAGCCATGGCGGCATAAGATGCCCATGTTGATGCCAGCTTTGCGATATTTATCGAACGACTCCATGACGATGCCGAGCTTCAAATACTTGAGTGGGCTGTACGCCACCGACGCGCCAGAATCGGCAATGATCTTTAGATCGTCGCCGTAGGGATAGGACAGCCAGCTGTGGCCGGTGACGAAGATACAGTGCGACAGCGAAACTTCGGGGTCGAGAAAACCGATTTTTTGGAGCAGCTCAATCGGCGTGCAGCGCTCGCGTTGCATGACCGTGTGAAACTCGTAGAGATTGATCGTAGCGTGAATCTGCACGCGCACGCCAATCTCCCGCGCCGCTTTGCGAGTGTCTTGCAAAAGCGCCGGTGTACAAGAGTCGACGTGACCGGGATAGAGCATCGTCATCATGCGCCCTTTGCATGCGTCCTTGAACTTGCTGCCGAAGTCGACCGCCGCTTTTAGTCCTTTGGCGCCCCGTTCGTCGTCCCAGTCATATTCCAACCGCCCTTCACGATCGTGGAAAAAATTAACGTTCTTATAGCTCGGACCGGCAGCGCAGCGAATACCAACTTGATCGATCATGTCCACGTATCGCCCCGGTTCTCCACCGGCACCGCCAATGTCAAAGGTCGTCGTCACGCCGCTTTTGAGAACATGGATCAGCGAAAAACGCTGGCCTATGTCAACGTCTTTCAAGTGCGCGGCGTGCGCGCCTTCGCGCGTCGGCCCGCCATGGGCTAGATAGTTGGACGCGAAGAAATCGGTTTTGGTCGAGTCGTTGAGTATGTAATCGCTGGCGTTGATGCCGGAGTGAAAGTGCGTGTCGATAAACCCCGGAGAAACCAGGCAACCTTTAGCGTCGATCCTTTTGTCGACCGATTGTGCATATTCTTTACCGACGAACTCGATACGATTTCCGTCGAAGACAACGACACCGTCCTTGACGATTTCATGTTGTTTGCCGTCGAAGCCGACCACATAGCCGCCTTGGATGAGTGTTTTCATTGCTCAAACCTTTTCAGATCCGGAATTTGTCCTTTGCGCTGGTCTTCTCCTAACGGGTTACTTGCCCCCACAATTCTCGCTGAAAACCGCTCTTCTCGAGATTGTTAACAAACGAATTGTCATAGATGTCCTCAGCTTTTCGTTTGATGGGAGTTCCCAAACCGCGCTGCAGTTCCACGGATTCGGCGACCGCCGTCGACGGCACGATCATGCGCCGATCGACGATGTCCTTGGTATAAACGTTGTAGGCCACCTGGAGCGCTTCTTCTTCCTTCACCCGCATGACTTTCGAGATCGCCGCCTTGGCCTTGGCCGGGTTTTTATCGGCAAAGATAATCGCTTCGCCGAACGCCGCGACCATCCGCTGCACCATCTCCGGCCGTTCGCGAATCGTCCGCGTGCTTGCGTGAAGGGAACTGTAGATAAAAGGAATATCCAAATCGATCAAGCGAAAAAGCACGTTAAAGCCGTCATTCCTCGCCCGGACATCCAGCGGCGGAGTGATCACGACTGCCTGGACAATATTAGCCGCCATCGCTTGGTAGCGCTCGGACTGGCTGCCGCCAATGGGGCGCATTGCAACGTCAGGGATGTTGAACTTTTTCGCCACCATGCGCGACAGCCGATCGCTTAGATCGCCAGCCCGCGCCACGCCTATGGATTTGCCTTTAAGATCCTCGAGCCTGCGGATCTCTTTACGGGCGACTAACACGTACGGGAGTTTTATCAAAGGCGCGGCCACAAGCTTAACGTCAACTCCCGCCGCCAGAGATGGAATCGTCGCGTCGGCGGCGCAATAAAGGAATTGAATCTCGTCCGCCATCAATGCCGCAAGCGCCGGTCCGCTGCCG
>VBKY01000224.1 GCA_005879255.1 Deltaproteobacteria bacterium
AGAAGCGGAAGAATCTGATCATATGCATTCGGTATTCAGCCGGCGCTGAGTCCGTTTATGCGCGGGTCTAGGCGTACTTCAAGAGGGTAAACTGAAACGTCGTACCGGGACCATCATTCGGTACAGCCCAAAGCCGCCCGCCGTGATTTTCAACAATGGAACGACTGATCGCCAGTCCCATCCCCATTCCCTGCGACTTAGTGGTGTAGAAAGCGTTGAAGATCTTTTGGAGATTCTGCCCGTCGATCCCAATACCGGAGTCTTGCACAGCGACGAGCACCTTGTCGGTTTCATGTTGACACGAACGAATAAGTATCTCCCGCGGTCGGTCCGTGACAGCATTCATGGCTTCGATACCGTTCATCACCAGATTAAGAATCACTTGTTGCAACTGGATCCGATCGCCCAATATGCGGGGGAGACCGGCAGCCAGTTTCATCTTCAGCACCACGCCGGATTTTTGTATTTCGCTGTGAGTCAGACTGACAACCTCTTGGATGGCTTCGTTAATGTCCAGAAGCGTCTTCTCAGTGTCGCCTTTTTTGACCAATGCGCGGATGCGCCCGATCACATCGCTAGCCCGGTTGCCGTCTCTGACAATTCGCGATATCGCATCCCGCGCCTCGCTTAAATTCGGTGTTGGATTGGCAAGCCAGCGGAAACAAGCGTTGGCATTAGCAACCACGGCGGCAAGCGGCTGGTTGATCTCATGAGCGATCGACGCGGTAAGTTCTCCCATCGTCATGACCCGGGTTACGTGCGCCAGCTCTGCCTGCGCCTCGCGCAGACCGCGTTCCGCGCGGCTGCGTTCCTCGCGTGTGCGCAGCGCGATCACACCATACGCCAGATTATCCGCCAGCTCCGTGAACTGCTCGATCGCGCGTTCATTAAAGGCGTCAGGTTCTTCAGCGTAAAGGGTGAGGGCGCCAAATGGTTCGCCATCAGACATCAACGGGAGCGAGATGTTCGAACCATAGCCGCGCTTGAGCGCCTCCGCTCGCCATGGCGCGATACTCGGGTCGGTTTGGATACTCTTCGTCC
Organism: Deltaproteobacteria bacterium; assembly: GCA_005879255.1. The sequence goes on from VBKY01000224.1 coordinate 1,042, forward strand.
ATGATGGCTTACCGGTTCTGATAGCAGTGCCCGTCGGACCCTGACCTCTTTCCGAATCCGCCCAGGTGGCTTTGACGCTTTCCACGTAGCCCTGATCGTATCCTGCTTGCGCGACCGGACGGATCGTCTTCTCGGCGTCGAGCTCACGGTAACCGACCCATGCCATACGAAGTCCACCGACCTCTACGAGGATCCGGCAGACGGACTGCAAAAGTTCTTGTTCGTCGGTGGCGCGGACGAGAGCCTGGTTGCATTGATAAAGGGTCTGCAGAGTCCGGTTCAGCCGAGCTAAGTTATCTTCACTCTGCCTGCGCTCGGTGATATCGAGCAGGGTACCGACCAACCTCACCACGGCTCCGCCTGCGCTCCTGATCGGCTCGCCCATATTCTGCACGAACCGCACGGAACCGTCAGGGCGGATGACACGGCATTCGAGCTGATAAGCCTTTCCTCCATGAACGACTTGATCGTAGCGTTGCGTCGCATAGTCCCGATCTTCTGGATGAATGACGCGCTCGACAAAATCCTGGCGGGTCAACGACCCGCTCGCCGGATCGAGTCCCAGGATGCGGAATACTTCATCGGACCAACGAGTGTGGCCTGTGAGCACATCGACTTCGTAGCTCCCCAAGTGGGCAACCGGCTGTGCCTGTTTGAGTCGAGCTTCGCTCGACAGGAGTGCCCCCTCCGCATTCTTGCGTTCGGCGATTTCCGCCCGCAGCTCGTCGTTGATCCGCCGAAGCTCCGCCGTGCGCTCTTGCACTTTCGTTTCCAGTTCGTCACGTGCCTGCCGGAGCGATTCCTTCGCGCGTCTTTGCCCGCCGCTCAACGAACTGATCGCAGTCGCCGAGATCAGAAAAACAGCCAGGCGCGGCACGTCCTCTGGATTTACCGTCAAAATGTAGCGCGGAGAAATAAAATAATAATCGATGACCCCTACGGAAAGTAAGCCCGAGAGCAATCCCGGCCCGAGCCCACCGAACCAACTGCTGACCACGATTGCGCAAAAAAACAACGAATTGGGGGTCGGTTCAAAATAGGTTCTAAGCAATTGTGTGATAGCGAGTGCCGCGGCCACAGATAAGACCGCTAGCCCGTACTCGAGAACAACCGACGTGACGCGCCGCGTTGACGTCCCAAACTTCGACATAACTTCGAGTCCGATTTACAGTCGTTTCAAACCCAAAGAACGAGCACAGACAACACGTGGCGGAACCTTAACTCATTCGCTTTTTCCGTCCACTGTGTGTGCAGGAAAATTTAGCAGAGTCGTTGGTATCGAATCTATTATACTTAAGTATAGTACAATGAACGCCTCTGCTGGTTTGACTGCATCATGGCTGAGTTCGATCGGACTACGGCGCAGATCGAAGCCAAGATTTAGCCACCTGCCGATAACTCGACACACTTCTTTCGTTACATCTCTCCAACGTGAAAGCGGAACAATCCGCAACATCCCTGTTTGTCACGATTTATAGGTGCCTGTCTGGTGTCGATCTGTGTGGCACAAGCCTTGCCATTCTAATCATACAGATCAGAGAGAAAGGAGGTAAAAACTATGAAAATCGCAACATCATTTTTGGCAGCCCTGCTTTTCACGGGCGCTTTGGGAGCACTCAACAACGCGGCGGCTGAGGACGGCGTTCTCCTTAAGCAGGAGGACACTCCAGGCAGTTACTGTCACGAGAAGTTCCCGGCGATGAGTGGAAGCTCGCTAGCTGGGAACGACCCGGAGCTTAATCCGACGGGTGATATCATCGATTTCTATGGGCCGTGCGACGAAAAGCCGACTGGAAACGATCAAGTCGAGTCCCAGAGAATCGAGAATCGGCATCACTGGGTAGACTCATTTTACGTTAATCAGTAAGCGCGCCAACCGCATGAGGGGAGAGCTGATGGCTCTCCCCTCTACGGCTTTATGCTGACAGTCTTATCCGTAACAGAATCGACTGCAGGCAGCGTCGCTTCACCTTAAGTGTTGGATGTGCACATCCTTTCAGAACTCCTGTCCTAACCCTCAAAGGCCCCGTTCTACAGAAGAGCATGGGCAAGCCCGATGCCAGAACACTTTGAGAATGAAAAATACTAAATACTTGAGACGCGCTCATCTAGCTGAAACATTTTGTAAGAAAGACTTCGTGATGCCGGAAGATTCCGAGAAGTCTAGTACCTATCTCTTACTGGTGCCGACGTGTCCATCAGGTTCCGCAGACGGTAGCGGCTGTCGCGATGCGCGCAGCACATTCTCGATGAGAATGCCTACGCATCCCAAGAACAAGACCGGTGCAGCCCACGTCTGCTCAATGAATGCGATTGGCGCCACTACGTGAAGCGCAAAGATCCATACTAGAATGCTCAGGGCAAGACTACCGTCGTCGACAAAGAGTCCGAACACCTTGCGAGCCATTGCGATCAATCTCTTGATCATTAGTATGATTCCTTCTGTTGTTGTGCTGGAGCCAATTCTTCCGGCGGCCGGTGCCGAGCCAGCGGCACCACAACGAGCGAAATGAACAGAAAGCCGACCGTGAGACCGAGAATCGAAAGGTCACTGCCGGGCCAGTGAAAACCGAGGCCCTCGCCGACCCAGAATACTCCAAATGCAGAGATGAGAATTCCGACTGCGAACTTCAATGTGTTCTCGGGCACCCGGGCCAGCGGGCGGCGCAGCGCCAGTCCAAAAAGGAGGACCAGGATACCCGCGGCCACTGCGCCCGCGCTCGCGGGTATCAGCATATGGCCGACCGTGCCCACTGCGATGACGATGAAGACGACCTCCAAACCCTCGAGCACAACCGCTTTGAAGGCCGTCGCGATTGCGATTGCGTCCCAACCGATGGTACCCGCAAAACCTTTCCCGCCCAGAACTTCAGTCTCCTTGGCGAAGGCCTGGGTCTCGTCGCGGAGCGGGATGACGCCAGCCGCCCGGAGCATCGCCTTGCGCAGCCAGCGCATACCGAAGAGTACAAGCAGGACGCCGACCGCAAGCTGGAGCAGCGTGATCGGAATGAGGCCAAGCGCAGGGCCGAGCAGGCTGACCAGTACCGCAAGTAACAGCACGCCCATGATCGTTCCAAGCATAGCCGACCGCCAACCTCGGACCGTACCGACTGCGCTAACTATTGTCATCGCTTCAATGAATTCGACGAGCGATCCGAGAAATGCGGCCGTCACCGGCGGCCCTATACGAGTCCACTCGATTATCATCATTCAACGCCTCCTTTTCCTCCCGCCGACACTTAAGCCTTCCTCGCCGCGATCGGCGCGCCTGCGAATCTGATACGCTAAAGAATCTTCCTGCGGCTGCTAGCGGCGTAATTCGTCCAGCCGTTGCTGCGTCTGGTTGAACTGTTCTTGAAGCTGTTGCTGGTTCAGCTCCTGATCGCTACGGAGTTGCTCTAGACGGTTCTGCTGCAGGCGCTCAGGTTGCTGCCGAAGCTGGTTTAGCTGCTCATCCTCCCGTAACCGATTCAGCTGCTGATCGTTGCGCATTTGATCTGATTGCCGCTGAACATCATTGAGCTGCTCCTGCCGCGGACGGGAATTCGCTTGCCCGTGCTGCCGCATTTGGTCTAACTGCTGCTGCGCCTGATTTAACTCCTGCTCGCGCTGGAGCTGGTTTAGCTGTTGTTGCGCACGAAGCTCGTTCATTTGCTGCCGCTGGAGAAACTGATCTTGCACAAAGGGCTGATCTGCGGCGGATAAATCTCCGACCGGCAAAGCGTGGAACGATAAGATGACGAGTGCGAACAAATAAAATTTTTTCATGAACTTCCTTCCTTACCATCGGCTTAACATCGGCCGATCACCCGCGCTGCCGCCGCAGATTCTTTATCGCGTATAATTATTTTCCCAGCCATACTGATCCAGCCGCTGCGTGTGCGGCTGATCTTGTCCAACCGGAGTCTCACCGCAAGGGCCGTAATAGTCGATCAGTTCGCCAGAATTCGGGTGCTTAAGAACCGGCTGCTCGCCGAGAAAACTCTGCGGGGTCGACGCCCTAATCTGCATGGGACAATAGCTCTCGGGAACACCCCCGTCTTTGGCTACCAATCCAGGAATTTCTTTTGCGCTGGCCGGCGTATAAGTCGCGACGATGTTACCGCTTAGCACCAGCACTGCGAAAAAGAACTTTGCGGTTTTCATTTTTTTCACCTCCGGGGCCCTGGGCCCTTCTCCTGGTGATTACTAGAGCAAGGGCTGTGCCGAACGCTATTTTTTCCGTTGCTGATCGCTTAAGCCAATTGTGGCCAGCGTGCTTTGTCTGCGTGAAAAAAACACCAGCAATGACGCTGAACCTTTCCGCCGCGCATCCTTTTGAACTGTTGGATTATAGGCGAAACCTGGGTCTTCGAAATTCTTCTCTTTCCCGTCGAACTATGTCTGGCTCTCGTTCGATCTTCATCGCTATCGATTCTCCATCGGCAATGAGTGTTGGCCAGTCGATCTTACCGCTGGCGATCATGGCGCGATCTCTTTCAATGCCGGAACGTATGTCTCGTCCTGGATCCCAGTCTCGTCCATAGGAAAATCTGAAGGTGTCGGTTATGTAATCGACGAAGTCATAAATTCCTTTCATCCCCGCGTCGATATCTTGCAAACCCTTCTGACCCTCGCCTTGGCGAGCCCACGCAAGCCCAAGGTAGAGCCGCGCGACGTTGTCGTCCTTGTCCTGTGAAAGCGCCTTTTCCAAAGTCTGACGCGCTTGCGCGTAGTTGCCGGTGAGGTATTGAGCTCTGCCTAGATAGCTCGAGACTCCCTCCTGCAGCTCCGTGCCGTATATGTAGTTGGGGTCTACTTGCTCGGCACTCTGAAAATGGCCGAGGGCAGCTTTATAGTTGCCCGCAAACATCGCTTCTCTTCCTTGGGCAATGTCGCCTGCACCCTGGAAGGCCGCGCACGCGGCGAGCAAAACACTCAACGAGAGCCCTGCCAGAAAATGTATCACCTTCATAGTTATCTCCTTTTTCATATATAGTTTCATCGCCTGAGATCTCCATTCCCGAAAACGACTGACGGTGTGAATGGTAAGCTGAGCGCACATCGCCTTTTTCAAAATATAGGCAAAAAACCTGCCAAAGTTGATTTGAGCCGAGATCGTGAGAATACAGGAAAAATTTAGACTGCTAGAGTCGCGACCGCTGGAGAAAGTATCGGACGTTCGACGCGCCGCCCGATAAATGTCGAGGTTTCGACACCGTCCGTCAGAGAATGTTGACGGCGCGCGCAGCTAGGAGCGCAATGATCAGCAGTGATAGCAGCGATTGTAACATCATCAAGACTTTTGCCCATTTCGCCAGCACGGGCGCGTCGGTGGGTGAAAAGGCTGTGCTGGTGTTGAAAGCCAGAAACAAATAATCAATGAAATTAGGTGACCACTCCTGCTGTCCTGCTTCTTTCAGAGCCTCTTTGCTCAGTGTCATCTGCGGAAAGAGGAAGGCTCCCTCAGAATGTCCTGGACGCTTATCCCGTTGATACGGTCCCCCGGCGTCCAGTCGCCAATACCACAAAGCAAAAACCAAAATGTTCGTGATCCAAAGCGATGCTGCTGAAAGCAAGAGCTGCTGTGGTGTCTCTTTGCCGGTGGGCAGAGCGTTAACCAGGAGGATTACAGAGATAATCAGTCCGGCGGTAAGCACCCCATCCACTGCAAACCCAAGAATGGCATTCAGACGATGCCTGCCGGTATGATAAGAGACGATGCTCGGGATGACAGGCCCGTCACTTTGCGTTCTTGGCGTCTTGGCGCGAGTAAATTCCAGATTGATTCGCGAAAAATTTGCGCAAGGCGCGGAATCCAAACAAGCGCATTTCAGATTCTGGAATTGGTAATTCTAGTGTTTCGGTTTGTTTCAGATTTCGAGCTTCGGATTTTGGATTTTAAGTCCTAATTCTGATCATCGCGCCAAGCGTGTCCTGAGCAACGTCGAAGGGACGCCAAGCGATGACGACTTAAAATCCAAAATCCGAAGCTCGAAATCTGAAACAAACCGAAACCGCGGCTTTGCGCGAGATAGTCCCATTTGGCTGCGGCTTAGCCGCGCCAAGTTCTTTGTCTCCTTGGTGGTCAAATTTCTGTTTTGGCTGCGGCATACTCGCGCTAGGTTGTTTTCGATAGCAAACTAAATCCCGTGAGACCCCGCGTCTAAGCGCATCGAGCCAGCACCCGGCACACTGGAAGCAATCATCCGCACTCTTCCATCGCCGTCGGGCTTTAACTCCACTAGCTTGCTATGGAAGTCGGTGAGCGCGGAGCGATCAGCGGCTAAATTAGTGTCGAAATATCGAACGGTGTCTAAATTCCAACACTACGGCAACCTCATGTGCGGCGTCCGGTTAGAACTGCGGCAGATCGTCGACGTGCCACCCGCCGCCGAGCGCTTTGACCAATAGCACGCTGGCATCCATGCGCCGGCGCATGATGTCGACCTGGTTGCGTTCATTGGCCAGCGCCACCGTCTGAGCCGTAATGACTTGAAGGTAGTTATCGACTCCGCCTTTGTAACGATTCGTGAAAAGCTGAAGGGATTCACGCGCCGACAACACGGCGCGCGCTTGTTGCTGCGTTTCCTGTTCGAGGATGCGCAGCGCGGCCAGATTGTCTTCCACTTGTTGAAATGCGTCGAGGGTAGCTTGGCGATAACTGGCGACCGTTGCATCATAACTTGCGAGCGCCGCCTCGGAAGTGGCTCGCCGCCGCCCGCCATCGAAAATCGTTTGCGCTACAGAACTTCCGACCGCCCATAAAAAACTTTGCCAACCCCCAAAATTTCGGAGCGAGCTGCTTTCGAATCCGAGCAAAGCATTGAGCGTCACCGTTGGAAAGTATGCGGCCTTGGCGATGCCGATCTGCTCGTTCGCCTCGGCGACGCGACGCTCCGCCGCCGCGATGTCCGGCCGGCGCTCCAAAAGCTCCGAAGGGAGACCCGCCGGGATGTCCGGTGGCTGGAGGTCCAATGGCGCGGGAGGCAGGCTGAAGTCTGCGGGAGGCTTTCCGATCAGTGTCGCGATGGCGTGTTCGAATGCCGCCCGCTGCACGGCGATATCCGTGGCCTGCACTTGCGTCGTCTCCAGTTGAGTCTGCGCCTGGGCCACATCCGACTTCGGCGCAGCGCCGCCTTCGAATCGACGGATCGTGAGCTGCAAGGCTTCGTCGAACGCCTTTACCGTGTCGTTAAGAAGCCGTTGTTGGGCATCGGCGCTGCGCAACTCAAAATAATCGAATGCCAGCTCTGCCTGAATGCTGAGTCTGGCAGTCTCCAGGTCGCCGGCGGTTGCTTGCGCTTCCTCGCGAGCGGCGGTCACGCTGCGGCGGATGCGGCCCCACAAGTCGATCTCGTAGGATATGTCGCCGGTCAAAAGAAATTCGCCGGTGGATGCTCCACTCGACGACCTTCCACTGGACGCTCCACCCGACGACGTTCCACTGGATGCTCCACTCGACGACGTTGCAAAGGGGCTGACCGTCGAATTGCGCACAGAGTTTGCGCTGGCTCCGGCGGTGACCGTGGGAAACAAGCCGGCGCGAAAGAAGCCGATCATGGCGCGGGCCTGGCGGAATCGCGCCTCGGCCACCTTCACGTTCTGGTTGGCCTCGCTCACCTGTTCTTCCAATGCATTCAGCTGCGGATCACCGAAGATCTCCCACCATTTGCCGCGCGGGATATGGTCGAGTGGTCGCGCGAGCTTCCACCCCTGGTCCTCCTTGTAGCCGGCCGTCATCGGCACCGATGGCTTGGAATAATCGGGTCCCACCATGCAACCTGCGCACAGCAACACCACAGCAGCAGTAAGACCGAGGTAAAACAATTTCATTTCGCGGTGGCCTGAGCGGGCGACGGATTGACTCGAACGGCAGTCCCATCGATCAGAGAGTCGCTTGGATTGATGATGACTGAATCCGTAGGTTGGAGCCCACTGACAACCTCCACGCTGTTGCCGTAGTCGCGGCCGATGGTCACTGGGACGAGTGCCGCGCGGCCGTTGCGAACTACGCCGACGCGCAAGCCCTCGGAGCGGAACAGCAGGGTGTTGGCCGGCACTGTGACGGAGCTGACCGATTGCGGCAATTTGAGATGAACGCTGACGTAAGCGCCGGGAAGCAGCGTGCCGCTGCGATTATCCACATCGACCTCGACAAGCAGAGTTCGTGACGCCGGATCGATGGAGTTGGAGTTTCGCGCGATCGTGCCGCTGAAAGTTTTGCCGGGAAATTCGTCGAGCGTCAGGAATGCCGTCGCGCCCGGGCGCACTGCCTGCGCATAGAGTTGCGGCACGGCGACAAAGACGCGCAAGATGTTGATTGCCGCAAGGTGGAACAGCTCCTGCGTCGGCGTACTCGCGCCTGAATTAATGAGCGCGCCGATATCCGTGTTGCGCGCGGTGATCACGCCGTCGAAAGGAGCGTAAATCTTCTGAAACCCCTGGAGTTCCTCTAAGCGGCGGACATTGGAGGTGTTTGAGTCGACCGTGGCTTTCATCGCATGGAAGGCGCTCACCGCCACGTCGGTTTCCTGCTTTGACACGGAGTTCGTTTTCCAGAGGGCCTCCCAGCGGTCCGCGGTGATTTCGGCCTGGCGCAGGTTGGCCTGCGCGGTTTGAAGATCCGCCCGAGCTTGTTGTAACTGCTGGTCCACTTCCGGTGTCTCGATCTCGGCCAGCAGCTGGCCTTTCTTCACCCGTGTCCCGATGTCAACGTGCCAGTTTTTCACATAACCGTTCGTCCGCGCAAAGATCGGCGCGTCGGTAAAAGCCTGGGTGTTTCCCGGCAACACAATTTCATTGTTGGGAGCGCCGGTCTTTGGATAGACCACGTTGACGGTGGATATCGAGGCCGCTGCTGTCATCTGTTTTAGATCCGCCTCCGCCTTTTTGCGACTGATGAAGCCGACGGCAATGACAATGACAAAAATCACTGCCACGCCGCCTAGAATCACATAAGTCGCGGGACCGGCGCCCGCGCGGTGGTTTTCATCGCGCGCTGTATCTTCGAATTGAGTTTCGGGTTCTTTTTTCTCGTTGTCTGTCATCGTATTCGCTCCATGAATGAAATCGGCTGCCGTCGGCGCATCGTTTGTCATCCACGTGCTGATTGAGTTGCGCCACGTCTGCCGTGGAAAATACTAAACACCGCCGGCACAAAAATGAGAGTTGCGACCGTGGCGCACAGCAAACCACCGATGACGGCCCGTCCGAGTGGCGCGTTCTGTTCGCCGCCGTCGCCGAATCCCAGCGCCATGGGAATCATGCCGATGATCATGGCGAGAGCGGTCATGAGCACGGGGCGAAAGCGCGTAAAACCGGCCTCGATGGCCGCCTCCACGGCGTTGCTATGTTCGATCAGCCGCTCTTTGGCGAACGACACGATCAAAATGCTGTTAGCGGTGGCGACACCCATGCACATGATCGAGCCCATCAACGCCGGCACACTGAGCGTGGTATGAGTGAGAAACAGGAAGATGATGATGCCGGCCAGCGCGGCGGGCAAAGCCGTGATGATGATGAAAGGATCCAGCCAGGACTGGAAATTTACCACGATCAATAGATAGACCAACACGATGGCGAAGCCGAGACCGGCCAACAAGCCGATGTAAGATGTCCGCATCGTGGAGAGCTGTCCGCGAACCGTGATGAAGCTGCCGCGCGGCAATAGTTTTTGGTTGGCATCGACGATCCGCGTGATTTCACGGCCGACGGCGCCGAGGTCCCGGTCCTGCACGGAGGCATAAACGTCCACGACGCGGCGGATGTCATAGTGATTCAGCACCGCCATCTCACTCGATCGCGTGATCGAGGCGACGTCGGCCAGAATCTCTGGGCTTCGCGCCGTCGCCGAAGTAATCGGCATATTCTCCAGGTCCTGCAAGGATTGAATCCGGTATTGGGGCGTTTGGGTCGCCAGATTATAGTTGACGCCATTTTGCCAATTCAGAAAAAAGGTTGGCGTGGTCTGGAAGCTGCCGCTCAAGGACACCAGCAGGCTGCTGGAAACGTCGCGTTGGGTGAAGCCGCCGCCGGCTGCCTTCGTGCGGTCGACGTCGACGCGGAAAGTCGGGTAATCGAAATCCTGCTGAATGCGCGGATCTGCGATGCCAGGCACTTGGCTAATCTCGTTCAGGATCTTGTCGGCGATCCGCCGGTTGGAATGGACGTCCGCGCCTTCGATCTGAATATCGATCGGGGCGGGTAAACCAAAGTTCAAGATTTGAGTGACGATGTCGGCGGGTAGGAAATAAAAGGTATTGCCTGGGAATTCAGCCCCGAGAGTTTTGCGCAGCTCTCGGACATATTCCGCCGTCGGGCGATGATTTTCTTTGAGGGAGACTAAAATGTCTGCGTCCGCGGCGCCGATCAGCCCAGAGGTGTTGTGCATGTAATTAATAGTGCTGTAGGGCAACCCGATGTTGTCGAGAATATTGTCCAGTTCCTGGGCCGGAATGACCCGCCGGATCGAGTTTTCAACGAGATCGGCAAGGCGTGCAGTCTCTTCAATGCGTGTGCCGGTCTTGGCACGCACGTGGAGGCTAAACTGGCCGCTGTCGGTGTCAGGAAAAAAATTTTCACCCAGCCAGGGCACGAGCCCCCAGGCGGAAAGACAAAGCACGAGGAAGACCGGAACGAAAACAACCCGCCGATGAACCAGCGTCGTGAGCACGCGCTGATAGCCGAGGCGAAGACGCTCAAACCCGCGCTCGAACGAATCCTGAAACCGGATGAATGGATTGCGCGAAGTAGCCGCATGGTGATCTTTCGGTTTCAGGAGATACAGCGCCATCGTAGGCACGAGCGTTCGAGACAAGAAATACGACGCGAGCATGGCGAAAACCACCGCCTCGGCTAGCGGCACAAAGAGGTAGCGGGCGACACCGCTCAAAAAGAACATCGGTAAGAATACGATGCAGATGCACAAGGTCGACACGAGAGCGGGAACGGCGATCTGTGAGGCGCCGTCCAGGATCGCCTGCCTAATTTCCTTGCCCTGATCCAGATTCCGGTTGGTGTTCTCGATCTCGACGGTGGCGTCATCCACCAGCATGCCCACAGCGAGCGCGAGCCCACCGAGCGTCATAATGTTGATGGTTTCTCCTAAGAAGCTGAGAACGATGATCGAGGTCAGAATAGACAGCGGAATCGAAACTGCAATAATCAAGGTGCTGCGCCAGCTCGCCAGGAAAATCAGGATCATCAAACCGGTGAGGCAGGCGGCGATAACGGCTTCGCGGATGACGCCGCTCACGGCGGAGCGCACGAAGATCGATTGATCCGCAAGCGGCTGAATTTTTAGCTGGGGCGGCAGCGTGGCCGCGACACGCGGAAGAATCGTGCGAATGCCGTTGACGACGTCGAGTGTGGACGCGCTCCCCGCCTTGAGCACGGTTACGAGCACGCCGCGCAGGCCATCGTGCCGGACAATGTTGGTCTGCGGCGCAAAGCCGTTGCGCACGTGGGCCACGTCCCGAAGATAGATCGTCGAGCTGCCCACCTGCTTGATTGGAATGTCGTTCAGTTGCTCGACGGTTCTGGGTGCGCCGTTGATATTGACGTCATATTCAAATTGACCGATTTTCGCCGTGCCGGAAGGCAAGACCAGGTTCTGTAAACTCACGGCGTTCACCACGTCGGTTGCCGATAAACCCTTGGATTGAAGCAACGCCGGGTTCAAATCGATCATCACTTGGGTTTGTTTGCCGCCGTAGGGATAAGGCACCGCCGCGCCGGGAACCGTGACGAGTTGGGTTCGCAAAAAATTCAAACCGATGTCGTTGAGCTGCTGCTCAGAAAGGCCTTCTCCTGAAAGAGCAAGCTGGATGATCGGCACGGTTGAAGCGCTGAAGTTGAGGATCAACGGGGGCTGCGCGCCGGCGGGCAACTGGCGCAGCGCGACCTGCGATACCGCCGTGATCTGGGCGTTGGCGGTATCGAGACTGGCATTCGGCTGGAGAAAGACTTTGATGATCGATTGACCATTGATGGTGGTCGATTCGATGTGTTGGATGTTGTCCACGACCGTAGTGAGAATGCGTTCGAAGCCGGTCGTGAAGCGGCCTTCCATCTCTTCCGGATTTAGTCCCGTGAACTGCCAGGCGACGGCGACTACGGGAATATTGATATTCGGAAAGATGTCCGTCGGCGTGCGCTGGATCACCACCGGGCTCGCCAGCAGGATCAATAGCGCCAGGACGATAAAGGTATACGGACGATTAAGTGCGAGTCTAACTATCCACATAATATAATGATCACTTTAACGATGATTTCTTGGAGGGGATGCCAAAGCGAGCGGAAGCGGAGCTTCACTCTAGAATTAGATCTCCCTTTTTCTTGGTGTATGGCAATCGATATGCCAAAGTCGATAAATGTTTGGAAAACGGTGTATTGAGAACAAATTCAAAGGAGTTATATGGTCACAATCATGAAGCGAGACAAAGTCGGTGCCGGATTATCGTCAGCTGCCGAAATACAGGCGTCTATCCAGTGGCGCTGCATGGCAATCAAAAGTCGGAATAACTCGAATTATCTCCCGTTGTACGCATGTTGTTTTCGCGACCGATACTCCAGCCACACCAGCGATGCCACAAAGAGGTCCAAGGCGCTCAGTGCTAAGAGACCGAGTGAGTGTGTATGGCTAAAGCGATACAATTGGTAGAGAATGAAAATGCCGAGAAACCAAAGCGCCGCCGGGTACGCCCAAAGTTTCTCGCGTAGGAGACCGGCTGCTAGAAAGACTTTGACAAGTCCGTGAGCAACAAGGTAAGCGCTCACGAAAAATTTGGTGTCCGATGATAAATTGTTAACGGCATGGCGCAACGACGTGGCAAACCAATCGTCAGGATCTTCGGACAGTTCATGTGCAGTGAAAAAGATGACGAGGCTATTGAGCGCTTTCGGGCTGACAAACATAAAGAGAATACCGCCGATCGTTTCCAAGACGCCATCCACGCCTTTTATGAGAACGCCGGCCGCGAAAAGGCGATGCACCTGCTGTTGGGACATTTTGCTGGTCATCTCGACAGTATCAGTGGCTGACCTCTCCGAGCATAACGCTCACACCGAAACACCCCACACGAGCTTCGTCACAACTCCGATCGCGAAAGTAATACCCACGGCGGCGGCGATGATGAGTAAGTTAGTCATGACTCTCCGTTTGATATTCATGCCCGAGAGAAACGCGACCATGATCGAGACGAGGATGATTAGACTACCCGCGGTAAGAAGCGAAGGGAGCACGGTCGTTGCCCCACCGAGAACCGGCAATACTGGGACTAGAGCGCCGGCCAAATAGCTCGCACCGACAATAATTGCAGAAGCCAGCGGCGTCTCCGCCGTCCCGGTCGTTGACACGCTCTCACCCAGAAACCGCCGCCGCGCAATCTCTGTTGTGCGGACCTCCGACTCTGAACTGACGGCGATCCAGGCTCCGGCGGCCATCGACAAGGCGCCGGCCACAGCCACGGTGAGCCCCGCCACCAGGACTGCGAGCGAATTCCCGAACGCGGCAAAGAAGCCGCTGACGGCACCCAGGATCTCGACCAGGCCGTCGTTCAGCCCGAGGAAAATATCTCGCACGCGCGCCGGATTGAGTTTTCGCTCCGCATCCCCGGTCACGACCTCATCCTCGTGCTTGAACTCGTCCTCGAGGATGTCCCGAACCGCCGCACCGAGCGGGCCATTGCCGTATGCGCTCCAGACCCTCAGATACTTCCGCACGCCGTAGACCTCTATCGCCTCCAGCACGAGATGAATCGCGGGCGCGCCGAAAAGCCGGCAGATGGCCACGAGTAACACGAGCTTCAGCCGTCTAGCCAGGTCGAGTGCTTCTATGTGCAAATCAAAGAAGTCCTGCCAGAACTCAAAGTGCCGCGACTCGATCGGAATCAGCTGATCCAGGATGTCCCGCAACTTACCACTCGCCACATTACGGAGCGATTGATAAAGGGAGAGGTCGAATAGCTCGTCAAGCACCAGTTGCTTTGCGAGCTTTGGATGAGCCGCCCTCGCCTCGTTTATGACGTCGCCGACATGGAGGGCAGGATCTACGCCTTGAGCGTCTAGCGGCTGGGGCATGCAGGTACTCAACTTACGCGGTATACCGCACTGCCTCGCGTGGCTCTTGAGCCGAACGGGCCGGGGGAGCCATGAACTCCGGGCCGACTGGGTCGGTTATTGACTCGCGCACAATGTCGTCAATAACTTTCAGCGCGTCTCGATCCAACTTCCACCCGATGACACCTGCTACCGGTGCCAGCTGCGCGGGATTGCGGGCTCCCCAAAGCGCAACGGTGACGAACGGTTGGTCTAAGGTCCAGCGGATTGCTAACTCAAGGACCCGTTTGCCGTAATTCTGTTGGGCAAAGCGGTCGAGCCGCTCGACGGCTTTCAGGTACTGCGCATAGCGGGGTTGTTGAAATTTTGGATCCATCTTACGGACATCGTCGCCGTGAAATTCGCTGTCCGGTTTCATTTTGCCGCTTAGCAGTCCGCGGCACAGGGAGCCGTACGTCAGCGTACTGACCGCGTGAGTGCGACAGTACGGCAGCACGTCTTTTTTAACCCCGCGTTCGAACAGATTGTAAGGTGGTTGCACGGTATGCAGAGGCGCCACGTGCTGGAACACGTTCATCTGTTCCAGCGAGTAGTTGCTCACTCCAATCGCTCGAATCTTTCCCTGTTTGTAAAGCTGGTGCATCGCCTCTGCTGTTTCCTCTATCGGAACCAGAGGATCAGGCCAGTGAACTTGATAAATGTCGATATAGTCGGTTTGCAGGCGGCGCAGCGAGTCATCGATTTCTTGCATGATCCGCGCTCTAGTCGAGTTGCGAAACACCTGATCTCCGCGCCACTCCAACCCGACCTTGGTCGCAATGATCACTTCTTCCCGTTTCCCATATTTCGCCAAGGCTTGGCCTACGAGCTCCTCAGCGCGGCCGAGCCCATACACCGGAGCCGTGTCGATGAGATTTATTCCATGCTCCAACGCCGCGCGGATCGTTTCGAGCGCCGCCTGTTCATCGGTTCCGCCCCACATGAAGCCGCCGATCGACCAGGTGCCTAATCCGATGCGCGATGCCTTATGGTTCAGGCCGTTCACTTTTGCATATTCCATAGTCTCGACCTCCTGTCGGTACTGACGCTCAACCCGGATCAAACCGAATCGCCGTCTAAAAAGACGACGAAAGTTCCTTCGGGTTTGTCGCTCTCCTCTAGTAGCCCCCGATCTACAGCCAACCTTTGGATGCCGAATCGATCAAACCAACTGATCGCTACGAGATCACCTGTGCTACCGTAAAGCTCCCAATAATCGGCGGGCCTTTTGGTGGTCACATCGTCATAAACGTACGCCGCTAACGTGCCCCAAACTTCTCCTCCTTCAACAACCCAGGGCTGAGAGGAGACCAAAGTCATGTTATCGTGCGCCGGCACCGTAACGATTTCCTGTTCCGAGGCGTTGTCGTTCGGTTGTAGCCCGTCAGCTCGAACGTCGCCAAAAAACAATAACTGGGCGACAATCCCCAAGATGATGAAATAGATCTTATTCCTGAATGCCATAACTCCCTCCGTCAGATACCTTCGGCCTGTCCATCCGCCGTAGATCTTTGCGCCTCTGCTGCTGAGCATCGTCGATCACTTCGCCGATCTGCGAACCAACCACCCAATCCTCCAATCACGAGCAACTTCGTTTTTCGACGCTCATCATCTCTTGTATCAGCCGTTTCAGAATGTACTTTCAAATGTGTGCGTCGGTACCTGTACCGTAATTCTGTGGCGATACATTGCCGCTCTTTAATTCGACCTCGTGGTCAAACAGGTACTCGTGTTGTCCGTCTTCAAATTCAACCAGCAAAAGAGTGCGTCCAAGATTTTCGGTCACAGAAACGAGTGTGCCTTCTCTCGGCAGAAACATACCTGTTTTTGAGGACCGAATAGTTTTGGTTATGTTTAACTTGATACCTGTCTCCATAACATGACTCCTCGCTTCAACATCAAAGTTACAACTGCCATATGTTTTCTTTCTCTTTGCCTCTGCTTGTTAGAAGTACGAGTTGACAACGAAGCTGCATACTCTTCATCTCGTTGTTTTAGCCTTGAAGAGGGCAAGGATTGTGCCAGCGCAATGAAGGAGTCGGTAAGTGATAGATACGCGAGACTTTCGGTTCACAACCAGTGAAGTTGTTTCTTTGTGACGAAGAACTATGTCGAAATATCCTAACGTGTCGAAATGACGACACTCCGCTTGTGGAAAGTTTCCGGGGTTCGCATGTCGATCCAGAGTGTCCGCTTTCGTCTACGGACTCGGAGTCCACGGTCGACACCCGAGCGCTTTTGTCGACGCAAGGTGTGAGCAATCAATATTGAGGCAGCAAAGAAGTGGAAATTCGAGGAGCGTGGATTCAACAAGACTTTCGCTAACCAGTTCTCTATGGTGATCGGACGATCTGGCGATGCTCACCGCGCAGGCGGCTTTGGCTGGACCGGTTTCGGGCCAAATGCCCGTGCCGTGTCGCGCTGTGGCCGTTGCGTTCGTGAAAGCGCGCGCTGGCGCGCCAGCTCTCTGACCCCCTGCTTTTTGTAATCGTCGCTCGTCAGCGACGCGAGGAAAGCGACAACGTCGTCAATGTCTCTCTCCGTCAGGGCGAGTGGCTGGATGTCCTCGTCCAGATAAGGGTTTTGCAATCCGTCGCCTTTGTTGTAGTGGTCCATGACATCCCAGAGCGTCACTTGCGAACCGTCGTGAAAGTAGGGCCCCGTAACCAGCACATTACGCAGCCCCGGCGTTTTGAATGAAGCGATATCGGACTCTTTTTTAGTGATGAGGAAGCGCCCTAGAGCGCTCATGTCTGTCTGCAGCGCTGCCCGATCGACGGCCGCGGCATCCCCAGAATTAACCAACTGCTCTGCCTGTCGCGCCAGCGCCACGACATTGTGCCGGATAATGCCGATGCCGATGTTGTGAAAGTCGTTGTCCGTAAAGTTCGTGACATCCCGCTTGTCTTCCGTCAACGCATGACATTTATTGCAGCGGCCACGGGTGTTAAAGAGCTCCCAGCCGCGCTTGGCGGCATCATCGATAGCGTTCTTGTCGCCGGCGATGAGGCGATCAAAAGCAGAATTGAATGAAACCAGAGTGCGTTCGTAGGACGCAATCGCGCGCAGAAGATCTGGGCCGCTGGCCGGGCGGCCGAATACCCGGCTGAACGCTTGCTGGTACTCGCCTACGCCTCCGATGCGGGCGACCGCGGCGTTCAGGTTCGGCTGGCCCATCTCGATCGAATTGACGATAGGCAGCGCCGCTTGATTCTCCAGCGTCTTCGCCCGGCCATCCCAGAACTGCGTCTTATTGTAGAGCGCGTTCAGAATCGTCGGCGCATTTCTTTGTCCAAGGCGACCGTGGATACCTGTGGAAGTTGGCTTGCCGTCTGTGAATGCGCGCTCGGGATTGTGGCAGCTGGCGCAAGCGACGGTGCCATCGGCGGACAAACGACCGTCGAAGAAAAGTTTCTGGCCGAGAGCGATTT